>CADBYS010000051.1 GCA_902798965.1 uncultured Bacteroidales bacterium | reverse complement strand
GCTGTAAATAAGCCAGATAGCGACGAAAGATAGCAAAATCTTTCGTCTTTTCCCTCTGGAGAGCCCCAACCGCCCTGCTTAATTTGCCCAAAATCGGCTCTTTTTGAGCGGAATATGCAGTCAACACTTTCAACTTATTGCCGAAGTCGGCTCAAATCTTTAGGACGAAAGTCTCACTCATTTTCTTACATCACAAGTCGCATTTTTGTGCATGAAACTGATAGGTCTCCACTATTCCAAAATAACCTCAAAAGTCACCTCATTTTTCGCGCGTAATAGTCTTCCATTTTTGAGCGCCGAAAGTCTTCTCTTTTTGCGACCTCAAAAGTCTCCGTTTACTCTCCGACCTCGCGAGTCTTCAACCGCTCCGCGCACCTCGAAAGTCCGCTTGCACTTGCGCGCCTATAAGGTCTTGCATAAACAAAACTACCGCACGTTTCATCACGAAAAGCGCGGTAGCGACGAAATGGGACACTCAAAAGTGATTTAGATAGTAAACGACAAACGCCTCACACCTCGTTTGTATATTATAGTTCAATTAACATCTTCTCTGCCAACGGTACATACCATGTGCGGACTTCATCGGCGGTGGGAGTATGCCCTCCGGGGAAATGGAATGAACGGTTGTAGTGCTCCAAAATGCGCTAAGGAATCTTGCTCTCCGAATAATCCCCACACACGATCGCGGAATTGAGGATTCCAGTTGTCGAATTGAGTAGCCTCCAGTGCAGCAAACTCTTTGACCAAGTTTTCATCAATAACGAATGATTGCTTGCCATCCTTGCGTGGCGACTTGTATTCATGCTGACCTATGCGCTGCATTAGAAACTCCGACATCTGAAAATGCGGATTACCCAGCAAAGCAGGAATGCCAACGACCGGAGCAATCATCTGTGCATAGAAAGCACCGCAACTATTCCCTACGAGCAAGTCGGGCTTTTCTCTGCCAATTAGTTCGCGAATGAAACGCAGTGCGTCCTGTGGATGCATGGGCAAGTCCGGTGTCAGAACATCGGCACGCCCTGCGAATGCTTCACGTAACGCAACAGCAGGAACACATTGTCCGCTTGCATAAAAGCCATGTAGGAATAGTATCTTTTTCATTTCACTCGTAAGGTCTTTAGCAAAGCCTTTTGTTCGTCTGTGATACGGAAACTCTCAATGGCTTTCTGGATAGTTTTGTTGTGCGTATCCTTCTCTAAACGATGTTGCTCAATATAGGGCAGCGTGGCATCCCATTGTTTGGCAAGAGCCGTGGCAAAGAACCATGCCTGCATCATGCGGATGTAATACTCTTCGCTCTTTATAGAGGCTACCCACTCTAAGTATTCCGGTAGGAAAGCCTCGTCCAAGAAATACCGCATCAGCTTCCCTATGCCAAAGCGTTTCGTATAGGTGTGCTTGCTTCTCATCCACTTGCGAATAAGCGGTAATAGTTCTTGAGTATGCTTCTTAAAGCAACACGGCGATAGTTGGTCACATGTTGCCCAATTATCCACATACGGCAGGAACTGCTCCAGATATGCAATACAGGTGTTGAAATCTTTCTCTTCCGATAGGATAAACGCGTGCAGTTGGTTCTCGTCAAAATAGCGATGTGGCAAACTGTGCAAGAACTCTTGCGCAGCAGGAGTCTTGCAGATTTGCTTCGCCATTTTGCGTAAGTCCGGTGTCCGCACACCAATAACCGTCTCGCGTTTGACAGTCGGCAGTAACTTGCTTTGGAAGTCAGCATATGCCTGGTCTTGCAAAGCAAAGAGTTGTGCGGTAATATCTACGCTATTTGTTTCCATTAAATCCAATCGGTAAAAACCGCCCTGTGCGACGGCAATAAGACTCGTATTCATCGCCAAAATCACGGCGGAGGCGTTTCTCCTCAGTCAGCACTTGTACGAACATGATAGCAAAGAAAATACACCACACCAACACTGCCTGCCACGTCCATAGCCAGACGATAAATGACGCGAGATAGACAAGCGTCCCGGTCAGCATCGGATTGCGGTTGAGACGATAAGGTCCATCTGTCATCAGATGTTGCGTGCGAGGAGCCACCTCATGTCCGAACGCATCCATCGGATTGCCTTTTCCACGACGCTTCATATAGACAATAGTCCACACACTGAGCGTTAGGCCGCCAAGCATCAACAGTCCTGTCAAAGATGCGCGCAACGCACCGATATGTACAGCCATGTCCGGCATTCCTGATGCCAGCCACATAATCGTCGGCAAAAGCACTACGAACATCACTCCGCCAAGCACATAGCCGGCTATGTTTTGAATGCTCTTTTTCATATTCTGTCATATTCTAAAACGTTCATTATTCGTTTGGCAACTTCATCGGGATGGTCGATAAGGAGTTGACCATGGTTCATTCCTTCGAAAATTTCTACATGTGCAGACGGGCATAGTTTCAAC
>CADBYS010000050.1 GCA_902798965.1 uncultured Bacteroidales bacterium | reverse complement strand
ATATGAGTTTGGTTGGCACGAACATCGTGCGTCGGGTCATTAGAAAATTGGTCTAAATGCCATATTCTATAACATTACGCAGATCCTGCCTGCTTCTTTAGTAAAGATGGAAGGATAACGGCAAATACAAGCATAGACCTGCGCGCTCGTCACGGGCTTGCCGTCCTTACGTACATGCCAGGCATTGCGGTTGATAGCGGCGGCTATCTGGTCAGTCGTCTTTCCATGACCATCCGACATGATGGCGTACGTTATGGCTTCCTCAAGTTTCATCAGTCTTGTTTCAATGCGAGGCCTTTGGATGTAAGCCATGCCTCCAGTTCCGCGAGGGACTTCTTGCCGAAGTTGCGAAGTTTGAGCATGTCGGCATGGCTGCGACGAAGCAAATCATACAGGTTGTTGATCTCAGCAGCCTTCAGTCCGTTTTGGCAGCGTACCGATAGCTCGTCAGAACTAATCGGGGTAAGGAGTAACTCCTTCTCTTCCGGAGTAAGATTCTCCAAACGCTGCTTCTCTTCCTTCATTTCCTTCAAATCGTTGATTTCTTCCTTCAACTCCTCGATAATCATATCCTTCCGCTCTAACTCATCCGGCATTGCTTCCAACTTCTCCAGAGCTTTCTCAAATATCTGAACGGCTCTGTCCCTGGTTAAGCCCAGTTTTGCAGAAACATCCGGCCACTTGCCTCCCTGCAACATCTCCATGATGACCTCTACTTGACGAGGGCTTAGAGTGGTATCCAAGTGCGGGATGAGAGCGCACAGCAGTTCCTGAATGTGCTTGATACGGTGCGGGTATAGTTTGAGCGCGTCCAACTGAGTTTGCGCGTCAGACTTTGCAAGGCGAAGTTGCTCCATCTGCTCTTGCAGTTCGAGTTTGTAGCGCTCCAGTTTCTGCTCCGATGCATGAATCGTAGCAATAGACGCAGCGTAACGCTCTACATCCTCTTTGCAGGGATAGAAGAAGTTGCCGTGTGTTTCGTAGCCAATAGCGCCCCTCTTACAGAGGTTACGAATAGTCTCTTTCGTGACATGCGCTATGGCTGCCGCGTCGGACATTGATATGTATGTGCGGCTTTCGTTCATCAGTCAATCACTACGGCTGTGCCGGAGATGGAAATCATAATCATACTGTTGGCTTGTCCCATCGTCTCATAACCAAAGCTAACTCCCACGATGGCATTGGCGCCTAATTTCTCGGCGCGCTCACGCATTTCTTTCTGCGCTGTCTCGCGTCCTTCGAGCATGGCCTTTTCGTAACTGTCAGTACGTCCTCCGAAGAAATCACGAAGTGACGCGCCAAAGTCCTTCAGGAAATTCATTCCGAAGATAACCTCTCCGGAAACAAGACCTTTGTACTCCTTAATGGTGTGACCTTCAATGGTCGGTGTAGTGGTAACTATCATATCTTTAATCTTTAATATTCATTACTCGTTTTGCGTCCCGTAAAATTGTCTCATGGTCGAAAGCGAGTTTTGGCAACGCATTCAGCGACCACCATTTCGCAGCAGCGGCATCGTCTGCGGCAGTTGCCTCCGGCATGGTGGTCATAGCAGCATAAGCCGCTGTGATGACGCGTCCGCGTGGATCACGCTCTACGTCGGAATAGATACCAGAGAGTTGCATACCGGTCAGAACAATGCCTGTTTCTTCCTCCAGCTCGCGCTCGGCACAACGTGCGACCGTCTCATCCATATTGAGGAAACCACCGGGAAATGCCCAATAGCCTTTGTATGGGTCGTTGCCGCGTTGGATAAGTAGCACATGCATTTGCCCGTCGCGCTCAGCAAAAAGCACGGCATCTGCCGTTACCGATGCACGAGGATATTGATAGGCATATAGCCCGTCTGATGTTTTTGTGTAGTCTATCATGCTAATATACTTTTAAATGCGCTAACGTATCGTCAAAAACCGATATAAGATACGCTCTGCGATCCATGTTTCTGTTTGTTTGCGTCGTTGACGGCGCAAAGGTACAAAAAAAATCTGAGATATGCAAGTTTTTCTTTATAAATCGCTCAAACAGAGTTTTTTGTCACAAATTTTTGATATAAGTGTGACAACTACAAGGTCAACATACCATATTTTCATTTTTTTTGATCCGTTTTCACACCTCTTGAAAATAGACCAGAAATGTGTTCGTTTTAGTCGTTTTTGTACCATTTTACTACCAGTCTAAAATAGAGCAAAATTCCTAAAAAATTGCATAAATTTTAGGAAAGAGTCTGGTCAAAAAGGAAGCGGGGTTGTGCCCCGCTTTGCCTTAGTTCCGGAAGATGTGCCCATCGACCTCGGTGTAATCGCCACATCGCGGTCAGGGCGAACAAACGTGACAGAAAGAGGTAGACCGTAGGTAGATGGCTTCTCTCCAACATATAAAAAAGGCCCACCATGAAGTGAGCCTGATTGGGGTTAGGGGTTACGAGTTACGGAGCGCAGACAAAGGCAGGGATGAACGGTTCGGCAATGGTGCCAAGGTGGTCATCGTTGATGAAGCGGAAAGCGTCCTTGGCTTCGAAGAGGTTCTTGTAATGCGCACAGTAGTAGCGAAGGGTCACCGATGATGGGTTACCGGTTACGGGAGCCGCTATATACAAGAAGAACAAGCCGTCTTGCGGTTGAGCCACGCCAAGGCAA
>CADBYS010000049.1 GCA_902798965.1 uncultured Bacteroidales bacterium | reverse complement strand
AAGTCCTTCGAGATGATCAAGCTCTCCGAGGCCTTGCACGAGAAGAAAGTGGCGCAGATTGCCGATATGATTGTCAATAAGGAAGGCGGTATGCCTAAGTTCGTGCTTATCAGTGGCCCTTCGTCGTCGGGTAAGACGACCTTCAGTAAACGTCTCACAATCCAGATGTTAGTCAATGGCGTGCGCCCGGTTGTGCTCTCTATGGATAACTACTTCGTCAACCGCGAAGACACACCGAAGGACGAGAACGGTGATTGGGATTTCGAGCACATCGAGGCGATCGACCTGCCGTTCTTCCGCCAGCAGCTCGCTGACCTGCTTGAGGGGAAAGAGGTCGCACTGCCCAGCTTCAACTTCGAGACCGGCAAACGCGAGTTCAAGGGCGATAAGCTCCAACTCAAGGACGATACGGTGGTTATCCTCGAGGGTCTGCACGCGCTCAACCCGCGTCTGTTGCCGAACATCCCGCGCAACATGATGTTCAAGATCTACGTATCCTCGCTTACCACCGTCAATCTCGACAACCACAACTGGATTCCTACCACCGACGTGCGTCTTATCCGCCGTATAGTGCGTGACTACCGCTACCGTGGTTACTCTGCACGCGAGACTATCGCCCGTTGTCCCTCCGTTCGCCGTGGTGAAGAGAAATGGATCTATCCCTTCCAGGAGGAAGCCGATGCGATGTTCAACTCCTCTCTGCTCTTCGAGCTCGCCGTGCTCAAGCGCCACGCTGAGCCTATCTTGGATGAGGTGCCCAAGTACTGCGACGAATATGCCGAGGCGCATCGCCTCCTCAAGTTCCTCTCGTACTTCGAGTCCATCTCTGAGAAGGAGATCCCGCCTACATCATTCCTGCGCGAGTTCGTCGGCGGTTCATCGTTCCGCTACTAAACGCTACGCAATACATTGCCAACGCAGCCTTGAGTCATCCTCATTTGTTATTAAAAATTTGCTCTGGCACTATTGGCACTTTTGGCACTTTCCACCCTCATAGTGCCAATAGTGCCAATAGTGCCATGCATTTTTTTCAATGTTTCTTGTTCATTTTTGTAAACACAACCTGTCAAATAACGGCATAACCGTTAGTGATTAGTTAATGATAAGTTAGATATTCGTTAGTTGTAGACCTACCCAAAGCCTTATCAAGTGATATGCAACAGCAGGGCTTTTCCTAAAGATCCCATGTCTGACTTCGTTCGTAAGTCCATCGTAATCCGTGTCTTCCGTGTTCGTTCATAAATCCATCGCAATCCGTAAGATCCGTCAAATCCGTACAGCATTTCGGGCTAATTTCGGACAATTTTGGACGAAAAAACAAAAATTCCTCGCAAAAATTTGCTAATATCGATTTTTTTTCGTAACTTTGCAGTCGGAATATTGTGTGCCTGTCACACAAAACAAACTAATCATATTGAACCATGCAAGGAAATTTCAAGTATTACAACCCTACGAAATTGTATTTCGGTGAAGAGTCGTTGAGTTATCTCAAGGACGAGTTACAGAACTTCGGTGAGCGCGTGCTGCTCAACTACGGCAGCGGTAGCGTGAAGCGCAACGGCATATACGATCAGGTCGTAGCTATCCTGCGCGAGGGCGGCAAGACGATCATCGAGAACCCGGGCGTGATGAGTAACCCCACGCTTGACAAGCTGCACGAAGGCGTACGTATAGCCCGCGAGAACAAGGTGGATTGGATACTGGCGCTTGGCGGCGGCAGCGTGTGCGACTACTCGAAGGGCGTAGCGGCTTCGGCCTTCTTTGACGGCGACTACTGGCAGGAGTTCTGGCTTGACGGGCATCAGCCCGCTGCCGAACAGCGGATACTGCCTGTGGGGTGTATCCTCACCATGGCGGGCACCGGCAGCGAGATGAACGGCGGGTGCGTGATTACCGATGAGGCGAGCAATTTCAAGACCGGACATGTGTTCGACAGCCGGTTGATGCCAAAGTTCGCCATCCTCAATCCGCGCTACACCATGACCGTGCCCCCGGAGCAGATGAAAGCCGGCATATACGACATCATGAACCATATATGTGAGCAGTACTTCTCGGACTTCGACGACAACACGAGCGATTATATAGCCGAGGGGCTGATGCGCAGTCTGATCGTTGCCTCGCGTGCGGCGGTGAACGATCCGCAGAACTACGAGGCGCGCAGTAACATCATGTGGACTGCCACCTGGGCGCTGAACACGCTCATCCGTTGCGGCAAGACCGAGGACTGGATGGTACATATGATCGGCCACTCGCTGGGCGCATGGACGCACGCGCCGCACGGCTACTGTCTCGCCGCGTGCTCGATGGCTTACTACCGCCGCGCCATGGAGCAGGGACTGCCTAAGTTCGCACGGTTCGCGCATGCCGTATGGGATATACCTGCGCAGGGCAAGAGCGAACGCGAGCTGGCGGAAGCCGGTCTGGAGGCACTCAAGAGCTGGATGCTCGAACTGGGTATCCCCACCACCATCACCGAGATCGGCGCCACAGCGGAGATGATCGACGATATAGTATCCACCACCGTCATCTACCCCGCAGGCTACCTCGACCTCACGAAGGAAGATATCAAGCAGATACTCAAGGAGAGTCTGTAAGACCGGTCAGTATGCCGCTATGCTAACACGAGACAGTATGAAACAGTACAAAGCCGTTTTTTTGGATTGGGACGACACGATTGGCGATTGGTCAACCGCGGAGCACCAGGCGCTGCGCGACATCTATGCCGGTTATCATCTGGATAGTTTGTATGCCACGTTTGAGGATTATCTGGGGGCATACAAGCCCTACAATCTTGAGTTGTGGGGCAGGTACGGTCGTGGCGAGGTAAGCAAAGAATGGTTGCACTTGCAGCGGTTTTTGAGACCGATTGAGGGGTTACCGATTACGGGTGACGGGTTACGGGAGTTGGCGCACGAGATGGGCGATGAGTTCCTGCGGCTGACGAATCACTACTTCTGCATGATGCCCGACGCAGCACCGGTGGTACGCTACCTGGCAGGCAAGTACCCGCTCACCATCGTGAGCAACGGATT
>CADBYS010000048.1 GCA_902798965.1 uncultured Bacteroidales bacterium | reverse complement strand
TCGGTCGCATTTATGACGCGTGCGTCATCCGTGCGACCCGATTGCCGAACGCGATAGCAATCCTTGAGGCTCTTTGTTTTGTCACGCCTTGTATTTACAATGGATGCTTACAATTTATGGATTTATCAGCCATTCGGACGCACTGACAACACGTATTTTCTTGCCGTTGTGCTCAATGATACCCGTTTCTCCATATATTACTATCAGGGTCAGGTTGTCGCAATGGGTTATTTGCGAAGCTTTTATCAGTCCGCCTACTTCGCGGTTGAAAAGTTTGGTGGACGGGTTGCTGAAATCGTAAGTGACTTGTATCAGTTCCTGAACCTTATTTGCTTGCGTACGCACAAAATCTACCGCATAACGATTACTTTCCCGCAAGAAATATAATTGTTCGTCTGCATATACCTGCCGACGCAATAACTCAACAGCTACGGTATTTTCCAATCGCCAGCCTAAATTCTCCGGTTGTAAAGCATTCTCCCTATTACTCAAGAACGCATTATCTATGATGTACGCTTTTTGCATGGACTGCCGCTCTACGCTCTTGAAAGAGTACTTATGGAGTATACGCGCAAGGTATGCGGTATTCAGATACGACACATAGTTCTTTACCGTTTGAACAGAACGGATAGCGTATGTCTCTCGGATGTTTTCAAAATTGATCTCCTGACAGAAATTGTCGATAACCGTATCTGCCACCTGCCGCAACGATGCCGGATAACGCACCTTATAACGCTTGCATATATCCTTCTTGATGATTGTATCAAGCAAAGTCTTGGTATATGCCGTTTTGTCCAGAGCACCATCCAACGTTTCCGGAAAGCCGCCATCTTTCAGATACTCATTCAGCGCGTGCCCACGCAAGCCGATAGCTTTGGTGTGCTGTCCGTGCATGTCCACATTCTTGATGCGGCAAAACTCCTCAAACGAGAAAGGATACAGGCTGATCTCATTATACCTGCCGGTTAAATGCGTGATTAGCTCATCACTCAAAAGATTAGCGTTACTTCCGGTCAGTATCAAGTGTAACCCTTGACGCAACAAACGATTGACGAATAACGGCCAGCGCGGAGCGTTTTGCACCTCGTCAATGAACAAATGCGTATAATCACCATAGATGCGATATAACGTCTCAATGATGTCGTTCAACTCGGATACCTGAATGTCCGCCAAGTTCTCATCATCAAAATTGACATAGGCGAACTTAACCTTGCTTTCAAGGAGCACCTTCTGGCAAAGCATGGACTTTCCGCTACGGCGTACACCAATAACCACCTGTGCCAACTTACTATTCAGGTCTATTCGTTTTTCCTCTTTACGGCTCAATAATGCCGAGCAATCCGTATTGAGAAGTTCCTGACGCTGGTCGGACAAGATTATTTCCAAGTTCCGCATACTGAAGTAATTTTAAAATCCGCAGCAAAGGTACAAAAAATAAATGACATTTGCAAATAAAACGTCAAAATTTGCAAAAAAATCTTGTTTAAAACGTCTTATTTTGCAATTTTGCACTACAAAAAACGTCTTATTTTGCAATTTTGAACTACAAAAAACGTCTTGTTTTGCAAGATTGATAAATCTAAAGTGCATAAAATACCACATATGAGTAGACAGCACGGGATATCCTGCGCTCAATCATGAAGGCCACCCCATGCGGGCAAAGCCCTATGGGGACCCCGGGCGCAAAGTGCACGATGTGGGGGAAAGGAATGAAGCCACAGAGATGTGCAATTTTGCAATTGTGCAATTGGAGAAGGGGATGCTTACGAAAGCCGTCAAGCATGACCCAAGAAAAGTTACAGGATATGCCAACCATTACGGTTGATAGCAGCGGCTATCTGGTCTGTCGTCTTTCCATGACCATCCGACATGATGGCATACCTGCGAAAGCAGCTTCTCCGCTGCGCGTCGATTATTGTTTCCTCAATTTTCATTAGTCAATCACAACGGCTGTGCCGCTGATGGAGATCATAATCATGCTGTTGGCTTGTCCCATCGTCTCATAGCCAAAGCTAACGCCCACGATGGCATTGGCGCCCAATTTCTCGGCGCGCTCGCGCATCTCTCTCTGCGCGGTCTTGCGTCCTTCGAGCATAGCTTTTTCATAACTGTCGGTACGTCCTCCGAAGAAATCACGAAGCGACGCGCCAAAGTCCTTTAGGAAGTTCATGCCGAAGATAACCTCTCCGGAAACAAGACCTTTGTACTCCTTAATGGTGTGACCCTCAATGGTGGGTGTAGTGGTAACTATCATATTATTTGGTTTTAGCTTTTTCTACTAATCGTTTGCCCAGTTCGCAGGCATTCTTCAAGTCGATGTCATAGTGCTCGTCACGATATTTCCGCTTGTCCTCTTCTGAGAAAGCATTAAAGTCGTAGCGTGAATAGTCACTGAATTGATAAGTGTTATAAACGTAGAGAGTCTCGGAATAGCCGAATATCTCACCCAGTACCTTCGTGTTTTCCTCCAGAATGGCGGGATAGCCTATTTTCTGCATCAATGCCTCCGGGCAGTTCATCGTGAAAATCATTGCCGTGGGAATCACCTTGTCGCGCAGACAGATACGCTGACCATTCTCAATCAGATAGGTGCCCACCGGGAAGCAAAGGCGTTCAAGGAAAGACCGCATCACGCCCGTGGGATAACTATAATAGACTGGCGAGCCAAGTACGATAACATCAGCCTGTCGGCAACGTTCCAGTATGGGGCGCAGGTCATCCTTCAGCGCACATACACCATTGGTCTTAGAGTTCTTGACCTTACAGGCGAAGCAACTCTTACAACCCTTGAAGTCGATGTCGTAGAGGTTCACCAATTCACACTCTGCACCAGCTGCTTCTGCTCCACGCATTGCACTCTGAAGCATGTCAGCAGTGTTCTTGTTCTTTCGCGGACTACCGTTGAAGAACATCGCTTTTAATTTCTTTTCTTCCATAATGATATGATATGTGTAAGTTTATTCTGCCTAAACTTCGTACCTCAGCGCATCCGACGGCCATCCCGTCACATTCCTGCCTGTATCAAGCAGGCGAATCTCTTGGAGGTCATCATCTGATAGGGTGAAGTCAAAGAGATTGATATTCTCAATCATCCTTTCCTTGTGGGTTGTCTTGGGAATAATAACAATGCCGTTCTGAATCAGAAACTTCAGGGCCACCTGCGCGGATGTCTTGCCGTATTTCTCGCCAATACTTAGCAGGGAATTGTTCCTGAAGATGCCGTGCTTCCCCTCTGCCAGCGGACTCCATGCTTTCCAATGCCGTGTTGTACGGCTTCATGTATTCCAGCATCTTCCTTTGCTGATAGAGCACATGGGTCTCGCATTGGTTCACAACAGGCATCACCTTTGCATCATTTACAATCTTGGGGAACGTATT
>CADBYS010000047.1 GCA_902798965.1 uncultured Bacteroidales bacterium | reverse complement strand
TGTACGTCAGCTCATCGGGCAGCAGCACGGTGCGGATGAGATGTTTGTGCTCATTCCACGGCACTACATTCGTCACGCTGTAATCCCACATTGCCCCTTTGCCATGGATGATGAGCACATAATCGCAGGTCAGTTCCCATTTCAGGCTGTCGCCGCACGATCCTGAGCCTACCAGGCAATACGATGGCTCGCTCGGGTTGGCGGGATTGTATATCTCACGGAACTCGGCAGTGATGCTTACCGCCCGTGCCGGCATGATGAACGTACATGACGCGGAGTCGGAGAGCAGTTCGTCGTCGATCGTCCAGCGCAGGAACTCGTAGCCGCTCTTGGGCGTAGCCACCAGATCCAGCACTTCGCCTTTGGGGTAGTTGCCGCTCGAGAGGTTGATCGTTCCTCCGGCGCTGGGAGTCTTACTCAGGGTAAGCGCGTAGGTCGGCACGATTACCGTCGGCTCGCTCGGGTTGGAGGGTGTGTACTCGAAGTTGGCTACAAGCTCGTTGCCCGAGCGCTGCACCTTATAGCTGAACTGCGCCGTGGTGGATATAACCTCGCCGTCGGCAGTCCAGTTGAGGAAGGTGAAGTTCGTCTTGGCGGTAGCCTTGAGCGTGACCGACGAGCCGATAAGATACTGCTTGCCGTCGGCAATGTTAATCGAGCCTCCTGCAGCCGGCGAGCAACTAAGGTGCAAAGCTGCATAGGTTGTCGTGTCCTCTGCTGGCGGGTTAGGTTCGCCGGGCGATGAGGGTGTGTAGGTGAACCGCGCGGTGAGCGATGCGTCGTGCCAAGGCATCACGTAATCGAACTGCGCGGTGGTGGACAGAACGGAATCGCCTTCCATCCACGCAGCGAACGTGTAGTTGGCGGTAGCTGTAGCCTTGATGCGCACGCTGGCGCCGGCGGCGTAGGTGGCAGGTGTGCTCACGCTGAATGTACCCGCACCCGAAGGCGTGGCACTGAGCGTGAGGGTGTAGTAGATGCTCGGTTCAGGTGGATTGGCGGGATTGTACTGCGCATGCGCCAATCCTGCCAACCACAACAAGCAGAACACAAGCCAATAATGTATTCGGGGGTTCATACCTCAGCCTCCTATCATTCGTTATTCTACCACTTGCTTTACTGTTTGGCCTCCGGCCTTAATCACATAGATGCCTTGCGGCAGGAACAGACGTGCCCAGCCTTGCCCTGCAGCGCAGTGAGCAATCATGCGGCCGTCGATGGTATAAACGGTGGCATCGAATGCCGAGCAATCGATAGCCAATCCTCCGGCGAATGCCCGCACGTCAAGCTCGGCGGTGTTGTCCTGAATAGCCGTAGGTACCTCGTACCGCGGCGCAACGTTCAGGAAGAACCGACCGATTATATCTCCGCTCTCGCTCGCGCTGAACGTGTATGAGCCGTTCAGGAAGTCGTGCGTCGTGCCGGTCAGGTTATCGATGAGCGTCACATTATCCTCTGCCGTGGCAGCAATGCTGTAGCAGCCCGGCGTGCCGATGTAGCAGCCCAGCGGAATCATGCCATCGGATAGCGGACGCTCGTTGATGCTCATCCGTACGCCATCCTCGCCCAGACTGTATATCTGCGGTACCTCTGTCTCGAAGCTCATGAACTTCGACGCGTCGCAACTCATCTCGTACGCCAAGGATGCGGCAAGGTTGATGACTACACGCGTCTCGTCGGCAACCTCGTCGTCAGCCATGATGCTCAGGTTGATGATCTGCCGTTGGGCGTTGGCAGCCGAGCGGGCAGGAGCAGCGGAATGCGTGCCGATAGAACTGGTCGTCTGACGGCCTTCCTTATGGAAGACGATGTTGTCCAACGTTGCGGGTTTCTGCACGAAGAACGCTTGCATCGGACGCAGGGCATAACTGTCGTCCTGAATGGAATATGCCTTGTAGGTCGAGCCTGTCCACACTGTGATTGGCGTATAGAAATCCATATACCAGATGTCGAAATAGCAGGGATAGGGGTTGCCGATGAAGTTCCAGTTCTCGTTGGCGGTCTTAGTGGATGCGTGCGCCTGCAGCGGCATGGTATAGTCGTTGTAATCGAACATCTGTGCACCTTGATGCATGTCGTCGCGCAGTGTCATCCAGCCTGTTCCGTTGCTGCGGAGGATATATCCTTGTCCGCGATGCAATTCCGTGTCGGATACGTTTTGCCAACCACCTGAGCCATTAGTCGCCCTACGCTCACCATCGTAATAACGGATGACGAATGAGTTGCCACCTTGATGAATAGCGGCATTTAACTTCATGTCGTACAACGGTGTGATGAAGTACCATTTCTCTGCTTCGTTGATGTAATAGTAAGAAAGAATACTGTCGGAAGAGAGGGCAGGACATGCATTCAATAGAGCCGATGTGCTCGAACTGCTGCAGTTGAAGTCAAGACGACTCGTGTGTAGCGGCTCAGAACCTGTAAGCGTCATTCTTCCGCTTGTTGTGATAGAAACGTATGGCGCTCTGCTCGTGCGTGCACTGTCATTGAGCACCAGATCTCCGCTTACCCTCCAATAATCCACGCCTTCGCCGGCAACAATATTGCCGAACTTATACCAATAGGAGTGTAGTTTATATGAATTCATGGCAAAAGAAGGTACCTCCAAGGTGATGTTAGTTTTCGACCTACCTCCCGAGAATGGGTCATTGGTGATAGTAGGAGGCGTGACAGAGGGGCAAACAACCTTTCGAAGTGACGAGCATGTCATGAAGTTGTAATCGTATCCGGATATGTATGAGGGTAATTGTATGTATGTCGTGCCGATGCATCCTTCAAAAGCGTTTGCGCCTAATGATGATAATTTAGCAGGCAGAATGATACTATCCAAATTTGAGTAGTTCGAAAATGCACTTTCTCCGATTGTGCGCAGCGACTCAGGGAAAGAGATGGAGCGTAGCGTTGTGTTCTGGGTAGATGCGCCATTATAAAAACATGAGGCTGATATAGTATTTACATTGCTTGGGAGATGAATATATGCAAGACTTTTGCAACCACTGCACATGTTTCCCGGCAATGTTGTCAGTATATCAGACAGGATAATCGTATCCATAGCCGAACATCCGGCGAAAGTATATGTGCCTACTGTTGTTACCGTATTGGGCATAATAAAGTGTTTCAGTCGTGTGCAGTTGTAGAATGCATACGTGCCGATAGTTGCCAGTTGTGCGTTTGGAGAACAAAGGACTTCCGTTAATTTTTTCTCTTCATAAAAGGCGCGAGCGCCCAATGTTGTAACCGATGAGGGCAGATGAAAGCGAACAATTTGCGTATTCTGGAAGGCGTATGAGCCTATTGTTGTGAGCCCTTCGGGGAGGGTAAGGTATGATAACAAAGTTAACGCGTTAAAGCCTTTCTCGGGAACATCGGTGAATGTAGCTTTGCTTAGATCCAAACCTTTGAGATTTGTCATCTTCGCAATAGTATTCCAATCAGTACTATTCAATGTGCCTTTTACCTTCAATAATTCAACATCGGTCAGCGTTTCGAACAATCCCAGCACTTCCGAACCTAAGGTGCCGGAATATGCAAGTTCTACTTCCGGCCAAGCATCGGTAAGAGAAATGTTGCGGATGCGTGAATAGTAAGTATTTGTACTATATATAGTGTCTTGGAAGATAAAGGTGTATGTGCCCGGTTCCAATACATATGTTGTTCGTTTCCATGATTG
>CADBYS010000046.1 GCA_902798965.1 uncultured Bacteroidales bacterium | reverse complement strand
CAGATTGAATCCGTGGAAACGCTCAAATACTTGACGCGCTACTCGAATAACCTCATCTCTTTCTCTCCGATTCAGAGTATTGACAAAGCTCAAACGGACATCAACGGAGAGTGGTTATATCGAAATTATGTATATACAGCATAATACATAGCACAACATCCCCGCTTGCGGATAAAAGCAAGCAAATGACATAAAAGGCGCAAGCGAGCGCCAAGAAAGCGTAATATAGCCTCTTGACATTTTGGAACTTCGACACTTCTAAATTGTTATTTTACACTTCAAGTACGGCTTTTATGTACGCTCACGTTTCAGCGTGAGTTTTCCGTGCATATATTTGAAGTGTAAAGGTAGTCGAAGACCTCAAAATGTCAAATATAACGAACGAAAGCGCACGCTTTTCGTTATGTTATGTTACTACGAAAACAACGACGATGATTAAGAAGGTCAAAAATATACTTACACATACCCTAATTCAAAGAAAAGCAACATATAAATCATTATTAACCAACAAAATCCAAATGAGTATGAAAAAGTTCATTCTTATGGCAGCGGTGCTCACGGTGAGTGTCGTTGCAAGTGCCAGAAACTGGCGAATCAATTACGATGAAAATTCCGGTGCGGACTTCAAAACACTGAAAGCTGCATGCGAATCCGCTGAAGTCATGAAAGGCGACGTACTGTATATGGAACCGGGCTTCCACTACGGCAGTGAGGCAGACAACACGATCACAAAATCCGGTCTGAAGATTGTTGGTCCGGGTTGGGGATTCAAGACCAATGCCGATGAAGCTATAGAGATAGCAACAACGAACTTTCTCAACAACATATCTATCAAAGCTGATAGCGTTCACTTGGTTGGCGTACATATCGAAGGGAAAGATATTGTATTTGCTAAAAGCACAAGTGCATCCAATCCTCACAAAGGTGTAACGATAGAACGATGCAAATGTTCTAAAATTTACGCTTCAGAAAGAGATTTAAGTAACTCGATTATCCGCAACAATTTTATTACTTACGAATTAGATCTCGGCTATAGCATATCTTATGGTTGCCGCGTAAATCATAGCATCATTGAAGGTAATATTATCATTGGATTCGCCAGGTTAGGCTACAAAAGTCTCGGCAGCCTGTTTGACCACAATACCATCGTGAGCGGTTCAGGCAACGATAATTTGATTAGCAGCGGTAACGGAGGATTTCAAATCACAAACAATATCTTTATACACAAGGCAAATTCCGTAAACGTTTTCTACGACTATAATGCGACTGTAGTTAACAACAACATTTTCTCCATTACATCCGAACAATACGCAGCAGACGCAGCTTCTTCTTTCCCGACATACTCCAAATACCCGTCAAACCAATGTGTCGGCGCAACGGTAGCAAACACGTTTGTCAACCAAGTTAGCGGTGACTATTTCGACGAAGCGATGCGATACACCGTACTGGAGGGCAGCGTAGCAAAAACCGCAGCCAGCAATGGCGGCGAGTGCGGTGCATTCGGGGGCGCACATCCCTATGTGCTGAATGGCCGTCCGACAGGTATCCCGTACTTGTACGATGTTGATGTGCCTGAGCAGCCGACGAACAATCAACTGACAATCACCTTCAAAGTAGCAGGTCAAAATGAGTAAGCACAGCATCGTTATTGCTTTGCTGCTGTGCTCACTTTCATTGTACGCGCAATCCACGATTTCCACTGCGGAGTACTGGATTGACAACGATGCAGGTTACGGCAGAGGCATCGCCATAACCCTTGCCGGCAACACAGCAGTAGCAAACATCCCTACCGGCGGGCTGTCCGAAGGATGGCACCAGCTGGGACTGCGCTCTTATGGCGGAGACAGTTGGTCACAGACCTACATGCGCAGTTTTTATGTCTATTCACCCGGCGAGAGCGCCACGTCGATCACCGGCGCGGAATACTGGGTGGATACTGATCCCGGACACGGTCTGGCTCAGGCAATCCCCTACACGAGCAGTCAGTCGTCGTTCGTATTCACCGTACCAAGCACCGACGTTTTGTCGCCCGGTCTGCATGTCATAGGTATGCGCGTCAAGCGAGGGCATCAATGGTCAACGACCTGCACACGGGCATTCATGACTCTTAGTCCGGAAGAGATGACGGGCAACATCACAGGCGCGGAGTACTGGATTGACGATGACCCGGGTTATGGCAGCGGTACGGCTATCGCGTTCACAGCGCATCAAACACAGTTCGGCGTGAATGTGCCGATGGATGAACTGTCAGACGGCTACCACCGTATCGGTCTGCGTGTTCGCTACAGCAACCGCTGGTCACAGACCTACACGCGCGAGATTCTGAACGTAAACTTCAAACCGATAATGGACGTGACGAGCGTAGAGGCGTATTGGGACTACGACGAAAGCAATGTTTTCAATGTGCCGTTCACGATAGTTGATAACCATGTGGAGATCACAGGTTTCACGCTATCCACAGCGGATCTTTCGTACGGAAAGCATATCTTGTCGCTGCGTGCCATTGCCGACGATGTGCCTTCGGTAGTCATGCATTACACGGTGTGCAAGAACGCTACGCCATTGTTCTCGTTCGGCGAGGAGGAAGCGTGCGTGAACGAGGAGCTGAGCATCGTTGACCAGAGCGAGAATGTGCAGCCTTCTACCACCTACGCGTGGGATATCGACAATAACGGCAGGACAGATTATACCACCAAAGGCAATATCGTTCACACGTTTACCCGAACCGGCACATATACGGTGACGCTGACCATGCAGACCGGCGACGGCTGCGAATCGTCGTACTCGAAAGAGATTACGGTGCGCGCCAAGACCACTCCGAGAGTCAGCCTGAGCCGCTCGAAGAGCAGCAGTTGCGCCGGAGAGACAGTTACGTTCACCGCCACGGCCACGAACGCGGGCGACAACCCGACATTCACATGGCTGCGCAACGGCAATGCCATAGTTGGTCAGACAGAGTCTGTGCTCGAGATCAGCGATCTGACGGACAACGACCAGATTCAGGTGCAAGTGACGAGTAGCGACCGCTGCCCGAGCACACCGACCGCCTCGTCATCGACTTACACGCAGCGCGTATATGCGTTGCCGGTGGTTGAGCTGACGTTCCCCGAGGCGTTCTACAGCGATGCAGGCACAATCACGCTTGCCGGTCACGGTACACCTACCGGCGGCACGTACTACGTGGATGACACGCAGATGAGTTCCGTCAATATGGCTACGGTAGGTATCGGTGAGCACACGCTGCGCTATGTGGTAAAGAACAGCAATAACTGCACAGCAGAGCAGTCGGTTACGTTCACCGTGAGCGAACGGCCGAAGTATCTGATCACCTTTGTGGATGATGACGGCACAACCGTTATTCAGCAGAGCGAGGTAGCGCTGGATGCTATGCCTACGCCGCCGGCAGATCCGACGAAAGAGGCAACAGCGCAATACACGTATACCTTTGCTGGTTGGGACAAGGAGATTGTCGCGGTAACAGGTACGGAAACATATATTGCCACTTACACAGCTACCGTCAACAAGTATCTCATTACCTTCGTTGACGAGGATAGCACAACGGTTCTTGCGTCCGCTGAGTATGACTACGGTACTACGCCTGTAGCACCTACTGATCCGACAAAAGGGGCAACAGCACAATACACGTACACCTTTGAAGGTTGGGACAAGGAAATTGTAGCCGTAACAGGTGCGGCAACGTATATTGCCACTTACACAGCTACCGTCAACAAGTACCTCATCACATTCTTGAATAATGATGAAAGCGTGCTATGTGCAGAAGAGTGGGAATATGGTGCTACGCCTACTTGTGATGATCCGACCAAAGCGGAAGATGAGCAATATATCTATTCGTTTGCAGGCTGGCAACCGGCGATTGTAGCAGTAACAGGCATTGCGACGTACACTGCTACGTTCGATGCTGAGTCAAAGTTGCCTACAGCAATCGGCAATCAGCAGACAACTACGGGTGAACCGCCGATAAAAATTCTCCGCAACGGTGTACTCTACATCCTCCGCGATGGCAAGACATACACAGTTGAAGGTCAAGTAATCGTGCCGCAAGGCTAAGAAGTAACTGCTTGTGCACTAAATCCAACAAAAACGGTCTCTACGGCCGTTTTTGTTGGAATGAAACCAACCTGCACAATACATTCCAAAAATGAAAACATGGGTGGTATTATGGAAAATTTAGTACAAAAAAGAGAAAAAGGCAAAAATCCGATAAAAAACTGCACAAAAATTTGCAAATGTCAGATTTTTTTCGTATCTTTGCAGGCGAATTCAAATTTCAATGAGGCTATCAGTTTTTGATATGCCAAATTGGCATCACAAACGCATACCATAAGGAATAAATCGATTATATGCAACAGATACTATCATCGGAATACGTACAAGCCGTGAAGGCTATTAAGGGTGCGATTATTCAAAGCCGGTATCGTGCGGCAAAGAAAGTCAATGCCGAGATTTTGGCATTGTACTATGCTGTAGGACGATATATCTCTACATTTAGCCGCCAAGCACAATACGGTTCCAATGCACTTACGTATATCTCAAATCTGTTGCAACAAGAGATGCCCGGATTACAAGGATTTTCGGACACCAATATGAAACGAATGCGTAAGTTCTACGAAGAGTGGTCTCCAATGATAGAAAAACGTCCACTTTTAGCGGACGATTCTAAAATAGGCATTATCCCATTTGACAATCAGCACATTATAATTCGTCCGCTGCTGGCGGACGAATTGACAGAGGAAGAACAACACGATTTTCTATCTACTCCTTTCAGCCATCACTACGAATTGATTGTCAAAGCATCATCATTGGAAGAACGAATGTTCTATCTCCATAAATGTGCAACGGAGTTTTGGTCGAAAGACCACTTGTTGGCTCAACTCAAAGCCGACTTGTATCATTCGCAAGCTGTGACGAGTAATTTTCTCACAACAATTCCGAACGAAAGATTGCGCGAGAAAGCCATTCGCACATTCCGCCAAGAACTGGTGTTGGATTTCTTGAATATTCCCGATTCTGATGATGTGGACGAATTGGATGTAGAAGATCAGATTGTATTGAACATCAAGAAATTCATCTTGGCTATAGGCACAGATTTCACATTCATGGGCAACCAGTACCGCTTAATTGTGGACGGTGAAGAGTCGAAGGTTGATTTGTTGTTCTTTAACCGGCGTTTGCGCTGCTTGGTGGCAGTCGAGTTGAAGGGTGGCAAGTTCAAACCGGAATATGCGGGCAAACTCAATTTCTACCTCTCGGCATTGGATGAGTATGTCAAACTGCCGGATGAAAATCCAAGCATTGGAATCATCCTGTGCCGCGGAATGAGTGAAAAGAAAGTGGCATTTACCTTCCGCGATATGACTAAGCCTATGGGCGTTGCTACCTATCGCAGCAGTAACGAGTTGCCGGAACAATATCGCAATATTCTTCCTTCTGCGGAAGAGTTGCAAAAACTACTATAATAACATCCTCATTTGCGGTGTATATTACTACCGCTGCCATCAACAGCGTAAAAAAATGGTGCGTCGCTCCCAAAGACGCAAAACACGGGAAAAAGACATAATACAAAAAGCGTCTTACGCGCTTTGTTTTGGCTATCTGGAATCTGGTAAATTCAAGCATCCAAAACACTGCGACACAAAGATGCTCACGGTGTGTATAATCATGTACACGAATTTGTGCGTACATATATACATACAGCGTGGGCTCAGTGTTGCTTGTTCGGATGCGAAGGCAATACCAGAGCCTCAGATAGCGGAACAGCAACATTGCAGTCCCGCTTTTTTGT
>CADBYS010000045.1 GCA_902798965.1 uncultured Bacteroidales bacterium | reverse complement strand
TTATGCCGAGACCGTGCATGTGACCTATGATCCGGACAAGGTGTGTCTGGAGTTCCTGCTGCATATGTTCTTTGTAGCCATCGACCCGACGAGCCTGAACAAGCAAGGGCACGACGAAGGCACTCGTTATCGCACAGGTATCTATTACACAGACGAGACCGATATGCTGACTATTGAAAAAGTCTATGCAGAAGAGCAGAGTAAGTATACGCAGCCTTTGGCAGTGGAGAAACAACCTTTGCAAAACTTCTATCTCGCCGACGAGTATCACCAGGACTATTTGGATAAGCATCCGGATGGATACTGCCACCTGCCGAAAACTCTATTTGATTTTGCACGAAAAGCAAATAATAATTAATAGAATATGAGAAAATTCATCACCCTTGCATTGGCGGCACTATCGCTGACCGCCTGTGCCAAACAAGCCAAAGACATGTACGAAACAGATGAGTTTCAGACCCCGGGCGGGAAGACCGTGCGCATGCATGCACTGGTGCACTCCAGTATCCGTATCGAGTTCGATGGCAAGGAGATAGAGATTGACCCTTGCGGCAAGGTGGGCGACAAGACGATTGACTACAGCGCCTTCCCGAAGGCGGACTATATCATCGTGACCCACGAGCACCTTGACCACTTGGACAAAGCGGCGATCAAGCAACTTAGCAAAGAGGGTACGCAGCTCATCATGAACCAGCGTTCGGCGGACGAGTACGGTGCAGGGACGGTGATGGCGAACGGCGACCGGTTGCAGCTCGCTGAGGGCATAGCTATTGAGGCTGTGGCGGCATACAATACGACCGACGGACATCTGCAGTTTCATCCGAAGGGACGCGATAACGGGTACATCCTGACGCTGGATGGCTTGCGTATTTACATTGCCGGAGATACGGAGGTTATTCCCGAGATGGCGGCCATCAAGGATATTGACATCGCTTTCCTGCCGTGCAATCAGCCATATACGATGACGCCGGAGCAACTGATCGAAGCCGCACGTCTGATCCAACCGAAAGTGCTGTTCCCGTATCACTACAGCCAGACAGACGTGTCCGGCATTCCGGCACAACTACCCGATATTGACGTTCGAATCAGACATTATGAATAACAGAACTAAATATCCAAACACTACACAAGCAGGTAACCAACCTAAATGCTGACTATTATGAATTACTCTCAATTCAAAAAACGCGCGAAGCATTTTCTTCGCAAGCAACTAAGTCTGACGCACTATATCGATGTGCAAGCGGCGGAAGAGAACATCCGCAAGAACATTCCTTTCCGCGGACCGAACATATACATTTTGTTCGTGGCGATAGTGATTGCTTCGGTCGGCCTGAATGTTAATTCGATACCGGTGATTATCGGTGCCATGTTGATTTCGCCGTTGATGAGTCCAATCATCGGTTTCGGTATGGGTTTGGGCACCAACGATGCTGCATTGATCATCAAGTCGCTGAAGCATCTGAGCATCATGTTTGTGGTCAGCTTGATAGCTTCCACCTTGTATTTTATGGTGACACCACTGGAGATGGAAAATCCGACCGAGCTGTTGGCGCGTACCAATCCTTCGGTATATGACGTATTGATTGCGTTCTTTGGTGGTATAGCAGGAATATTGGAGCTATCGCGCAAAGAGAAAGGCACAGTGCTTTCCGGTGTGGCGATTGCAACAGCTCTGATGCCTCCGTTATGTACGGTGGGCTACGGTATAGCCAATTGGAGCTGGCACTATGCCAGCGGGGCGCTGTACTTGTTCTTTATCAACTGCGTGTTCATTGCTTTAGCCACTTACCTTGCTGCCAAATATCTGCATTTCCCGTCAAAGGTTGAGGCAAAATCCTACAGGCGGCTGATCATATACGTGCTCTTGATTCTGGTAGTGCTGATCCCGAGTTTCTTCAGTGCATACAGTATTGTTTGCGAGAATCAGTTCACCAACGCCGCACGTCATTTCGTAAAGGAAAATCAGGCAATAGGCGGTACGTATATCTATGATTATTCAACCGATCTGTCGGATAAACCCTATACGTTGACACTTCGCTTGGCGGGCGAACAACTCAGTAATGAGCATCGCGCCTATCTGTATGCAGAAGCGGAGAAAAACGGCATCTCGCACACGCAGATACGTATCTTGGAGGACGCGACCATCGAGGTGCGCCGACTCAACGAAACGGAAGTCATGAAAGACTGGCTGGCATCAACTGAGGCACAACTGCAGCAACGGGACGATTCGATTCGTGTGCTCAATAAGCAATTGGATGTATTCAAAGCGCAGCAACTGCCGGTAGAACAGATAACATCGGAGGTGCAAACGCAGTGGCCACAGATCACAAGCGTTACGCTCGCACGCAACGAGAAACAGATCGTGTTACTTGTTCAGGCAGAGCCTGCTCTCAATGAAGATGACCAACAACGTATCAGTCGCTGGCTATCCGTGCGGCTGCAAGCGGATAATGTACTGGTTGCACAATCCACGGATACATCCGCGTCAGCAAACCGCTCTGCATCCGATTTGCAAATTAAATAATGTATCAACAAATAAACACCTACACTATGACAAAGATTACTTACAAACAGATTGACCTTGCCGGATGGACAAAGGTCGGAGAAGGAGGAAACGGAAGCGTTTATACCAGTCCCGAGCAGCCGGGCGTTATTCTCAAGGTGAGCAACTACACGGCTGAAGACGGCGCTACAGAAGCCCTCGCCGATGAATTCGTCCGCAGCAAAGCGGTGTTTGACCTCGGTCTGCCTACGCCCGAAATGAAGGAAATGGTGCGCGTGGGAGAAAACGAAGGTATCATCTGCGAGGCTATCGCCAACAAGAAATCCTTTGCGCGCATCAGCGGAGAAACACCTGAACGCATCGACCGGCTCGCGGAGCGCATGGCAAAACTTGCCAAGCAGTTTCACAGCACCCATACCTCCGCACAAACGGCTATTCCGTCGATGAAAGCGCTGATGTTGGAGGCACTGGCTGACACGAAAATGCTCAGCGGCAAAAGACTGCAACAGACCATCGCTTATGTGCAGAACATGGCAGACGCTCCCACCTTGCTGCATGGCGATTTTACATTCAGTAATCTCATTCTCTCGCTCGATTCTGACAAAGCGTATTGGATAGATCTCGGTCGTGCCACGCACGGACTACCGATGTTTGACCTCGGCCATTTCTGGCTGTTCTGCAATCTGTTCGGCAAGAAACAACGTGTGCAGGACATCGCCCACATGACCGACAAACAGATGGTGCAGTTCTGGAACACATTTGCCCTGGCATACAACGGTCCCGACAACCTTGATGCCTTTAATGCCGAGTGCAAACGCTTTGCGGCATTGGATGTCATTCTGCTCGGACATATCCAGACGCTCAACTGGCATGAACGCCTGTTCCTCGGACTGCTCGTAAAATCGCTAATGAAATAATACATGTATTTACTTTCAGGCGACGAACGCCTGGCATACCAAAAGACAATTAAATGAGAAAGATGAAAATCATTATAACAGGTGCCACAGGTTATGTGGGCGAAGGCGTGATGCTCGAACTGCTACGCACGCCGCAAGTGGAGAAAGTGCTATCGGTTGGAAGGCGATCGGTACGAATTGACGAATATCCCTTAACAGACGCCGAAAAAGCCAAACTGGAAGAGTACATCATCCCTGATTTTATGAATCTCAAAGCCGGAGATAAGCATTTCGAGGGCTATGATGCGGTCTATTTCATTGCCGGCATCACCTCCATCGGTACGCCGGAAGATGTCTATCGCCGTATCTCATACGACATTCCGACGCATTTTGCGGACATCATGCCGAGCAAAGAGCAGATGACCTATATCTACCTCAGCGGCATGGGCACAGATCCCAACGGCAAACAATGGTGGATGCCGATCAAGGGTGCCACAGAGCAGTATATCAACACGCTCGGTTTCAAGCACGCTTTTGCGTACCGACCGGCATTGATGCGCTGGGCCAAAGGACAGCGTGGCACCAAGATGCAGCGAATGCAATACGCTTATATCTGTTTTTATCCGCTGATGCGTCTCTGTGGTCTTGCCAATAACATGACCGAGGTCGCACACTCCATGCTCGCTTGTACTCGCGATGGATACAAACAATTTGTCATTAACCCGAGGGATATAACGAAACTTACTAAACAATGGTAAGCAAACAAATATCAAAAATAGGCACTTACATGAATACCGACCGCATTCTTCCTGTGTTTGGGCATTGGCTTGAAATTCATCCCAGGCATGCCGATTGAGTTTTTTGCAGGCTTCTATCCTGGACTGGGTACAGCGCTATCTATTGCTGGTATCCGCTATTTTATCAGTTGGTGTAAAGCAATATGATGTAAGACATGCTATGGATATGAAACATCTGTCTCTTTGGCTTCCCATACGCTCAATAACGTTCTTGCTGGTGATTATCATATTGCTGCTCATAGGTTACAGGAAATGGTGAAGAAGTTATAATAACTATACACGGCATAAATAAATAATAATGCTGACAAAATAGAAAAATGTCCCGCATAAATTTGCAAATGTGGGATTTTTTTTGTACCTTTGCAGCCAGTTTTTCGAAGTGTCGAAAACAAAAAGGAGAAATAACAGGCGTGCCATGCGGCTGGCAGACTAAGTTACCTCTGTAAAAAAAGACGCA
>CADBYS010000044.1 GCA_902798965.1 uncultured Bacteroidales bacterium | reverse complement strand
ATATGAGTTTGGTTGGCACGAACATCGTGCGTCGGGTCATTAGAAAATTGGTCTAAATGCCATATTCTATAACATTACGCAGATCCTGCCTGCTTCTTTGGTGAAGATGGAAGGATAACGGCAGATGCAGGCATAGACCTGCGCGGAGGTAACCGGTTTGCCGTCCTTACGTACATGCCAGGCATTGCGGTTGATAGCGGCGGCTATCTGGTCTGTCGTCTTTCCATGACCATCCGACATGATGGCATACGTTATCGCTTCCTCTAGTTTCATCAGTCAATCATCTATTACCCTAAATCTGCAAAGATTATCCAGTCCGGCGAATGATAGGTCAACACACCAATTACCACTATGCTACACAATATGAGCACTATCCATAGCCGCCAGTTATTCTGCACGAACGGAGATGTCCGCCAGCGTTTGGCAAGGTGGATGGCGCCAATCATACAGGCGATATAAATGACGATGTCCAGCATCATCAATTCATGCCGCACAAACACCCAATAAGAAAAGAATGCCAGGACAATAAGCGGCATCACAGCCAGTCCTCCAAGGACGGGAGCGCCTATTTCACGAATATCGCGACGACTAATTGTGAGATACAGACTCAACAACAGCATCGGATAAAAGACCATCTTCATGTGTGCCATCACACTCTCCGTCACGGGGAAGATATAGCCCATAAAATGGTTGAAGAATGGTACGTGATGCACAAAATGCATGCTTGTTCCGAAAGCTATTAGCAGTATGGCTGCTATGATTGTTTCTTTGCGTGTCATAATTGTAGTTTGTCTATTTTAAAACGTCACTTGGTTAGCAGTCAGCATTCTTTATGATGGCACATGGCATTGGGCGTTTCCGGCTCGAGTGTAGCGTGTGTGATGCCGTGTTCTGCAAGTTCGTTTTTGATATGTTCCGACACCTGCGTCCAATGCGTCAGGTCGTTCATAACGATGTGCGCGGTGAGCGCCGTTTCGGTCGTACTGATTGCCCAGATATGGATATGGTGTGCTTCTTGTACTTGCTCGTCTTCGGTCAAAAGGCGTTCTATCTCTTTGCGGTCGATACCTTCGGGGATACCATCTACGGCAAGCCGTAGGCTATCTGCTAACAGTTCCCAAGTAGAGACGAGGATGACCGCCGCGATGACAAGTGATACAATCGGGTCCACGATGTTCCAGCCCGTGTAATAGATGACAATACCGCTTATCACTACGCCTACCGAGACGAGCGTGTCTGCCAGCATGTGCAGGAAAGCGCCGCGGACGTTCAAGTCACTTTTCTGACCGTGCATCAGCAGCATAGCGGTTAAACCGTTGATGAGTATTCCTACTCCCGCTGTCCATGAGACGGCAATGCCGTTCACTTGTGCCGGTTCGCTGAACTTATGGATACTTTCAATAACGATTGCCCCAACCGCTACTAACAAGATAACGGCATTGAGCAACGAGATGAGTACCGTGGACTTGCGGTAGCCGTAAGTGAAATGGTCGCTGCTGTGCACTTTTGCCAAACGGAAAGCGACCAATACCAATAGCAGGCTGAATACATCGCTCAGATTATGCCCGGCATCACTGAGTAGCGAGAGGCTGTCCTGCCAAAAACCGACACCTGCTTCGATGAGCACGAAGAGGACATTCAGTACGATAGAGAAGATAAAAATACCGTTCAACGATTGCGCTTGGGCGGTATGATGATGGTGATGTTCGTGTGCCATAATTGTTGTGTTTCAAATTTGAGTGCAAAAGTACTGCTTTTTTACGATATTTGCAATCCCTAAAAGTAGGTATTTCATTTATTTTCTCATAAAATCATACCCCACACATGGTTTGATATAGTCCGGGAATGAAAGAGGTTGCCACTATCTGTGCTGCTGTCGCCAAATCAATCAGCGCATGTCCAACCATGATAGGTAGTGGATTACGCTTGCGGTAATAATACCAGCAGAGGATGAGCGTCAACGGCAGAAACGACAAGAAACGATACACGATGTATCTGCCGTCTAACAACGTCGGGATAAAGCAATGCTGCAAGGTTGTACTCCTTAATGGTGTGCCCCTCAATGGTGGGTGTGGTAGTAACTATCATAGTCGTTAAAATTCAAATCGTTCCAACTTCATCTGTCCGCAAGCCTCTATCTCGGCTACGTATTTCTTGAACTCCGGCGTAGCGGAGTGAAGGTCGAGCGAAGCTTGATCCTTCCAAGTTTCGCAAATCATAAACACGTCAGAGCGGGTCGCGCTCTGGAATACATCATAAGCGATGCACCCGGCATGATGGCGGGATTTCTCGGTCAGAGCTACTGCAGCACGCAGAGCGTCCTTGTACTGGTCACCATCGGTGGCCTGAAAAAAGCAATTTAAGCGTATCATAAAATTAAAGTATTTGCAAAGCAATAATAGCGCATGCCTCTGCATCGGCAAGTGCGTGGTGGTGGTTCGTCATGTCATAGCCGCAATAGCCGGCAATGATATCCAAGTTATGATGTCCTTCCGGCCACACTTTGCGAGACTTGAGCAAGGTGCAGTCGAACTCATAATCCGGATACTTTGTGTCATAGGCAGCGAAGACCGCCTTCAGACAGTTTTCGTCGAATGCCTTATTATGAGCGACGAAGGGCACCTCTCCATCCTCGATGAATGGGAAGTATTGCTTCACACGATCAATGGCCTCTGCCCATACCTCCGGGAACTCGGGCGCGTCCTTCGTGTCCGATGGGCCGAGACCATGCACATCTTGGCAACGCTGGCAATAATAGTTCGGTACCGGACGAATCAGCGAGTAATAGTTATCCACTATCTCGCCGTCCTTCACGATACATATACCAACTGAGCAGACGCTGGAAGGTTGGAAGTTGGCAGTCTCAAAATCTATGGCTACGAAGTTCTGCATCAGGCTTGAAAATCAAACTAATGATTCTATTCGTTGGTCTTTTCTATAAGTGCCACATGTCCGGTGGATTGTTGTAGGAGCACTCGTCCGTTTTGAACAATACTTGTTTCGCCGCTATACGCATTCCGCACATGCTCGCCGTCGGCGAAAGGAATCGGTATTGCTTTCGCGGTTTGCGGGTTCAAAGCGATAACTATCGTATCTTCGCCAAAGGATCGTATTACCGTAGTGGAATTCAGCATAGTCTGTTTTCCTACTCCCACTGCCGAATGATTTTTACGAAACGCGCACAACTTCCGATAGTGCGCCAAGAGCGTATCGTTAGGCGATGACCAATCATAGTCGCTACGGAATCCCTGTGCCATATCTACATTCAAAATAGCGTCAGACGTCTTACGCCCCACCTCGTCACCATAGAAGATCTGCACAGCTCCGGGGGAAAGCAAGAAACAAGTAGCGCACTTGTCCATATGCTCCATGTCTGCTTCACGGAAATAGGCATTATTTAAATAAGAGAACGGATACCATGTGTACCCTGCAGCCTGCCACACCGACATCGAATCGCTGTATGCCTGCCAAGTCTGCGCGATTGTGGTCAGGTTGCCATCCTTCGGGAAGAACATATTCACCATACTATTGAACCCATTTTCTTCGTACAACGGCAGACGGGTGATATATGCATCGTCATAGTCGCCTGTGAACATGACCTCGTCTGTCCACTTGGAAGCCGCCTGCTCGGGGTGTTTGGCACGCCAACGGTTTAGTGCCTCGTTGCAGGCATCATGCAGCTGTTTCCAACGCCAGGGATGCACGTAACCCACCACATCGCAACGGAAACCGTCGATACCAAATTCCTCTACCCACGCTGCGATAAACCGTATCACATAATCGTCCGGCGCAAGCGTGGTGTCCTTGCGCAAAGCTTTCATCGCCGGCCAGGTCCAAGCATCATTGTCATTACCTTCGCGTGCCCATTTACGATGCAGGAAAGTTGGAAGTTTGACCGGTTCTGTCTTTTCGGTCAAGTAGTCCGGTAAGCCGTAGAGCGTCATCTGATACGGGTCATCCGTCTCCGCCGGTCGGCGCAACCATTCGGTAGTGTACCAATCGGGCTGATCGTACATGGTTGTCAACCACGCATCGTAGTTGATGTCACGACGATGCTCTACCGCAGCGGCTTCCGAAGAAATACCCGGCACGGTGGCAAAACCCTGCTGGATGGCATCTAAGTATGTCGGATAACCGATATCGTTGATGTTGGCTCCTTCCATTACACGGATACCTTGTGCATGCAGTTCGTCTATCAACGCGCGATACTCCGCTATCGTACCGTAATTCTTATCCATCTCCGTATAGTCCAGCGGATAGTAACCATGGTAACCATAGTGCGGGAAGTCATTGACGACCCAACCGCTACCGGGAACCCAACCATGCACTTGCTCATACGGATCGGTCAACCAAACGACATCCACGCCCAAGTCGGTAAAATATCCCTCTTTGGCTTTTTGCAAGAGTCCTGCGTAATCGCCGCCATGAAAGGTAGAAGCATTCATGCGCTCACTACCATAGTCGGTGCAGCGACCATACTGTTGGTCATTGGTGCTATCGCCGTTGCAAAAGCGGTCTACCAGCACAAAATAGACGGTAGCTTTGTTCCAAGCAAAACCATCTGCTTTTTTCGTCTGTCTGCACGCTGCAAACATTGTCGCAGCGATTGCAAGGATGATTAGTTTTTTCATATTATTTTTTCTTATTCTTTATACTTTCAGCAACAGTTTTAACCAATAAGGATCAAAATTCAAAACGTTCTAACTTCATTTGACCGCATGCCTCTATCTCGGCTACGTATTTCTTGAACTCCGGCGTCTCGGCATGAGCCTTGAGCGAAGCTTGATCCTTCCAAGTTTCGCAAATCATAAACACGTCAGAGCGGGTCGCTGACTGGAACACATCATAAGCGATGCACCCGGCATGATTGCGGGACTTCTCGGTCAGCGCTACTGCAGCACGCAGAGCGTCCTTGTACTTTGCCGCGTCTACGGCCTGAAAAAAGCAATTTAAGCGTATCATATTATTTGGTATATTTAGCGTGTAAATTGGCGATGATGTCCGCGAACTTGGTGCGGATGGACTCTGGCGAAAGCACTTCGGCTTCGTCGCCACGTCCTAAAATTTCCTGCATAAACTCAAAGTTCGGTGCAAGATGGAACTGGAAATCGGAGTACTCAGGTGTAGTATTGATTTCCTGCTGCGACTTGTGGAGCGGAAGCGTG
>CADBYS010000043.1 GCA_902798965.1 uncultured Bacteroidales bacterium | reverse complement strand
GTGACACGCTCCACATTGGCTGTGCGCTACTACCATGATTTCCTCCACGCCTAATTCGTAGATGGCCACAATGAGACTGCGCATCGCCGAATCAAAGGGCGTAATGATCAGCCCGCCGGCATTCTTAATGATCTTAGCGTCGCCGTTCTTCAATCCCAGTGCCGACGGAAGCAACTCCGTCAGACGCGTGTCCATGCACGTCAGAACCGCTAATTTCTTGTCGGGATACTTGTCGGTCACATACTTCTCATAGCCCTTCTGCGCCACGAAAGTCTTGTTAAAATCAATAATCTGGTCTATCATATCAAATCTCTATTTAAGTTCTAGCATCCTCTCCAAGGTATTCACGGCGGATGTTATGTCTTCCTCAAACCGCGCGTGATCCTTAAGGAAATCCGCCTTGTCGTCAGAGATAGCTTTCAACAACTCATCGCTCATTTCGTCCACATAGGACGCGATGGCATATTCGATGTCATCCTTCTGCCAGTCGAGCGTGGAATGGATGTAGACGTTCCGCTTCTGATGCAGAAAACTATAGGCTATCTCTATGGCTTCTTTTGGTATCATGCGTCGTAGCCAATTGGTCGGAACTGTTGCTGGTCTTCGCTCCAAACGAAGCCATTGGCGAACAGGTAACTCTTTATCTGGTCAGTCGTCTTGCCATGACCATCCGACATGATGGCATATGTTATCGCTTCCTCTAACTTCATTAGTCAATCATCTTTATCACTTTCGCCGGAACACCGCCAACGATAGCATTGGCAGGGACATCTTTGGTGACTACCGCTCCGGCGGCAACAATGGCATTGTCACCGATGGTCACTCCTTGCAGGAGGTGACTACCGCTCCGGCGGCAACAATGGCATTGTCACCGATGGTCACTCCTTGCAGGATGGTCACATTTGCGCCAAGCCACACTTTTTTGCCGATGTGTATCGGTTTAGCAATCATACCTGCCCGTTGCGCCGGGTCAGGAAGATGATTGAGCGTGCAGAGCGTGGCGTTATGACCGATGAGGGCATCGTCGTCGATAAAGATACCGCCTTGGTCTTGGAACTTACAGCCCATGTTGATGAACACCCGTTCGCCTACATGCGTGTTCTTGCCGCAATCGGTATAGAACGGCGGAAACATACCGAACGACTCCGGCACGTCTATCGCCCATAACTCACTCAACAACTGTCGCAATTCTTCGGGTGTGTGGTACGAGCCGTTGATTTCGGCGGTGATACGCAGGGCTTCCTGCGAGAATTTATGGAACTCCATGTGCAAGTCCGAGCCGCCTATTATCGGCTCGCCGGTTGCCATCCGTTCACGAAACTGTTCAATTGTCATACTCATGCTACTGTCCATCTTTATGCTTTGTTATTCTGAAAGTACAGCGGTCGCTTCCCCTGAGAATCGTATTCTCAATCCGAACTTCGAATTGGCTATCCGGTTCCAGCTGCGACAAGATATATAGAATGCTCTGTCGCGAGCACTCACATTGTTGCGGATGGTTTCTCAGCCCACATTTAACTTTAGGGCACGTACATTCCAGATAACTCAGTTCATAAACCTTTCCTGCTTCAATCACCCTACCCGTACCTTCCGTATAGATCCTGTCAAAATCCCCTTCATACTTGGCATATATTTGCTTATGTATCTGGAGAACATGATCTTTTACACATTCGATGGCTTCTTCTCTATAGCACATACCTTTGTTTCATTGTTTGTAATCGGCAAGCGTTTTGACCTCACAACCTTTGCTCTCGTAATAGGAGAGCATATCTGGTAGCTTCCTTAGATCATAGCTGGTGATGCAGTCGGAGAGAACATGCACTGTGAAGCCTGCCTTGGCCATGTTGAAACATGTAGATTTCACGCAGGCCGTAGCGTCTGCACCAGCCACGTAGAACTCATTGATGCCGTTCGCCGCGATGAAAGCGGAAAACGCCTCGCTCGTAAGGGAATTGCTTTTCGTCTTCACGAAGATGTTGTCTGACACGACCTTCATCTCAGGCACTAGTTCCTCGCCCTTACTGCCAGGCTTGAAAGTTCGCGTAGCAGCAGTGATGTTGTTATGTTTGATATAGACCACGTGCATATCCTCATCCACAGCCCATTCGATGGCGGCATTGATGTTGTCAATGATATCGCGGTAGTGTTTGGTAATATCATTCTGAATGTCGATAACGACAAGTGCTTTATTGTTCTTCATTTACTCAATCACAAAACTACGTGGATAGAAATCACTGTAGAAGCGGCCGTCAGTGGCGGTGAACTTCAAGACGCAGTAGTTCGGGTCGGTAACGCCACTTGGGTAGTACTGCTCGTCGCCATCGCGCCAAATCATCTCCTTGCTCTTGGCATCCGTCAGTACCTCCATCGTGCCGCGCAGCATCATACCCTTGAAGCCCTCGGCATCGCAGAAATAGATCGAGGCCTTGGGGTTGGCCTTATAGTGAGCCACACGGAGGGAGAAGGTGTTTGTGGTAAAATAGAACGTCTTGATGCTCTCGCGGACTCGTGGTGACAGCATGGCCTTGGTGCAGGGGAATCCCTCTTCATCGACTGACGAGATATAGGTGATTGGCAGCGTGTCGGCCATCGTGGCTATCAATTCCTTTACACCAGAAAGTGCCGGATTTTCAGGCATAGCCTCATCGTTGTTTATGGCAAGAGACTTACGCCAACGCTTTAGATGCGGGAAGTACATCTTCATCTGTCCGATGTACTCTTCTTTCGTAATAGGCTGCTGCAACCCTTTATTAACTTCATTGGCAAACTGAGCGCAATGCTCAATCATCTCGTCCATTGTGCAGTCCTGCAAGAACTTGCCGTCCTTATAGCAATATATGCAGTAATCCGCGTTTTTACTCCCGTCGGCGTTCGTTCCGAGGACTTGCTCTGTGAGCGGCATTCCGCAGCTCTGGCAAAATTTCTGTTCCATACTATCTTTATTATACGTTTCGATGCCGCAAAGGTACTGCTTTCAGGCGACATACACTATGAAAAAACGGACATTATTTTAAATATCTGTTTCCATGCAAACTAATTGCTGCTGAAATGGTTTCGACGAGGCCAAGGATGAAGTAAAAATTACCGACAGGATTGAAGCCCCATATCCAACATTCGAGCGCAATCCAAAGCATCAGGATAATACCGCAAACCAGTACTGCCCAATATGCCAGCGGATGGTTTTTGAAAAGCAGATAAGCTGCTACGAATTGCGTAAGACCGTTTACCGCCAATAGTACTATACCGGACGGAATAAAGTTGCGAAAGAACACATCCGGCCACGGCATCTTTGCGCGGAGCAATTCTAATAATGGTTCTCCGCCCCATGCAACTCCCGTCGGGTCAACCCACATCATTACCGCACCGACTACTGCGCCGATGCCTATGAACAAAGTTAATATCTTTTGAAAGGTGTTCATGTAAGAATAGTTTGGGTGTCATACTTCAGTTCATATTATCCTAAATCTGCGAAGATGATCCAGTTAGGTGCATGATAGGTCAACACGCCGATAGCAATGATAGCCAGCACGATGAGCACTATCCATAACGGCCAGAGGCGTTGCACAACAGCACATGTCCGCCAACGATTAGCAAGATGTACTGCGCCGACCATCGAAGCGATATAGATAACGATATCCAAAAGCATCAACTCATGGCGCACGAAGACCCAATAACTGAAGAATGCGGCTACGATGAGCGGCATAACGGCCAATGCGCCCAATATAGGTGCGCCTATCTCGCGGATGTCGCGGTGCAAAATGCACAGATAGATGCTCAGTAAAAGCATCGGGTAAAACACCATCTTCATGTGCGCCATCACACTTTCCGTCACGGGAAAGATATAGCCCAGAAAATGATTGAAGAACGGTACATGATGCACGAAGTGCATACTTGTTCCGAAAATGATTAGCAAGATTGTTGCTATGATTGTTTCTTTTCGTGTCATAGTATAATCACTATATTTTATATTCTCGTCATGTGATAGCCCATGCGCTTGAGTTGTACAGCTGCGCCAAAGAGGTACAACTGATGCAAGTCGCTATGTATCTGTTCTTCTAACTTCTCCATTATATTGTCTTTTGGTCATGCTTATCTCAATAGTTTGCTTATCTGTTTGTCGGTCGCGTGCGGAAGGATGGTATGCAAGTGCTGGGTCATCAACTGATACGATTCCTCCGGTGAGCAATCAACAGAACATGCATCTTTGCCGTAAAGCCGTTCGGGAGTGGTGAGTAAGGACCATCCCCAGCCGTATTCACGATTATGCTTGTCGCGCGGATAGACGAAGTCTTCCGTCACCACGCGCGTTGCCATCTGAAGGCGAGTCACATAGCCATCGAACTTACTCCGCATCTTCGGACCGGAGAATCCACAAACCGCACGCAAGTCCCGATTGATGATACTATCTTGTTCGCAGAGCGTCTGGTAAATGATGCCTTCTATACTACCACTCTCCGGCATGTGATAGAGACTGCGGCGCCAGTTGCAGAAATGCCGCCACCACGAGCGGCTGATAAAACCCGCCTTGCCGTTGAAGAACTTGCCATAGACGCAATCGCTCTCGTTAATAATGATGCCTTTCCATTTCCATAACGGCCAATCCCAGCCGCCGTCCGGAAAAACGACGTAACGACATTCCTCATCTGCCATCTCTTCCGCCGAATAGCCGGATATGCCGCTTACTAAAAGCGGCAGAAATCCGAGCTGCTGGATGAGTTCTATCATCTGCTCGCAACTATGTATCTCGTAGCGTAGCATGGTTAATCCGGTTGCTGACCGTCATGGGCATGCCATGCACAGGCGGTTATCTTCATGTCTGAGAAAAGAGCCGTAAAGGAAGAGTTCTCCGGCGAACAGGCATAGATACCAAAACGTATCTCTCCGGCTCCCGCATGCATGTGGCAGATACGCATCTGACTGAAATGTACACCATCGGGGGAGCACTCAATACAATAGTCGTCCTCTCTCCGCGAGAAGCGATACCACATGGTTTTCACCTCCGCAGGAATAGCGGTCGTAGCCCAGTCCGAGTAGCCGCCATTAGTGACCACTGAGCCGAGGTGTTGGAACTGCTCATTCTCGTACTCTACAGACGCTTTGAGCCAGTTCTCGCTATCCAAGTACATCACTATGCCGCACTGGTCAAACCGATGATGACTCTGCGAGAAATCGGTCTTGACAACAAACGAGAAGAACCGCTCGTTTGTCTTCATCTGCAGAACAGGCGCGTTGTCATTACGGAAATGGTAATACGTCCGTTGCCAGAGATCCGTGTGCGGTTTGGTGGTGACGACAATCACTTCACCTTTTACCTCGACCTTCTCCGGATTCCGCGTCCACACCATTTGATTATATATCTGTTCAAAAGTCATATCCATACTCTATAACATTACGCAGATCCTGCTTGCTTCCACTCTCATTCCATGACCATCCGACATGATGGCATATCTGCTAAAGCAGTTTCTCCGCTGCGCGTCGATTATCGCTTCCTCTAGTATCATCAGTCAATCATCTTTATCACTTTCGCCGGAACACCGCCAACGATAGCATTGGCAGGGACATCTTTGGTGACGACTGCTCCGGCGGCAATAATCGCGTTTTCTCCGATGGTCACACCTTGCAGGACGGTCACGTTTGCACCAAGCCACACTTTTTTGCCGATGTGTATCGGTTTAGCAATCATACCTGCCCGTTGCGCCGGGTCAGGAATATGATTGAGCGTGCAGAGCGTGGCGTTATGCCCGATGAGGGCATCATCATCGATGAAGATTCCTCCTTGATCTTGGAACTTATAGCCCATGTTGATGAACACTCGTTCACCGACATGCGTGTTCTTGCCGCAATCGGTATAGAACGGCGGAAACATCCCAAACGACTCCGGCACGTCTATCGCCCATAACTCGCTCAACAACCTTCGCAGTTCTTCGGGTGTGTGGTACGAGCCGTTGATTTCGGCGGTAATACGCAGGGCTTCCTGCGAGTATTTATGGAACTCCATGTGCAAGTCCGAGCCGCCTATTATCGGCTCGCCGGTTGCCATCCGTTCACGAAATTGGTCTATTGTCATGCTACGGTCCATTTGCAACGAACAGGCGACACGATGGCGCCTTCTTTCTTGAGGTCTGCAAAGGCTTTGTCCACCTCTTTGCGGTCTGCATTCAAGGACTTGGCTACTTCACCTGCCGATACCGGCTTGCCTGCTGCACGCATGGCATTCAATACTTGCTCTTTCATAAGAATGTAAAATTTATTGGTTAATATTATGCTTTGTTGAACTTGCATGAGAAGTTCCTGCTGCTGAACTTCTGTTAAATCTGTATATTTCATAACTTGATAAATATATCGCGTATCCATCCGGGCACAAACTGGATATCGTGTTTGTAATCTTTCTCGCTGATATGACAAAGATGCTTGCGGATAAGTTCTTTCTCATCGTCGCGCAAGTTCGGTCCTATCTCACGGATAGAGAGTACCAACAGAAGCATCAACTTGGATTTATAAGCAAACAAGCTTCCGTTGGACGTGTGCTTGAAGAGAATACTGTTACCTTTCCCGATTTGCAAGTTGATACGCCTTCCGACGCCGCTGGTCAGATAGACCGTGTTGGCAGGAACTTGGGTGGAGAAACCAAGCATGTTCAGAGCTGCATTCGCATCCGGAACGATATGCGCGTTGTCACGAGCCGCAACGGCGTACGCTATTGTATCGGTATCAGGAAAGAGCACGCCAAGCCCAAGCTCTTTGTCTATTTTCGGATACCAATATATTCCCTGTGCAACACGAATGATTAGTCCTTCTTGAACCAACCGGAAAAATGCCAGCCGTACGGCATTTTGTGTGCCGTACTGTGCAAAGTCCTGAGAGAAGATACAACGCCCCCTTCCACTCTTTACAATCCTGCTTTTTATGTTCTTTTGCGTGCTATCCATTTTGAAATGATTTATTCAACTTTTCATTTCGCTGCAAAGGTACTACTTTTTATTGATATATGCAAATAATTCTGCAAGAAAATGAAAATAAACTGCGTTTTGCCCCCAAAATGTAACTAATAGGAGACAAAAGAGAGTCAAAGAACAGCTTGCGCTGCCCTTGCTTTAATTCCGGAAGATGTGCGCATCAACCTCGGTGTAATCGCCACATCGCGGTCTGGGCGAACAAACGAGACAGAAAGAGGTAGACCGTAGGTAGGTATAAAAGAAAACTGCCGGCTTGTTATGAGTCAGCAGTCTTACACAATCCGTACTTGGGTTGCAAGCACAATGTAAAGGAAGTGCCTTTAGCTTGGCA
>CADBYS010000042.1:1741-8859 GCA_902798965.1 uncultured Bacteroidales bacterium | reverse complement strand
TGTGAATCTGTTGGTGCAACACTTCGCATTCGTCCTTACGAGGGATAATTTCAATTGTTCAAACTTTTTTCACCAAAAAGACTTGTATATTTTTACGAAGTGATGTATAATAAATAAAACAATTAAATAAACGGGAGCTTGTATTACGGGCTGAGAGGAAGGTGTGACCTTCGACCGAGAACCTGATTTGGATAATGCCAACGTAGGGATGCCTGATACAAGGATATTAGGAATAACGAAGTACATTAAGGAAGTTACCAAACCGGTAGCTTCCTTTTTTGTTGTTTTTGGAGGTGTTTTTATGGTAAAGATCAACGGCGAAGAACTGAATATTGCAGGTAAGACAGTAGCGGAATACCTTGCAACTACAAACTACGATCCCAAGCGAATCGCAGTAGAGCGAAACGGAGATATCGTTCCCAAATCGCAGTATGGCGAAACCGTATTGCAGGACGGCGACAGCGTAGAGGTTGTCAGCTTTGTGGGGGGTGGTTAATCTGATCCCAACGAAAGAAGAATGGAATAAAGCTTTAGCCGAGCGACACGGCGAGAAGCTGCAAACGAAGTTCTCATCGGTAACGGTTGCCATTTGCGGTCTTGGCGGTCTCGGCTCTAATGTCGCTATTTCTCTTGCCCGTGCGGGTATTGGAAAACTGATTCTTATTGACTTTGATCGTGTGGATATTACCAATTTGCACCGACAGCAGTATAAAGCGAATCAGCTTGGGATGAACAAGACGGATGCCTTGCGGGATAATCTTTTAGAGATCGCTCCGTATGTTACTCTTGAAACGCATACTATCTGTGTAAAAGAAGAAAATGCCACCCATTTGTTGCAAGGTGCAGATATTATCTGCGAAGCCTTTGATGATGCAGAGTGCAAAGCAATGCTTACCAATCTTGTCCTTGAAGAAATGCCCGACAAATATCTTGTTGCGGCATCGGGTATGGCAGGTTTCGGTAGTGCTAATTCTATCAGGACGAGAAAAATCACAAGCAAGTTTTATCTATGTGGCGACGAGAAAAGTGACGTGCAATCGGAAGACGGTCTCGTATCTTCCCGTGTAATGCTCTGTGCAGCTCATCAAGCCCATACTGTACTCAGAATCTTAGCAGAACAATTTGAAACTTAATGAAAGAAGGAAACAAAAATGAATAACGATAAACTGATTATTGGCGGACACGAATTTAACTCCCGTTTTATTCTCGGCTCCGGTAAGTATTCGATGAAACTGATTGAAGCAGCAGTGAAGGATGCAGGAGCAGAGATCATCACCCTTGCTGTTCGCCGTGCAAATACCAAGGAGCAGGAAAGTATCCTCGACTACATTCCTGAAGGAATTACTTTGCTTCCTAACACTAGTGGTGCAAGAAATGCAGAAGAAGCTGTTCGTATAGCTCGTCTTGCAAGAGAACTTGGCTGCGGCAATTTCGTAAAAATTGAAATTATGCGTGATTCCAAGTATCTGTTCCCCGATAATCAAGAAACTATCAAGGCGACCGAGATTCTTGCCAAAGAAGGCTTTGTGGTTATGCCTTATATGTATCCCGACTTGAATGTAGCTCGTGACCTTGTAAACGCCGGTGCAGCTTCCGTTATGCCATTGGCTTCTCCTATCGGGTCTAACAAAGGTCTTGCCACAAAAGAATTCATTCAGATTTTGATTGATGAGATCGACCTGCCTATAATTGTAGATGCCGGTATCGGCAGACCTTCTCAGGCTTGCGAAGCAATGGAAATGGGCGCCGCTGCTATTATGGCGAACACCGCTCTTGCAACTGCAGGTGACCTTCCTATGATGGCATCTGCATTCAAGAATGCCATTGAAGCAGGACGTAAAGCTTACCTTGCAGGACTTGGCAGAGTGCTGACACGTGGAGCTTCTGCATCCGATCCGCTAACAGGTTTCCTCAGAGATTAAGGTGAAAACTATGGAAAATCAATTTTTTGTAGATTCGGAGCATTTATCGCCGGAAGCACTTGCGAAGAAGCATCGTCTTGAAACCGATCCATCCTCCCGAAAGAACCATATGGAATATCTGCCGGGGATGGAAGTGATCGAATCGGATGTGTGTGCAAATGTGATGGCACAGATGAACTCCTATGATTATTCAAAATACACCGCCGCTGATGTAAAGGCGGCTTTGGAGCACGACAATTGCACTGTTGAAGATTTTAAGGCACTGCTTTCTCCTGCGGCAGAGCCGTTCCTTGAACAGATGGCTCAGCGTGCAAGACTTGAAACAAGTAAGCACTTCGGTAACACCGTCTATTTGTTTACCCCTCTTTACATAGCTAATTACTGCGAGAATTATTGTGTATATTGTGGTTTTAATTGCTACAACCACATTAAGCGTATGAAGCTTTCTATGGAGCAGATCGAAAAAGAAATGAAGGTCATTGCCGACAGCGGTATGGAGGAAATTCTAATCCTTACCGGTGAAAGCAGAGGACAGAGCAATGTGGAATATATCGGTGAAGCCTGCAAGCTGGCAAGAAAATATTTCCGTATGGTCGGGCTTGAAATCTATCCCGTTAATACCGATGAATACAACTATCTCCACGAATGCGGTGCGGACTATGTAACGGTGTTCCAAGAAACCTACGATACCGATAAGTACGAACAGCTTCACTTGCTCGGTCACAAGCGTGTTTGGCCGTACCGCTTTGATGCACAGGAACGTGCGCTTCGCGGCGGTATGCGTGGTGTTGCATTTTCGGCACTCCTTGGTCTGTCGGACTTCCGTAAGGATGCTTTGGCAAGTGCGTTGCACGTCTATTACTTGCAGAGGAAATATCCTCACGCCGAAATGTCCTTATCCTGTCCAAGACTCAGACCTATTATCAATAACGATAAGATCAACCCCTTGGACGTTCATGAAAAGCAGCTTTGTCAGGTTCTTTGTGCTTACCGTATTTTCTTGCCTTTCGTTGGTATTACGGTATCTTCCCGTGAGAGTGCCGAGTTCCGTAATGGCATTGTAAAGATTGCGGCAACAAAGGTCTCCGCAGGTGTTTCCACCGGCATCGGAGATCACGAAAGCAAATACACGGGTAAAGAAACGGACGACGTACAGGGCGACGAGCAGTTCGAGATCGACGATAACCGCAGCCTTGATAAAATGTACAAGGATATTGCCGAGGAAGGCTTACAGCCTGTCTTGAACGATTATCTATATGTGTGAGGTAAAGAGAATGAAAAAGTTTGATCCAAGTTTATATTTTATCACCGACAGCACGAACTACACCGAGGAAGAATTCCTCTATCGTGTGGAACAGGCGCTCATTGGCGGTGCAACCTTTCTTCAGCTTCGTGAAAAAAATAAGAGCACACGAGAGTATATCCAGCTTGCCGAGAAGGTCCACACTATCGCAAAGCGTTACAACGTGCCGCTGATTATTGACGACCGTGTGGACGTTGCTCTTGCCATTGATGCAGAAGGTGTCCATGTGGGAGCCGAAGATATGCCCATTGCAACTGCAAGAAAACTGATGGGCGACGATAAGATCGTAGGCGCAACAGCAAAGACAGTTCCTTGGGCAAAGGAAGCCTACGAACAGGGTGCTGATTATCTCGGTGTAGGAGCAATCTATCCTACCACGACCAAAGTAAAGACCGTTTTAACTTCTACCGATACACTGCGGGATATTTGCAATGCTGTACCGATTCCTGCGAATGCCATCGGCGGACTCAACAAGGATAACATTGACGTGCTTGCAGGCATTCCCATTGCCGGAATTTGTGTAGTGTCAGCCATTATGAAAGCGGATGATCCCAAGACGGCGGCGATGGAATTGAAAGCAAGAGCGCAGGAGCTTGGCTTATGCTAAAGGGAGCCGTCTTTGACCTTGACGGAACGCTTCTTGATTCCATGTTTATCTGGGAAACCATCGGCGAGGATTATCTGCGAACACTTGGTAAAGAACCGCATGAGGATCTGAAAGAGACATTTATGACGCTTACCTTGGAGGAAGCAGCCGAATATTACCGAGAGCACTACGGCGTCACACTTTCTGTCAAAGAAATTGTGGACAGCGTCAACGCTATGGTTGAGGGAATCTACAGAACAAAGGTCACTCTCAAACCTGGCATTGCGGAGTATCTTCGTTGGCTTAAGGAGAACGGCGTTAAGATGTGCGTTGCCACGGTGACAGACAGATATCTTGTGGAAGAAACGTTGGAACGACTTGGTATCCGTCATTACTTCTCCGAGATATTCACCTGCGCTGAGGTTGGTTTCGGCAAGGACAAGCCGATCATCTATCGAAAGGCATTGAAGCATTTTGGTACAACTAAAGAAGAAACCTGCATTTTTGAGGATGCTTTATTTGCGCTCAAGACTGCAAAGGCAGACGGATTTACAACTGTTGGCGTTTATGACAGGCACGAAAACCGACAGAATGAACTGCAAAGTCTTGCTGATTATTATATCCGTGATTTTGCAGATTCTATATTGAAAACCATATAACAAACAAGCGGCAGATTGGGGGCACCACCTTATGCCGCTATACAAAACGATGCTGAAAAATGAAAGGAGTATTTTTATGAAAATGAAAACAGCATTGACCATTGCAGGAAGCGACTGCAGTGGAGGCGCCGGTATTCAAGCAGATTTGAAAACAATGACGATGAATGGTGTTTATGCCATGAGTGCGATCACAGCACTGACGGCACAGAACACGACCGGTGTAAGAGGAGTACAGGAAGCGACTCTCGAATTTTTAGCACAGCAGATCGACGCGGTATTTGAGGACATTCGTCCCGATGCTGTCAAGATCGGTATGGTATCTTCAAGTGAGCTTATTCAAGCTATTGCTGACAGACTCAAATATCATAAGGCAGAGAATATCGTTGTGGATACCGTTATGGTGGCAACCAGCGGAGCAAGACTCATCAGCGAGGATGCAATCGATACCCTTAAGGAATACCTGATACCCCTTGCCACCGTTGTGACACCCAACATTCCCGAGGCAGAGGTCCTGGCGGCTATGTCCATCCGAGATGAAGAGAATATGGTCGAAGCGGCAAAGAAGATCGGCGATACCTATCACTGTGCTGTTTTGCTCAAGGGCGGTCATAGTATTAACGATGCCAACGACCTTTTGTATCAAGATGGTACATACCGTTGGTTTAAGGGCAAACGCATCAACAATCCGAACACACACGGTACGGGGTGTACTTTGTCATCTGCAATTGCCTCCAACCTCGCAAAAGGCTATGATCTTGGAGCGTCTGTACAGAGAGCGAAAGAATATATCTCTCTTGCACTTGCCGATATGCTCGATCTGGGGCAAGGATCCGGACCTATGAACCATGCTTTTGATCTGACCGGTAAGTTTTCTAAATAAAATGTGCTTGAAAGGAACCAAAAACAATGAGAAATTATACAACACAAATGGATGCCGCAAGACAAGGCATCATTACCCCTGAAATGAAGGCAGTTGCTGCAAAAGAATACAGAACTGAGGAAGAAATCCGTGACCTTGTTGCCAAAGGACAGGTTGCTATTTGTGCAAATAAATTACATACTTGCATTGATCCCAACGGCGTCGGCTCTATGCTTCGCACCAAGATCAACGTCAACCTTGGCGTATCGAGAGACTGCAAGGATTACGATATTGAGATGGAAAAGGTTATGGCAGCCGTTAATTTGGGTGCTGAGGCAATTATGGATTTGTCCAGCCACGGCAACACTCAGCCCTTCCGCAGAAAGCTAACCAGCGAATGTCCTGCTATGATTGGTACGGTTCCCGTATACGATAGCGTTATTCACTATCAGAGAGATCTTGCAACCCTTACCGCAAAGGATTTTATCGACGTAGTAAGACTTCACGCAGAAGATGGCGTTGACTTTGTAACCCTCCATTGCGGCATTACCCGCAAAACCATTGATCAGATCCGTAAGCACAAGAGAAAAATGAACATCGTTTCCCGTGGCGGTTCGCTTGTCTTTGCCTGGATGTGTATGACCGGCGAAGAGAATCCCTTCTACGAATACTACGATGAGATCCTTGAGATTTGCCGTGAGTACGACGTGACCATCTCTCTCGGCGATGCTTGTCGTCCCGGTTGCCTTGCCGACGGAAGCGACGTCTGCCAGATCGAGGAGCTTGTACGCCTTGGGGAGTTGACCAAGCGTGCTTGGGAAAAGGACGTTCAGGTGATGGTAGAAGGTCCCGGACATATGCCTATGGACCAGATCGAAGCGAATATGAAGATGCAGCAGACCATCTGCATGGGTGCACCCTTCTACGTGCTCGGCCCCATTGTTACGGATATCGCTCCCGGTTATGACCACATCACCTCTGCCATCGGCGGGGCCATTGCCGCCGCAAGCGGAGCTGCTTTCCTTTGCTACGTAACCCCTGCCGAGCATCTGGCACTTCCCAACGTGGATGACGTAAAGCAAGGTATTATCGCATCAAAAATCGCAGCTCACGCAGCCGACATTGCAAAGAAGATCCCTCACGCAAGAGATATTGATGACCGCATGGGAGACGCAAGAAGAGCACTCGATTGGGAGGCTCAATGGGAATGTGCTCTTGATCCTGAAACGGCAAAGTGCATCCGTGACAAGCGCAAGCCCGAGCACGAAGATACCTGTTCTATGTGCGGTAAGTTCTGCGCGGTCAGAAGTATGAACAAGGCACTTAATAACGAAATGGTGGATATTCTATAATGAAACGTTGTGTTATTGTCGGCGGTGCTGACATAAACAATTATGAATACATACATCTACAAATTCCGCTTCGGATTCTTCAGATGAGGAGCCAAATGCGGAAAGCATTGTTGATTCAGACAACAGCCAAAACAATAGCGGTGGAACATATATACTCAATACTAACACAAAAAAATTCCACTACCCCTCCTGTAGCTCCGTATCAAGTATGAGTGAAAAAAACAAACAGGAATTTTCGGGTAACCGCGATGAAGTAATTTCTATGGGGTATGCACCTTGTAAAAGATGCAACCCATAATTGTGTTTGACAATTAACAAAAAGAGTAATATAATAAAATCAACCTATAAAGAGTACGCGAGAGACAAGCTCGTTGACCGTACACCAACCTGCCCGCGGGCAAGGTGGTAATGCTTGAATGATGGGTGTGCTGTATATA
>CADBYS010000042.1:0-1731 GCA_902798965.1 uncultured Bacteroidales bacterium | reverse complement strand
ATCTATGTCAGAATGGAAAACGACGAGGTCTGCATGAAGTTTTATGAGTGGGCGGAACATGAAGGATACACCTTTGGAGGAGAAAAGCCCACCTCTAAGCATCCGTCGGACTTAATCGTAGTGCTCCCCGGCAAAGCACTCTGTTATGTAAATACATACGGAAGAATCGCCGCGCATTCAGGCGCTGAAAATGTCATACTGACAGATACCGAGCATTATATCGGAAATAGGTAAGCAAAAAACAGCGTGCAGGTTATGTATCTCCGTAACCTGTACGCTGTTTTTTGCCTTTTCCGGCTTACAATTTTTCAATTTTCACTTTAAAAGATATTGTCCGCGGAGTATCCATAGCATCAAATTTGATAATATGAGCGCCCTTATTGTTATCAACATCCATGACGGTTCCTTCGCCGAATACAGCGTGTCGTACTCTCTGACCTGCGGGCAGTATAATATTATCAAGATTTTCCGGCATATATTTGACGGTCCATTCTATATAATCTTTCGCGTCTCTTATCAGACAATCATCCGGCTTATTGGTATGTTCTAATAACGAGTCGTCAATATCCAGCACAAATCTCGAAGGGAATCTCGGAGACCCATCGAGATTTCGTCCTTCTGCCTCGGAGAGATATAAGCGCTTTTCAGCTCTGGTCATAGCAACAAAAGCAAGCCTGCGCTCTTCTTCCATCTTCTCCATAGTATTTGTCTTTTTTGAAGGGAATATCCCCTCGCTCAGAGAACAGAGGAACACATACGGGAACTCCAATCCTTTTGCGGCATGTACGGTCATCAGTTTGACCTTGTCGCCCTTGACTTCCGTATCCGTATTTGTGTAGAGAGCAATATGGGTAAGGTAATGCTCCAGCATACTCTCCTCACCGCAGGTTCTTTCATAGTCATATACCGACTGCTTCAGCTCCGCGATGTTATCAAGGCGTTCCTGACTGCCCTCGGTACGGAGCGCTTCTTCATATCCACTCTTATCGAGGATATCCGCCAACAGCTCTGAGATTGGTCTGTCAGCATAATTCGCGGAAAATGATTCAATCAGCTTTATGAATTGCGGCGCCTTAGTGCGTTTGAAAATATCATCCTCTATGGTATACATAAGAGCATCATACAGAGGACAGTTATGCTCGGCAGCGAACTCCTCCAAGAACTTGATTCGTCTTTCTCCGAGGTTTCGCTTGGGAACATTGACGATCCTTCTGAACGACAAATCGTCTTTATATGCAATCATTCTCAGATATGAAAGAGCATTTTTGAATTCATCCGTTTCATCTGTGCCTGAATCAAGCGTGGTCTCGTCTGAAATACAGGGATCACAGGAAAAATCCGATGACGAAAAATCTGTTAGTGAGAAATCTGCTGATGGAAAATCCGCTGACGAGAAATCGACCGGCGAAAAATCTGCTGATGAAAAGTCCGTTGATGAAAAATCCGATGCTGAATCATCAGAAGAAAATTCCGATGAGGGATCATCAGAGGAAGAAAAATCTGATGCCGAATCATCAGAGGAAAAAAATTCCAATGAAGAATCATCAGAGGAAGAAAGTATTGAAAATGAACCCCTTTTGAGTTTCAAGTTAAAGATTGATGATGTGGTATATCAACTGCCTTTTGATTCCTTTAAACTCAGGGACAGCGGCTATTATCTCACCAAGGACGGCGAAGTGAACGAAATGGCCATGAAGGAATTCTTCTATGACATCCCCACAGGACAGCACT
>CADBYS010000041.1 GCA_902798965.1 uncultured Bacteroidales bacterium | reverse complement strand
AGAAAAAAATCTATTTTCAATTATTAAGATTAAATTGTCAGTTTTTAAGAATTGGCGATTTTTAGGGGCGTAGAAGGTTGAGAATTTCGTATTAGAGTTTGGAAAAAAATTCAACCCATTAAAATCATGAGAAAAATTAAACTTTTGAACACTAAAAACGAGCCGAAATGTCGCCTTCAGAAAGTAGCAAATTTCCAGACTTCCGCTGCCCCGAAATCAGGGTACTTTGCATCGTATGAAGAGAATGTATTTCCTGCTGCTCGTGAAGCCATCCTAAAAGGAGGCAAGTTTTATGACATGTTCGCAGCTGGTGACGGGCATGAACTCGAAGACTACACCGACCGTAACGGCGTGAGCCGCCTTGCTCATGCAAAGTCGGCACTGTCATCGTCAATGCTCGCGTACAATTTCTTCCACTGGGTAAGTCCGGAGCATCCGCTCACGTGGCATGGCACTACCTTCGACAAGGTGTATTTCGAAGTCAAGTTCCCCGTGCTCGCCAAGAACTCCGACGGCAGCCGAAACAACAGCCCCTCTAACATGGACGTCGTTCTCGTCAGCGATGATTGTCTGACCATGCTCTGCATCGAGAGCAAGTACACCGAGCACACCCACCGCCAAGCTGCCGAGTTTGCAGACGCGTATTTCGTGCCCCGTTGTTATTACTCCGGAAATCCGTTCAATACGACTTTCCTCCAGTTGGCTCTCCGCTACAACGGGAAGAAGCATGGCTATTTCGCAGGCATCAAGCAGAATGTTTGCCATCTCCTCGGCATTTCCAACATCAAGTATGACGCGGATGCTCTGGCATGGTTCAAGGCTCACAATCCGTTCATCGAGCAGGAGGTCATGGAGAAGATCTGCGCAGACACTGACATGTATTTTACGAACCTGCTCTACATCCATCCGGAGCAAGTAAAAGAGATGTACGGCAATGTTTATGCTTCGTACAAAACCTATCCGTGCATGTTAGGTTACTTCCTCTTCGACCATTTGCGTGCCGCTATTGAGGAGGAATTTTTGCCTTACTCTATCTTGCACACCTATCCGGAGTTATTCAAAGAGCTGCAGGCGCAGATGCCGGAAGGTCTTGCAGAGTATCTTGACATGAAGTATAACCTTATAGAAAGCAAATGATATGGAAAAGATAATTGCAGAGCACGGAGATGAGATAAGACACATCATCAATACTTCGAAGAATTTGCGCGTTGCGTCTGCGCGAATTCAAAAACAGTTTGAAATCGGTTATATTAAAGCACAACAAATTATATATCATATGAACTTCACACACTTACATGTCCATTCCTGCTACTCTCTCTTGGACGGGATGGCTACAGTTCACGACATCGTGGACAAATGTATTGCATCCGGAATGAACGCGGTTGCACTTACTGATCATGGCAATATGTACGGCATTAAGGAGCTGCTCGACTATTGCAAGTTTATCAATGAGGACCGCCGTCAGACAAGCGTTAAGCCCTTTATTCCTATTGTGGGAGTAGAAGCCTACTGCGCTCGTCGTGGGCGTCATTCCATGTCGCAGGAAGAGGAAGTAACTCCCGAAGGTCGTACGCGAGTGCTTGACCGCGGAGGTTGGCATCTTATCTTGTTAGCCAAGAACAAGACCGGCTATCGGAACCTTTGCCGCCTTGTCTCGGAGAGCAACAAGGCAGATTCCTTCTTCGTCGTTCCTCGCATTGATCACGAACTGCTGCAACAGTACCACGAAGGTCTTATTTGTTGCTCCGGTTGCATTGGAGGCGAACTGCCTCAAAAGGTGCTCGCAGGCTTGCAATCCGGTGACATGAGCGAAGCGCGCAAAACGCTTGAATGGTTCAAGAACCTGTTTGGCGCGGATTATTATATCGAATTGCAACGCCATCGGACTCTTCGCCATGGAGCAAACCGGCATACGTATGAGTTGCAGTCTGCTATCAATCCGGTGCTGATTGATTTGGCGCACGAGTATGGAGTGAAACTCATCTGCTCCAACGATAGCCATTTCGTTAACGCCGAGGAAGCTGATGCGCATGATTGTTTACTGTGTATGAACACCGACAAGTGCATTGCCGATAAGGATAGGCTTCGCTATTCTAAACAGGAATGGATCAAGACGCCTAAAGAGATGACCGAAATCTTCAGCGATATTCCGGAAGCACTTGCCAACACACAGGAGATTGTCGATAAGGTTGAACTCTATGACATAGACCGTGCTCCCATTTTGCCGAAGTTGGAACTTCCTGTAGCACCAGAAGACTATTTGCGCCAACAGGTAATGCAAGGTGGCTTGGAGCGCTATGGAGAAAACTTCGTTCATTCTCCCATTTTCACGCAGCGGGCAGAAACTGAACTCAAAGCCTTGTGTGCTAATAAAGATGCAGTTACTTATCTCCTAATCATTGCCGACTTGGTGAATGTTGCACGTGAGATGGATATCATTGTTGGTCCTGGACGTAGTTCGGCAGCGGGTTCGCTCGTAAATTACTGTCTCAAGATAACCGACGTTGACCCGCTTGAATATGGCTTACTTTTTGAACGGTTCTACTCTGGTGCAGATGAATTGCCCAAGATTGATATTGATGTCGAAGAAGGCGGGCGTGAGAAATTGAATGCCTATCTCGCACAAAAATATGGAATAGCTAATGTCGCTCTGGTTCTCGGCTTCGAGAGGATGAGAGACACGATGAGGTTCCTGCCAAAGGTAGCTCATGTAATGCGTATTCCTGATAGTCGTTTCAAGGAATTGGACATAAAGTTTGGTTTGCGCTCGAATGTCAGAAATGGAGGTATGTCCTATGTTTTGGAAAAGGTGATGAGAGAACGTCAGTCTATATCTGCAAGCGAATTGAATATGCTCAAATATGCAAGGCATTTGCAGGACGTGATATGCCGTGCTAAATGCTATACCTATGCACTTGCACTGTGCGGTGATGAGTTACCAAAAGTCCTGCCGTTGAGTTCGGTGGAGAGTAGTAAGTCAAACAGATGTGTTGTTACCGGATATGAGGGAAACCAAGTTGAATCTGTTGGTCTTATTAAGTTTGACATCGTAGAACTATATGCCTTACAGTTGATGAAAGAGTGTTTGAAGAACATTAAGCAAGTGCATGGGATAGACTTGGATATAAACAACATTCCTAAAGATGACAGTTTGACGTTCGAGTTGTTCAGGGATGGTAGGACTATTGGAATTTCCCAATTTGAATCGGAGGGAATGCGCAGATACTTGCGTGAACTTCATCTTAACTCCTTTGAAGAACTCGTTGCGCTTAATGGCATGTATCGACCTGGATCTATGGAATACATATCGCATTATATTGCCCGCAAACACGGTAGTGAGCCTATAGGTTATGGGATTCCCGTAATGGATGAATGTCTTAAAGAGACTTATGGCATTATCGCATACCAAGAGCAAGTCATGTTGCTTTGCCAGAGACTTGCAAACTTCACGCCAGCCGAGAGCAATGTATTACGTAAGGCTTTTTCCCGTAATAGAGTATCAGTAATCGAAGATGAGTTGAAGAATAAGTTTATGAGTGGTGGTATCAAGAATGGTTATAAGGAAGATGAACTATCTAAGGTCTGGAGACTTATAACGATAGACTATCGCTACAATTTCCTCAAAGCTCATGAAGTTTGCTACACTTGGTATGCGTATCAGATGGCATATCTAAAAGCGCATTACTATGATGAGTTTGTTTCAGCATATAGGAGTGTCTGGGACAATGATAATTATTTTGAAAAACGCATCAAAGAGGAGCAAGATGGTTCGGTGTCGAACTGATGGCTCTTAATTGTAACTTCATGCGACCGCTGACTCGTGACGAGTCGGCGGTTTTTCTTTTATACTTACCTACGGTCTACCACTTTCTGCTACGTTTGTTCGCCCTGACCAAGCAGCTGCGCCCTTCTAAATCCTAACGCGGGTGAAAGTTGTTATAGGTGAACCCTTCGAAAGTCAGTTAAAAATCCTGCAAATGGCAAATTTATGTAAAAAAATTTGCCCATTTCGAAAAAAAGTAGTAACTTTGTGCCAAGTTTCGGGAATTACGCAAGCGATGGATATAAAACGATTTAAGGACATAGTGGTGACCAGTGACCTGAATGACCTTCTGTTAGAAAACGGTTCGGCGTTCGGGCGGTCGTATATGTGGCAATGTCTTGCTGGAGAGATCACTTTTGAGTATGCCGGAACCACATATTCCATGCAACCAAACGACCTGCTTTTCAGCCCTGCCAACCGTTTGCCGCGGGTTCTCTCGCAGTCGCCGGACTACCGCTGTGTGATCTTTGCGCTGGACGGAAAGAAAGTAGAAGACATATTGTACGCTTGTCTGCGCGATGAAGACGACTGGATTGAGAAACTGCATTTTATCCTGCGGCATCCTATTATCCATCTCTCGCCACGGCAATTAAAACTCATCACAGCATACCGTGGTCTTGTGCCGCTTTACTCGGAGGAGACAGGACGTTACCGCCGGCGCGTTGCCTTCCTGCAAGGACAATCGATTATTTACGAATTATTATCGTGGGTGGACGAGGTAATGCGTCCTTTCGGGGATTCTCATACCATCGTCTCGTCCCGGATGAATCAACTGTATGTGGCCTTTCTGAAACTGCTGGATGAGAACGGCGGTACACAGCGGCAAGTGAGTTGGTACGCCGCACAATTACAGATTTCCTCCGCCTATCTGAACCAAGTCTGCCGCACTTGTATCGGCAAGTCGCCGCAAGCGATGATTCAAGATATCTTGTGCAAGGAAAGCAAACGCTTGCTACTCTCCACCGACTTCAATATCAAGCAAATAGCATACCGCTTGCAGTTTGCCACGGAGGCTGCTTTCTGCAAGTTCTTCCGCAAGCAGACAGGTCTTTCACCTGCCCAATTCCGCAACAATAAATAGTTATCCAAATCACAACAAACATTTTCCATGTTTTAAATAGATTTGGACTATTCCAAAAGATTTTGTACCTTTGCACCCGATTTGATTTCGGATGTAAAATGGAGCCCATTACTCAATACAAACACTATGTGGAAATAGCAGATGTAGATGCTTCGCTGCACTTGCGTCTGCCGGATTTGCTGAACTATATGCTTCATGCGAGTGCTCAAGGCGAGGACGAGTTGGGAACCGGTGTTGAATTCATGCGCAAGGCGTACGGAGCCGGATGGGTCTTGGAACGCTTTGCGGTTCAGATAGACCGTCTGCCGCTCTATCACGACACCTTGGTAATACAGACATGGCCAACCACCGTAGCGCATAACATGGTCTTTCGCGCGTACGAGTTGTCAATAGAACATGCAGGCGGGTTGCAGCCTATAGGTCAAGCAACCGGCATATGGACAATCATTGACTTGCAGACGCGCGGTATTGCTGCTTTACCGTTTGCGGACAGCTATCTATGGATGAACCATACTTCCGACCGGACGGTCTCGCTCGCCCGTTTACGGCATCCCACAGCGATAGAGCGCGTCACGCACTGCCTGACGCATAAGATTCATTATACCGACCTTGACCTGAACAACCACTGCAATTCCGCCAAATACCTGCAGTTCATGCTCAATGCCTGCGATGTGCTAACCGGCGTTGCGCCGATACAGATAGACTTGCGGTATGCACATGAATTAGGTCCCGAGGACACGATTACCGTGGAAGCCGAGGCTACGGACAGGCAGGTCTGTTATATCCTCAAAACAGCAGACGGTCAGCTATCCTGTACCGCCGTTATGAAGGCATAGTAATCAATCTCGAATCATACTATGGCAATACCAACCAAACACATGTTTTCGTACATCAACCGCTCTATCCGGGAGGGTTGGAACAATCCCGCATTGACCAACTACGGGGAATTGTTCACTTACACATACGGTGCGATGGCAACCGAAATGGCGCGGTTGCATCTTTTTTATGAGCAACTCGGGCTTCATGAGGGGGATAAGATTGCGCTCTGCGGGGCTAACTCCGCTCGTTGGGCAATCGCGCTAATGAGTGCTTTCTCCTATGGGGCGGTCGCCGTCAGTATTCTGCCGGATTTCACGGGAGCAGATATTGAGCGGCTGGTCAACCATTCCGACGCACAAGTGCTGTTTGTCGGTCCGGCGGTGGAGCAGAAAGTCAACCCGGCTAATATGCCGGCTCTCAAAGCCGTGATTTCTACGGTGGATTTTCATCCGGTCTATACTGCCGATCCTGCTTATCGCAGGGAATATGAGCAGCTGAATACCTCTTTTAAGGAACGCTACCCGAAAGGCTTCCGACCGGAAGATGTGCACTACCGCGAAGACAATCTTGACGACCTCGCTTTGATTAACTACTCGTCCGGCACAACAGGAAACCCCAAAGGTGTTATGCTTTCTTATCGTGCCTTGTCTTCCAACGTGCAGTATTCAATAGATAACATGGAATGTCACCCCGGTGTCAATCTCGTTTCCATGCTGCCTCTGGCGCACATGTTCGGTATGATGATAGAGTTGATTTACCAGATAGCCGGAGGATCGCATGTATATTTTGTGACACGCCTGACTACGCCGACGCTGATGAAGGCATTCCGCGAATGTCAACCGCTAATTATTCTCGTCGTGCCCATGGTCTTGGAAAAGATTTATGAGAAGAAGATTCGTCCTGTTGTCAGCAAACCGATTGTCCGGTTGCTATGGAATACACCCATTGCAGGCAGGCTTGTCCGAAACCGTATTCGTCAGGGACTGATGGACGCTTTCGGCGGCAAACTCAAAAGCCTCATCTCCGGTGGAGCGGCCCTCAATCCCGAAGTGGAGAAATGCCTTATGGACATCCGTTTTCCCTATCTGTCAGGTTATGGTATGACAGAGTGCGGACCGCTCGTTTCGTATGTGCCGTGGCAGCAGTTCAAGGCGCACAGCTGCGGACGACTCGTCGATCGGATGGAGATACGCATAGACTCGTCCGACCCGGCTACTGTTCCCGGAGAGATTTTGCTCCGCGGAGACCATGTCATGTTGGGCTATTATAAGAATCCTGAAGCAACGCGAGAGGCTTTTACCGCCGACGGTTGGATGCGCACGGGCGATATGGGTACGATAGATGCAGAATGGAATATCTTCCTGCGCGGGCGGTGCAAAACGATGATTCTCGGACCTTCCGGTCAGAATATCTATCCCGAGGAGATTGAGTCACTGCTGAATGCCCAGCCGGCGATAGACGAAGCACTGGTGGTGAGCCGCGACAACAAACTCCACGCACTCATCTATCTGACCGACGAGCATGTGGAACAGATGCGGGAGGAAGGCATGAATCTTCAAGAAGCGGTTTTGCAGGCAGTGGATGATGTCAATCGGCAATTACCGCCTTATAGCCATATCGTGAACTACGAATTTATGTTCAAGGAGTTCGAGAAAACGCCAAAGCGCTCTATCAAGCGCTATTTATATAAATAAGTGAGTAAGTAGATAGTTTCCTTCTATGGAAACGAAGCAAAAGTCCGACTGGGAAGCCGGACTTTGTTTTTTTGTGCCACTTTTTCTAAAAAAATCTCTCTTTTATTTGCATAATTGCCCAAAAAGCTGTAAATTTGCAGTCGCATTAGAAAGGGTTATCCCGAAGTGCCGCCGAGAGTTGAGTACAGCCTCACCGCCCGCGGTCAGTCCCTTATGCCCCATGTCTCCGCCCTTATCGGCTGGGCTCTGGAGCATTTTGAGGAGATAACAAAATAAGGGCAGTAGCGTCTTTGGCACATGATTTGTTACATGTATAGAAACTTCTGTTTCACCCTCAAAGGCAAAGTCTTTTTAGGCCAGGCTTTGGGTGTTTCACCCTCAAAGGCAAAGTCTTTTTAGGCCAGGCTTTGGGTGCTACCGGAGCAGAGTTGTCTTACCAGACACTTGTTCCCGGACAAGACAGCGGTTTCCTTCACACGCACAAAACGCACGAGGAGTTGTATTTCATTCTTCGTGGCGAAGGTACGTACCAAGTAGACGGCGAGCAATTCCCTGTTAAGGAGGGAGCTGTGGTACGTGTGGCACCGGAAGGCAAACGTGCGTTGAAGAACACCGGCAAAGAGAACCTGACTATGCTTTGCATCCAGTACAAAGCGAATGCGTTCACCGATGCAGACAGCCCCATGACGGATGGTAATATCCTGAATGAGCCGCTGAATTGGTAATTGAACTTGTCGTGATTATCAAAAGAATAATATGAGTGAAATACTTATTTCCGAGAAGCAAGTGCAGAGTGTGATGACCAAATCGTCACTGCC
>CADBYS010000040.1 GCA_902798965.1 uncultured Bacteroidales bacterium | reverse complement strand
CATTACTGCCAAAGGCGACAAGAAGCAGGTACTTTACAATGACATTCAGAAGTTGGCAAAAGATAAGGACTACGAACTACTGATGCAGTCCCATTCGGCAGACGGCAACGATGCAACATTCTTGCACAACGAGAACGCCGATCCCAACGAGTTCATTATCTGCAATATCCGTGAGGAAGATTGCTCGGTGGTGGTCTTGCTCAAAGACAAATAATCTGCTCTTTTTCATAAAGAAGGCTTTGTAGCGACCGTTCTACGGCTATCAAAGTATTTTCGCATAAAGTTTCTCCATACATAGTATGTAGAACGGTTGCTCTATGCCCTTTACCCAACAAAATCCAGACAAACAATGAAACACACTATACTTTTCGCGGCGATGCTCTGTGTAGCAATGACCGCAACGGCGAACAATGCCAAAATATCCGGTCGTATCAAAGACGCTAACGACAAGTCAGCCATCATCAACGACAAGTCAGCCATCATCGGCGCAACCGTCTTGCTGATGCAGGACACGGTGCAGATAGCCGGAACCACGACAGACAACAGCGGCAAATTCACCATTGATGCCGGAAATGGTGATTACATCTTGGAACTTTCCTATATCGGTTATGAAACCATCCGTATTGCTTTGACCGTAAACGAAAACACCCACATCGGCGACATCCTCATGCAAGAAGGAGCAACGGAACTGGGTGAGGTGGTTGTGGAGAGCCAAGCCATTATTCAGAAAGTGGACAGACAGATCTTGCTACCGTCCAAAGAGCAGACACAGGCTTCATCGGATGGCGTTTCCCTGCTACAGAACTTGCAAATTCCGCGTATCGTGATTAGCCCGATTGACAATTCCGTCAAAACTCTTTCTGACGAGAGCGTGCAACTGCGCATCAACGGTATCGAGGCAAGCACGGCAGATGTAAAAGCCATCAATCCGAAAGATATTATCCGCGTGGAGTACCACGACCAGCCGGGTGTGCGCTACAACGGTGCTGCGGCTGTTGTTGATTACATCGTCAAACACCGCGACACGGGCGGCAGTCTTATGCTTGCAGGTACAAACGGATTGACCTTGCCGGGAATAGGTAATTACTACCTGGCGGGCAAAGTGCATTTCAACAAATCGTCCTTGCAAGCAACCGCGTCATATTCGCCATACGATATTTATTGGACGCGCACCAATAATGAGACCTACAATTTCAATACGGGCAAGATAGAGAACAACGAAGTAGGAGAACCGACACGCTATAAGACCTATCCCGTAAATGTCTCATTGAATTACAACTGGACGAACGGGGATAAGAATATGCTGAACATCCGCTTGCGTGATAATATGGCATATACTCCTTACGGACCGTCAGACCGCGACAGCCGTCTGTACCAGCCGACGGATTCATTTGAGATACACGATCACGACAAAAGCAGCAGTCAGTCACCGTCATTAGACATTTACTATCAGCATAACCTGCCGCACAAGCAACACTTGTATTTTGATGTGGTCGGCACATATATCAATACTCACAGCGACCGCCGATTTCTGCAAACGCCGCTATTCGGCTCCGCCTCAACCGACACAACCGATGTACTTTCGTCCGTGAGGGGTGACAAGTGGTCGCTTATCGGCGAAGTTATCTATGAAAAAGAATGGGAGAATATCATGCTGACCGTAGGTGCACGGCATAACCAACAATGGGTGAAGAACACGTATTTAGGCAGCACCGAAGCAACCGTTAATATGACCACCGCCGAGACCTACGCGTTTGCAGAAATGCGGCACAGAGTAGATAAGTTTTCGTATGTCGTAGGTATCGGAGCCATGCACACCCTCATTGACCAAGCCGGACAGAAACAAAGCACATGGATAGCCCGACCGCAGTTGACCATGAGTTATGATTTCGGCAAAGGTTGGTTCTGGAAATATAAAGGCTACGTGTCCGGCTATCAACCCTCTTTGTCGCAGTTGTCCGATATTACGCAACAGATTGACAAGTACCAAATGCGGCGAGGCAACCCTAATCTGAAATCCGTCATGTACGTATCGAACGAAATGGAATTGTCATGGCAGTCCAAGCATGTCAATCTCAACCTTTGGGCAAACTATAGCTACGACCACAAGCCTATTATGGAAGAAACATACGAAGAGATCATCGATGGCTCTGCATACGCCATCCGAACATATGACAATCAGCGCGGCTATCATAAATTGAATGTCTCGCCGAGTTTGCAAGTTAAACTGCTTGATAATAGATTGATGTTCAATGTCTCGCCCTTTGTCAAATACATGGTCAGCCAAGGCAACATCTACAACCATGAGCATGTCAATTACGGTGTGCGAGGTGGCATTTTCTACCTGCTGAAAGGTTGGCGATTCTATGCTGATGTAGTCACGGCACAGCATAACTTGTGGGGCGAAACGCTGACCATCGGCGAGTTGACGCACGATATAGGCATCAACTATAATTCAGAGCATTTTGGTTTTGGTATTATGATGGTTAATCCATTCTCTCCGCACGGCTCCAGAACTGTCACAAAGGACTTGTCTGCCCTTGCCCCGACTGCCAATACAGCCGTTATGCAGAACTATCGTCAAGTGCTGATGCTCAATTTCAACATCAATCTGGACTTCGGTACCAAGCACAACGAGGGCTGGAAACGTATCGACAACGAAGATACCGAAAGCGGTATTTTGAGTGGCTCAAAGTAAGTATTGAACATGACGCACGAGCAGTTTACGCAAATATATTTGCCGTTATGTGGGAAGATGTACGCGCTTGCGTACAACTGCCTGCATGATTGTAATAAGGCGCGTGACTGCGTGCAGGATGTTTATGCTGAATTGTGGGAAAGCCGTGATACAATAGATTCAACAGTGCCAATACTCCCGTCCGTCCTAAAGATGGTCAGTGACAAGTGCATTGACCGACTAAGTAACGCACTAGAAAACGCCCCTAAAGATTGCCCCGCTGATGCTCCGGTTGTAGTTGTCAATGTAATAGTTAATGAAGAGCATCATTACCACAAAGGTGCAACTCATATTGACAATAGTATGAAAATCATGGTGAATAACGAACAAACACACAAATAAATTTGCATAAATGAAAAATTTTTCGTATCTTTGCATTCGATTTTACATCAGCTCTTAGAACATAAATAAGAGAACATAATATTGATTTTGCGCGCAGGCGCAATCAGACATATTTCTTCATAGATAAAGTCAGCAAACTTATAGTCGTGATAGGAGATATGTCCCTAATCTGTGTACGAGCATGGGTGGTGGGGCATCACGACGAGTTTGCTGACTTTATCTATGGCTACCGCTGCCCGTGCTTTTTTATAAAACAACAATAGCATGAGCACATACCATTACGCTCCCGGGGCAATCCATCTTGATAACCATAAAGAGGTTACAATCAACACATCTTCGACCAATGTTGCGGACATCATCAGCGCATTTATGCAACATGAAGAACCACAAAAATCCAAGCCGCAGGCGGAAGATATAGAACCAGTTGATACCTCATTCTTTTATACGCAGCAATTCTCCGAAGACATCATCGAAAAGAACCTGCGTCAAGCGATAGACCTTGCTAACAGTAAAGCCGATGCCTGCCAGCGTATCATGGCTTTGGAGACCTGTGGATATATCATTCTCAGCAATGTCAACGATGCACGAAAAGCCGAACTGATCAATCCTTTTGCATCGCCCAAATATACTTTCTGCGGCGATGATTTTACGAAAGCGCGCAATCGCCATACCAAATAATTATTGTCCGAAAATGTCCTCGGACAATTGACAAAAAAGCGGCACTTTGTCCGAAAGAGTGTCCGAAAGTGTCTGATTATGAGACCCAAATTTGCGGGTCTCATTTTTTATTTATATCTTTGCACTGAAATTTCAAGTTAACGGCTGGCGCCAGCCATTTTTGTACAACAATTAAACCATACAAAATGGCAACAACTTATTATTGTTACCCCCGTGAGGGGTTTACGCCGGAGGTCAAGGAGCACGAAGGCAAGGCCTTGGCGCATGCCGGTGACACACCGTTCTGGTGTGCACAGGACGGTGCAGTGTTCCGGCTGGATGACTCGGATGTGTTCATCCCGCAAAAGGTTTACACGTGGGACACGAAGAAGTATGCCCAGTTAGGACCAAGCGGACATCCGATAGGGCATACGTACCCAGAGTTTACTTATCGAGGAACACACTATGACGTGCATCGGCTGATGGCACTGGCATGGATCGGTCCTATACCTGAGGGCTGGGAGGTGGATCATGTCAATGGGAACATCCTTGACTGGCGGTTGGAGAACATCCACATCGTCACCGTTGGCGAGAACAGGAAACGGGCAGTCATTCTACGTGCACGGAGGTTCATAGCCGCCCAAGACAACGATCCGTCCAAAGACCCGCTGAACATGCGAGCGGAGGAGTTGTTGGCGTTGTTTAATGCCTACAATGTAGCAGGGGACTGCTACGAAGATCAAGATTAGTCAACAACGGCCTATTTATGTTCACGAATTAAGCGAATTAAACGAATTGCAATGGACTAATTAGGTCAACGATTAAAAACAATTAAAGACAAAAATATTATGAAAGCAATAGATATGACACAAGCGTTGATAAACGCTAACGATGCAACAATCAACAAAGTAGATGCATTGGTGGAGACAAGTGTACTGAAACAACTGATCGAGTCGTGCAAGGCGCGGGTGGAGGATTTGGAGCCGGAAGCCAAGAAACTGGCAGAGCAGAAGTTAGTAGAGAAAGGTGAGGTAAGTGGTAAATTCGACCACGAAGGACATCACTACACCTTGGATGTGACGCCGGTATTTGATATTGTCGGCAAGCCGCAGAAATACACCGCAGAGGATGGCGTGCTGTATCGCAAGAAGTTCAAAGAACAGACTGAACTCAAGAAGGCTTCTGCTAAGTTGACCCGTGAGATGAAGGACATCGTGGATGACTTCCCTGACAACCATCCGAACATGGAGCCGGACGAAGTAAAGAAGACGCTGAAATGCTTGGATTAAGCGATGAGCCGGATAACATCCGGCATAACAAACGACGCTTGAAAGAAAACAAGCAAAGAAAAAAGAAGCAAAAAAGAAAAGAAAAAAAGAAAGGTGCTGGTGTAGTGGCATACGATGGTTAACCCCTTAATCCCCTTTATCACCAACCACAGGATGCCATTACAGCAGCAGCTTTTTAATTAAACAAAGATTTTACCACCATGATACCATTTGACGATATATGGCTGCACCTGCGAAACCACGGTGCAAGCGATCGGCGGCAGAATGAGGCATACGAGGTTTGGAACAGATATTCCGAACAGGAGCAGCAGCACATCTATGCCGCCATCACTGCCAAACTCCGGCAAGGACGGTTTGTGCATTACAATCCGGTACAAGCCATTCGCGAGAATGCGCCACGGCAGCGGATGCTCACGATGACCTACGAGGAGTATTACAGCGAGTACCGTACGACTGAACCGACTGACGGTTGGCAGCAAGCGAAAGACGGGAACGGAAAAATGATCTATGTCAAATATGTAAATCCCAAAAGCCTATGCAGCGAATAAGCAAAGCCGCACTAGCAGCGAACCTCGACCGAGCGATAGCACATATCCCGGGTGAGGCAGTAGGCATCCAAGGACTGAACACGCTTATACAAGGGTGGCTCAAGCATCGGAAGTACGGGCACGCGTACTACGAAGCGTTGCGGCACAGGGACTGGATGTACATAACCGAGGTGCAAGACTTGTCGAGGTATGCGCAGTATGATCTGTCTGGCTGCCAAACAGAGCGATGAGCGCACCGATTCCACAAAAATGGAATCGTGATACCAAAACCGGAGGCAGAAATTTGGAAGTCTCCGGTTTTTGTTGTATCTTTGCAGTCGCGTTCGGCAAATCGTGCTAACGGATGCCGCATGACGGCATAAAGCGCACGATTGCCTCCGCTCTCCCCAAAACCTATCTGACGATAGCTTTAGGGGACCCCGAGAGGAAGAGCATGATTTGTTCACGAATTAATCGAATTAAACGAAGGCGACGGAAACAGGGATGGTACGGAATCGTCCGTAATGCGAACGTAATGCAAATGTAAATGAACCGACAATGGATGCAGATAATGCCGGATTAAATCCGGCGCAATACGAAGAAAGGATATAAAGATGAAAGCAGAATTAATAATACCAATAGATACGCTGAGAGGGGCACTGCGGAAAGACGGTTACTACTTTAGAATGTACCGAGGGCAGCAGATCTTGCAGCGGTGCCCGAGGAAATGGGTGGATACACCGGCAAGGAAGGCGGCGAGAGAACGATTTGTGGAGCGATATGGTAAGAAAGACCGGCATGACATGCCGGATAATTAACAAAATATTATTAACCCGATCGCCCAAGATTGGTCGATACATGAAAGAGACCAAGATGGGGCGGTCATAAACCCAAACTTTAACTATTATGGCAGAAATTAAGCCTATGGCGCTCATTGAGAGCATGAAGAAGAAAGTGTGCATGCACAGCGATGTGTACTTCCGCACGAACAAGAAGACCGGTAAGGTGTACACCGGCAAGTTGTGTAACCCGAGTACGAAAGAGCCGAGTGCGGCGCAGACGGCAGTGAAAGCCCGTTTTGCAAAGGTGTCGGCGGCTGTTCGTGCGATTCTGGCTGGCACGAGCGAGCAGAAGACCCAGTTGGTGGCTGAGTACAACGCTCAGAACAAGATCGGTTCGTTGTTCGGCTACGCGATGAAGAAACTGAACGGGAACTATGACCAGAATGGTGACCCGATCGGTGGCTAAGACTCGGCGGAATAACGCCGAGGAGTAAACAGCATGGTCGAAACTCGGCGCTTACGCACCGAGCACACAACAAACCTAACCTTAATAACGCGGGATAGAATCCCGCACAACAAACAAAGTAGAACCTAAACCCCTCGTGCGTCACGAGAATAAACAAAGACGAGTTAGAAATGGCAAAAGTAGAATGGAGTGCCGGTATCGACAGTGTATCCGGCGCATTGAGTAAACCAGGAAAGAACGGTCAGCACAGCTGTGCAAAGATGCTGCTTGGCACGCACCGCACGGCAGCAACCGAAAACCCGAATTGTAACCGACTGTACCTGCGGAAGAAAGTGCATCGCAGCACGAGTCCGACGGAGGATGAGTTGTTCGCAAGAATGCGATTCTCGACCGTGGCTCAGTTGGTGAATGAGCGTCGCAAAGACCTGACGAAGATCACGGCTGACCAGCGTGCGTTCTTGGCACAGAAGGACACTGCCGGTGGCAAGAAGACCATGAAGGCGTACTACTGGATGGTCTGCGGTGATGCTTATGATCAGGAGCATCCGCGTATGTAATCTAAGAATGTGGGCGGATTGAATCCGCCCGCAATTCGAAGAAAACAAATTTAGTCAACAACTATCAACAACAATCAACAACATGAAGAAGCTGATACTAATAGCGGCAGTGGTGGCGGGAGCCGCCCTGCTGACGGGGTGCAACGTGACACGAACGGTGACGACAAGCAGCTCGTACGTGCAACGCGGGGACACTACCGTATTAATCCAATCGAAGACGATTGAGAGCTATGATGCAAGCAAGAAACTATGAGGCTGCATTGATCAAGCGCTCGCAAAAATGCGAGCGAAATGCAAAATAGCACTGCTGCCTCTGCGCGCAATTATGCGCGCAAAAGGAACAATCTGAGAGGAGCGCCCTACACGGGGCGCTTCTCTTTTCCCAATTAACGGACATGAAATCATCGAATCCCCATAGCAACTGACAAAAGTTGCTATGGGGTAACCACCGAGGGTGTGGTGGGCGGGTAACCATTGACGGACATGTGTTCAAGGTAAAGGAATCATCGAATCCCCATAGCAACTGACATAAGTTGCTATGGGGTGACCTCCGAAGGGTGTGGTGGGTGGGTAACCATTGACGGACATGTAACCATTGGAAAATGAACATTGACGGACATGATGCAACAATCGTTCGCGAGGTCAATGCCAAGAGCAGCAACGGGGCAGGGCAAGTTCCATATACAAACAAAGAGCCTCAAGGATTGCTCCTCGAGGCTCTAAAAATGGCGGCTACCTTCGCGTTCGGCAACGCTGTCGCACCGGATGCCGCTTGGCGGCATAAAAGCGACGCGTGCCTCGGCTTCTCCCCAAAACAACATTACATGTTCTTTCGGGGGCCCCGATAATACGATGGGCGTAGGTAGACCGCCACAAAAAAAGAGAGCCCTTACGGACTCTCTAAAAGTGGCGGCTACCTACTCTCCCACAATGCGCAGTACCATCGGCGTTGCTGAGCTTAACGACCCTGTTCGGAATGGGAAGGGGTGGGACCTCAGCGCTATAACCACCTAAATATTTTTTTAGAGCTATCAGCATTCAGCTGTCAGCTATCAGCATTCAGCTATCAGATAACTCTGTAGTGTTGACGTATTGAATTAGAAGTGATTACGATTGGTCTTTGCAAGAACAAAGACCACTCTGCAATTCTGCGATCGAGTCGCGAATTGCGCCCCTTTTAAAAAGGGCAGCAATTCAGCAATCAAGTTGCGAATTGCATCTTTTTTAGAAAAAGATTTCGGGCAATTAGTACTGCTCGGCTTTATGTCACCATTGTACACCTGCAGCCTATCAACGTCGTAGTCTACGACGACCCTCAATGGAAA
>CADBYS010000039.1 GCA_902798965.1 uncultured Bacteroidales bacterium | reverse complement strand
TCGAAATCGACTGCAAAGATACAACAAAAATTGTCCTTTTCAAAGGACGCATGTACGAAAAGGACGTCACGTGACGTCACGTGACACTTTTTTTGTGCAAAAAAGTAGATTTTTTTTGAAAAAATATTGATTTTTCTTGCAAAAGTAAAAAATATTTGAACTTTTTGACGCTTTTGGACAAAAAAATGCATCAAGGCTTGCAAATGTCAAAAATTTTTTGTACCTTTGCAGCGTGTTTTGTTGGAAAAACGGACAAAATGCCCCCAAAACGTGTTGGAAAAACGGACAAAATGGCCGAAAAAGGTGTTGGAAAAACGGATAAAATTATAGCGAAATATGCTTAATCGTCATATTGATAGTGTTATAGTGCAGCATTTCTCATTGAGCAAGAAAGCCCTGCTTCTGACCGGTGCGCGTCAGACAGGTAAGACCTATGCCATTCGCAGGTATGCTCGTGAGGCGGGATTGCAACTGGTGGAGATGAACTTCGTGCTGCAACCCGAGACGCAAAACATACCGCGCGGTGCGGCTAATGTGCAAGAAGTGCTGTTGCGTATATCTGCCTACGCCGAGCAACCGTTAGTGCCGGGCAAGACGCTGATCTTCTTCGATGAGGTGCAAGATTACCCGGATATCATGACATGGGTGAAAGCATTGGTAGAAGACGGTAGGTTCAGTTATGCACTAAGCGGCAGTCTGTTAGGGTTGGAACTGAAAGAGGTACGCTCGATACCTGTCGGTTATATGGATGAGTACCAGATGTATCCGCTTGACTTTGAGGAGTTCGTAAGAAACATAGGCATAACGAACGAGGTGATAGAATCGGTTCGTGCAGCGTGGGAGAAATGTCATCCGGTAGATAGTTATATCCATGACAAACTGATGCGTTTGTTCAACCTGTATCTGATTGTGGGCGGTATGCCTGCAGCGGTGCAACGCTACGTGGATACGAATGATCTGCAACAAGTGATTCAGGAGCAGAGGGCTATCCTTGCATTGTACAAGAAAGATATTGCCCGATATGATCCGGAAAACAAGTTGTATATTAACGATATCTTTGATTTGATTCCATCGGAGCTCAATGCCAAGAACAAGCGGTTCATTCTCAAGAACCTGAACGAACATATCAAGTTCTCCAGGCACGAGAACAGTTTCGTTTGGTTGCGTGATGCCGATATGGCTTTGCCCACTTACAATGTGGAAGAACCTCGCGTGCCGCTCAAGCTCAGTGAACTGCGTAACCTGTTCAAACTCTTCCAGAACGATGTGGGCTTGCTGGCTTCGCAGTATGCCGGAGGTATTCAACTGCAAATATTGCAAGGCAACATCAACATCAATAGCGGCGCGATATACGAGAATGCAGTGGCGCAAGAACTGCATGCGCACGGATGGAATCTCTACTACTTCAACAGCAAAAAACAAGGTGAAGTGGACTTCCTGTTGGAGCAGGACAGCGAAATTATTCCGCTGGAAGTAAAGTCCGGCAAGGATTATCCGCGGCATGTGGCGCTTAACAATATCCTTACCAACAAAGAATACAATCTCCGACGCGCGATCGTATTGTGTAATGACAATATGTGGGTAGAGGGACAAGTAACCTATGCTCCCATATACATGACGATGTTCATTCACCACCGTGTGCTGACCACGCCGCTCATCTACCACCCGGAGTTACCGTAACAGCATATTATATCTGATGAAAGAATCAACACGTAATCAATTATACAAGATTGACCGCACAGTGCGCAAAGTATTGAATATTGTCACGGTTCTATTCTTTGTGTTGCTTATTACAGCGGCTTTCAATACGCCATGGAAGCAAACACTTGTATATGCATTCTTTAGCGTAGGGGCTGCTTGGGCGTTACTGATTATATGCAGACTTTGCTTGTCGCCGTTCGTTAAGAGCGAAGAAGAAGAGGAACTGGAAGAGAAAGTAGAATACGTGCTGAAAAACAAATACCCCGAAACGCTGCGCGCCGCGCAAGATTATTCCCCATTGTGTAATCTTACGCCGGAACAGGAAGAGCGGGTTAAGAAGTTGTTGCGCGACTTGCCGAGTAATCCTAACAAGTCGGATTACGTATATATGTCCTATATTGCCAATTATCTGACGGCATTAAAGGAGTTAGGCAAAGCTAATCTAAACAATGTGTATGCCTTGCAACAATGGATTGAGCAGGAAACCGGTAAGCGCACACCCGATTTTGGGCATTTCAACGAAGCGCTGACAAATACGACAGATTCCAAGGTTGCCAAGGCTCGCGAGAAAATAGAGCGTATCCTCCAATAATTCGATTTCTTCGATAAATCAATCGAACTTTTGCAAATGTCCCGCAAAAGTCGTATCTTTGTGCCCAAAAACAAATTTGTTATGAGGCACAATTATTTTTTCACCATTGTGAGTATAGTGGCATTGCTACTATCCATAAGCGCGTACGCGCAAGATATTATTGTTACGACTTCCGCTCAAAAGATTGAAGCGAAGATTGTTGAGGTCACAAAATCGGAAATCCGCTACAAAGAGAAAGACTATCTTGATGGTCCAACGTTCGTGATCAATGCAGATGAGATAAGCAGCATCATCTATGCCAACGGAAAAGTGGTATTGTACGGTCAGCCTGTCGAAAAAGAGGAGCCAAAGCCGGTACAGGTCAAGGCGGAAGAAGTATCAACATCGCCGTCGAATCCGTCGCCGAAAGTAGCGCAAACTTCGAAGCCTGTTACGACCGTTGTAGATGAGAGCCTGGCGGATATTCTGCTGTTGTCAGGGCAGACGATAGAGGCACGTATTGTAGAAATGAAAACTGATCATGTGACGTATGTGGTGGACGATAAGGAGAACACCTTGCCTGCATCGCAGATAGAGAAAGTGCTCTTCAAGAGCGGGCAGGTTAAAGCGTATAATGTGAGTGAACCGCTTATCGCACGCCCCAAGCAATCGCCAACAACTGTTACCTCCACACCCCAGACTTCCGGACGCATCTATCGTGACAACAAGGAGTATATGCATAATAATAGATATGTATCCAAGAAAGAAGTAGCGCGTATTCTCGAAATGGAAGATAAGGCAGCCTACAAGCAATGGAAGAAAGCCGATGGGTTGTTAATTGGTGGTGCTGTTTGTACAGGTGTCGGCGGTGGATTGGTGATAGGAGGATTGCTCTCGCTTGCCGGCGGTGATGCTATTCCTTGTATAGCGCTGGATTGTTGCGCGTTAGTGCCGCTTGGTATAGGATTAGGATTGTGTCTTGGAGCGGACTCCAAATACAACAAAGCAATAGATATCTATAACTCCAAATACGACAAAACGACTATGCAACTGCAGTGGCGCGTTGCGCCTAACGGAGTTGGGTTGGCTATAGCATTTTAACGAATTAAATAGTAGCATTATGATAAACGCAAAAGCAATTGGCAGCCCGCGGGCGTGGGACTTGCATCAGAAGATTATCATTAAAACGATTGTAAACATGATGCCCGAGGTAGAAGAACATCCTGGTTGGGATATTCTTCCTGAAGCATTGGTTACCGAAGATCCGAATGACAACTATCCCGACATCATTATCAAGGATGAACGCAAGCGTCTTGTGTTCAGCATGGAGATCACGCGGAAGAAGTACATCCGTTATGATATCCGTAAGTGCGAGCAGTTACAGCAGCGTTTCCCTGATGCTGAGTTCTATATTTTTAACTACGAGACGGATATTCTCTACACCTTAGACGATGATGGGCAATGGTACAGCAGCGAGAACTATGAGATTGGTAGCCGCCTGTTTGAGCGACCATTGATGGAGTATATCTATTTGCCGGAGGAATATTAAATTAAATTACTTATTCCCCTTGGCGCGATTGTGCGTTTGGCAGAGCATTTGGCAGTTGGAGATATCGGTTGCACCGCCTTTAGACCAAGCGGTTACGTGATCAGCGTCCATTTCGGTTAGTTTCCAAATCTTGGATTTGTTGGCAGCATTTTCGAGCACACAATGAGGACAATTAGAGATCCCTTTTGCTTGTGCTAAAGCAGTCTGACGAGCATAGACAGATTTCTTGGTAGGTTCATCGAAGCAACGAACTTCGAGAAGTTTGGTATCTTGACAACCGCCAAGGATATATTCATAAATACCTTTTTTATTCTTGACGTAGTAGTCCTCATATAGTTCGCGCTGTTTAGCGGCAACCGCTGCGGGATCGTAGGGCTGTTTATGGTATTTCTCATAGAGTTCGCCCCAAGGCAGACCGCACATCTCTTTCTCGATGTTAGTGAAGACTCCGCTTGCCCAATCGATAACCGAATCAAAATAAGTCTGCATTTCGCGGATGTTATCGTCATTACGATGCAGCGACATGTAGCCGCTCACATTGCCTTTGCTCACCCACTCCAGCGCGGTGTGTAGGTAGGCTTGGCGCTTGACGTTACCGCGTAAGAACGCAGCCCACTTGTTGACGTTCGCATTTTGGGAGTTGGAGAATACCTCTTTGGCCTTCGTAACGAACGAGCCACAATACACGGCATTGAGGATTTCCTGTTCTTCGAGCGGCAAGCCGACGATATTGATGGTCTTGAACCACTCTTTGATTTCGCTTTCCGTACCCTCGCACTCATAAACCAACAATTCGGTTTCTAAGATTTTCTTTTTGAGGTCTTCAGCCATGTAATCAAAATACTGCTCCATACCATTGATGACGACTGCGAACTTACGCGTCAAGAAACGACCCAACGAGGTAATGCGTTGTTGACCATCGAGCACTTCGAGATGCTCATCATCGACTTTGTTGAAATACAATAAGCCTATAGGGTATCCTTTGAGCACGGACTCAATTACGGCTATCTCCCTAGCGCCATTTTGCTCAGCGTAGAGATAGTTACGCTGGTATTCCGGCTGAATGGTTAGACGACCACTCAAACCAAACAATCCCTTACCTTCTGCCTCGTTATAAGTAAAACCTTTACAGATTTCTTCTACGGTATAAATCTTACGTATTGCTTTCATGGCTTATTGTTTTTTACGGATTAAAATTCTTCTATAACACATTTGCAACTTATGATCACAATCTCTATAACATAATTTACCCCGCCGAAAACCTCGATGTTCAGCAAATCTGTCATGGCATTCTTGTTTTGTCAAATGAGCACCAACTCCATAGAATACTCCCATATCTCCTCCATCAATACCTAGAATCTCAAATTGTTCTGGACAATATTTTTCCAAAAAAGAAATAGGAACACCCATTATTCCATCAAAATCTTTAGGTATTAAATCAGTATATGGCACTTCTATAGCGTCAAAATTATCGTAATGATAATATTCGGTTTGACCTTTCAATTTCTTGTTAAACTTTAGATTATCTGCCATTGTCATCAATGTCATTGGTTGATGGCGTCGCCCATGATCAATATTTGTAAACCAACAACAATTGCGGAATTTCACCATTCCTGTACTTACATCATATACACCATCTGCATAGTCAGCTGATGTGCCACCTGCTACCCTAAAGAAAGCATTTCCGGCGGCAAAACCATTACCGAGCCACATTTGATTATTCTTAATCAGAGGAAACACCTCTTTGTATGTAATTGAATTCATGCTGCCGATAATTAAAAAGAGTTTCTTACTTTCCAAAAGCCATAATAGAAACTCTCTAAAAAGCGAAAAAGGCGGATTCGTGATAATAAAGTCTGCCTCAGCACACAGAGCTGTAACTTCAGCTGAACGGAAATCTCCATCCCCTTCTAAGTATTTCCATTGTAAGTCATCAATATCTATGCGACCGCTGGCATTTGCATCGTAATCCAGTATAAATATCTTACCATGCGTGCGGGTTTTGTCTATATCATATTGAGGACTTTCAGTTTCAAATAGTGAAGGCATATATCCTTCTTTGAACTTCTTGCTCTCGATAGCGTACGAGGTAGAGATGAGTTTCTTAAGCCCAAAGAACTCAAAATTCTGCGCAAAGAACTTGGTGAAATTTGACCATTCCGGATCATCGCAGGGTAATAAGATAGTTTTGCCCCGAAAGACATCAGGGTTATACTCAATATAGGCGTTCACTTCCTTTTGTATGTCCGCATACTGCGTGTAGAACTCATCGTTCTTGGCTGCCTTGGCTTGACCGAGATTAGCATTTTTTGCCATGGATTGATAGTCGTTTGTGCATAACTATCAATCACAAAAGGACATGAAAAAGGTGTGAACCTCTATTCGCGTTCACGGAGGAGCCTAGGAAGAACCGCCGCCTACAACCCATAGAGTCCACACCAAGTGTGAACTATCGGGTTGTAGTTGGATGTCCATAGGACTCCGTGAAGCATTATCCGTTTCGTTAAGAAATCAGTTTCCTAGGCTTTTTCTTTTCGAACGCGAGAAATAGTAATGCTGTTAATATGTTATTTTTTCCGCAGAGACGCTTCTCTGCGATCCGGTTTAACGTCATGGATAGGACGGGTATATTGTTATTTCTTAGACCGCTTAACGCGGATGTATTTTTGATTAGATGCATTAGGATTCTCGGGATTAGTCATCTCTAAGAAACCAAGATCCACCAATGACAATATATGATTTTTGCGATTTTTGGAATGATAACTAAGTCCTATATATTCCAAAATTTCTTTTGCACTCTTTGGAATAGAACAGAAACTGATTATCTTTTGTTGTGCGTTGCTTAAATCGTTAAAGCTTAGCGTTTTGCAGTCTCTTGGTGTGTCTAAGTTGGTGTCTGGGTTAGTGTCTAAGTTGGTGTCTAAGTTAGTATCTAAGTTGGTATCTAAGTTGGTAACTAAGTTGGTAACAGGGGTAGTGTCAGGGGTACCCTCCTTTCGATGTTCTTGCACATATGGTCAATGGCACGAGGATTAACGCCGTTGGCGATAAAGCCGTCGTCTTGAGCACCTAAAACAATTATACCGCCGTCACGGTTCAGGAACGCACAAACGGTCTCGAACAAGTTGCTTGGCAACTCGCTCCACGCTTCTTTGTACTCCAAGGTACGTTTCTCGCGGTGTTGGGTAATCTGTTTTAACTCTTCAGAAGTCATATTTCTCGTTTCAGACTGCAAAGTTACAAAAAAAATCTGATATTTGCAAATCTCTTACGCTTTTTTTCTCGAAAAAGTGTATTTTTTGAAAAAATAATAGTTCTTTCCCCTTTTCCTCTGCACGCATCGCGTGCTCGTTTCCACCGTTTCATCGGGGGTACATCATCTTCCGCTTGAGGCTTTTACCGAGGGAGTTGGGGGTGACGTACCATAGGAACATCTGCGACAATTGCTCGGTAAAGTCGGCGGAAATTGAATGTCTCACTTTCGAGATTTACAAAAAATGTTGCAAGATTTACAAATATTATACCGGCGTATTGATAATTTGAAAAATTTTTTGTAATTTTGCAGGAAAAAATTGAATGTACGCTTACGAAGGATTATATAGTTTGCCTTACTTGCTGCTCTACGGGGCAGCAATGATGATGTTAATAATAGGAGGTGTGTATCTCTTGTTTCGCCCGGCGAACCTGTTCTCGCCAACCATCCGTTCATCGGCCTCGCTGCGTTATTGGGCTGCGGCTTGTTTGTTTGCAGGTGCGGCGAGCCATGTGTGGTGGCCGATGATAGGTCAGGTATGGTTAGCGGACGACCGGCTGGTGCGAAACATAATCAACATCACGCTGGACAGGCTGACGATTATGCAGCTGATGATGATTCTGCTGGTACGGATGTTACAGAACAGCCGCAGGCCTTTGTGGCCGATCTTCGCTTCGTATATGCTGCTTGTGGGGATTGCTGCGTACGGTATAGCCACACGCTCAGCAGATACCGAACGCTGGATACATGTGTACATGAATATCGTTTGCGTCGTTTTCGTGCTGTGGTATTTGCCGGCGCTGTGGCGATACAACCGCTGGCTGCGGGACAATTTCTCCGACTTGCAGCACAAGGAGATATGGCAGAGCTTGGCGTTCCTGGTAATTACACTGGGCGCATATAGCGTTTACACGCAGCTCTTTACCGATATGACATCTGAGTATTCAGTTCAGATTGGTAACTTCTTTTTGGTAGCCTTCATCGTGTGGCGTGTGGAGACCCTGCAAGACCTGCATGGTTACGAGCAGACCGGGCAGTTGGATGCCGGGGAGAGTGAACAGGAAAGTCAGCCCGAGCAACCTGCCGAAGAGAGCAAACAGGCGCGACGCAACAACAACAGCGAGATCGAAGAGCTGCTTCGCAAGAATTGTGAGCAGACCGGACTATACCTGGAGCATGATCTGACGCTGGCGCAGTTGGCACTGGCCATACGCACCAACCGCACCTACCTGGGGCAGTACTTTGCCGACCAGGGAATGAGTTACAACGCTTACATCAACGGGCTGCGTGTGGATCATTTCTGCAGGCTGTACAGTGAGGCACTTGAGTCCGGCAACACCGTATCCGCGCAGCAGCTTGCCCTGCAGAGCGGATTCAGTGCTTACACCACGTTCTATACCGCCTTCAAGGCGCGCAAAGGACAAACACTGACCCAATGGGCAAAAGAGCAGAAAAATGCAGATGAATATTATCAAAAGTTTAATATATAATCCGACAACAATGAACAAAGCAAATCTTATTGATGCCGTAGCAGCTAAGGCTAAGGTATCGAAAGCAGAGGCAGCCAAAGTGATTGAAGCTACTCTGGAGGCAGCCGTTGAGGCAGTAAAGAATGGCGAAGAAATACAGCTTGTGGGCTATGTATCTGTCAACATTGTCAGCCAGGCCGCTCGCATGGTTAAGAACCCTTCTACCGGTGCACCTATCACCATCCCCGCGCGCAAGGTGGTGAAGATGAAAGCCGGCTCGAAGTTCGCGCTCTAATCTGCAGCCCGACGGAATTTACTTTCCGTCGGGTTACTATTTTATACCTCTTTACTTTTTCTTTCGCTTGAGGCTTTTGCCGAGTGAGTTGGGTACAACAACCCACTGGAACATCAGCGAAAGTTGCTCGCAGAAAGCTGTGCGTTTGTGCGATTTGTAGTATTCGCGGAACTCCTCGTCGTAGCGGCTGCGGGCGTATATATAGTCGCGCACCTGCGAATATTTATCCTTCTGAGGGCAGGGGGTGATTGAATCCGGGAAGATTTCTTGCTCCACGCGCGTCTGGCGTTGCTGCTCCGGGAACGAATCCAGCGCGGTAGGTGCTAACTGCTCGGTTACGAAAGCTTTCCAGCGAGCTAACCATCTGCGGAAGAGTTTTTGTGCGTCGAATGGGAATTGATCCACTTCATCTTCCATCAATTGTTCATCGGTCTCGTTAGCCAGAATCAGTTCTTTGAGTCTTGCCAGTTCCAACTCCGGATCAGGCGTTTCTGCCGCTTGGCGTTGGATATTCTCCCACAGCCATTCCCAATAGCGGCGCATAATATCCTCGGCCTCTTCGCACAAGAAGGTGAAGGTCGGTTCGTCGTCATCATCACCTTTCGGATGTTCGGCAAGAGCATTCACCATTGCCATGTCCGTCCAATCGATGTCGAAGTACCGCTGACGGAGGGTCTCTTTATATCCGGCATTATACAGCCATAGAGCGAAAGGACATATCCATGGAACTTCTTCCCATATATGTTCGCCATACACCTCCACTACTAGCCGTCGCATGTAGCGAATAGTCATACTCATGGCGATATAGTATTGGCGCTTGTTGGTAAACAGATCCGATACTTCCATCCCGCAGGGGGCTAACTGTATGTAGGTGTCGTTGAGCTGGTTGATCTCCGCCTCCAGGTGTCCCCAATCGTCGTTGATGACTTCTTGCTCGTAGCGGGTAATGAGAATGTCTTGTTCTTCTTCCGAATAAAACGCAATGCCGCGCAAATCTCCCTCTTCGGTATTGACTATGTGCACAAATAACAGCGCTGCTCCGAGGAAGCCGCCGATCACGACCGGCTCTTCCTCCTCAGAGTAACGATACACCAACCGGTGCGACTCATAGCGCATCCGCTCGTTGAAAATATAATCACCTAACAGTTTGGTCATTTTTGCTACAATTAACGCTTCTATATAACTAAACTCTGCGCCATATAGATAGTGTGTTCATTTTATGTTTATTACGCGACACATGTGAGTTCTTTCTCAAGTCGCGCTAATTTTGCTTGTGTTCGGATGATTTGATGTTCT
>CADBYS010000038.1 GCA_902798965.1 uncultured Bacteroidales bacterium | reverse complement strand
GACTCATCTCTGCTCATCGGTTTCGGAGAGGTAGCAACGTTCGCCGGAGCACTCTTCGGTATCGATTACACCTATCGGTATAAGAAATGAGGTCGGCAATCCCCATGACAGACCGACAGTTCCTGCGCTTCCGCAAGCAATACGAGCGCAAGCAGAAGGAAAAATGCAAGCCGCATAGAGGCTTCTATCCAATGGGGTTCGCCAACTATATAAAGTTAATCATTAAACGCAAGAAAATGTATGAATCGAAAAATCCGCAACTCGCTTTGCCTGCTCCTGATCGTCTTGGCGATGGCGCTGGTGGCAGTAGGGATGAGTAGCTGCAAAGCCTGGCGCACCTACAGCACCACTGCTACCTATAGCGTCGCACCCGACAAATCGGGTAACCCTGTGACCACTATCAAGACCTCCACGGTCGAGGAGTACACGGGAGTGAAAAAGAACTGACTACTGACCTGGTTACTAACGGTCATTGACTGAGCGTAACCATCCACAGTAGTGCAGGTCGGGATATAAAATTAGGGCTGTAACCGGTTGGAGTTACAGCCCTAACTGTGTGTAGTCGTTTGATTTATTGTTGCGTGTCACCTATACAAGCTTCCGGATGCTTACCAACAATTCTAAAAATTGATCTTTTTCGTACTTGTTTTAATTGTTTTGTTTTTGGGTTAAAATATTAATTGTTTGTTAGTTTTGTCGCTTGCCGGCGAGCACCATGCGGACAGCGGCAGGCATAGCGTGCGGAGTGATATCAGCGGTGCGGACAGTCTGCTGCTCGCCATCGATATTGAACTGCAGGGTGGCGCCGTCAGCGCGAACGTCAATAGTGACCGGTGCACCCATCACCAGCGGCAGGTTGATATCACCGTGTCCGGCAGGGAATCCGCACAGTACGGGGATGTTGTACTTGAGGAAATACGGGCGGAGCATGGCTTCTACATTCGGGTAGGTGAACTCCGTGCCGCAGTCCGTGAACTCGCCGAGGATGATGCCCTTGCAGCGGTCGAGCACGCCGTTGAGCATCAGGATGTTCAGTTGGCGGTCGATATTGTGCATCGACTCGCCTATCTCCTCGATGAACAGAATGATATCCTTACTGAGCGTGGCATCCGCCTGCGTGCCGATGTTCGGTACAAAGGTGCAGATGTTTCCCCCCACCAGCACACCGGTTGCCTTGCCTGTGATGTTCTGCTCATGCGCCGGCAGTTCGTAACGCGGTACTTTGCCCAGAAGCAGGTCACGCAGCATGGTGCTGTTGGCATCCGTTCCGTCGGCGGCCATAAACGAGCTCATCGTGCCGTGAATACTCATCACTCCCGCACGGCTCATCAGGCCGTGCAGCGTACAGATATCGCTGAATCCGATAAGCCATTTGGGGGTGGCGGACAGTTCGTCAAATGTCAGTTCGTTGATAAGCTGTATAGTCCCGTATCCGCCGCGGTTGCAGAGTATGGCCTTGATATCGGGGGCGCTCATTGCCCAGCGGATGTCGCTCACACGCTCGGCTACTGTTCCGGCATATTTGCCGTCCACCACCTTGCCTACGTTCGGCCCGACAACAGGCTCCAGCCCCCACGATCGGAGCAGGTCGGCAGTCTTCTCTACATTCTCCATCGGCGTGAAGTACGAGGGGGAGATGAGTGCCACCTTGTCGCCCTGCTTCAGGAACGCAGGCTGCGTGCATTGCAGCGTAACCGGCGTCAGCGGCTGCTGCGGTTCGTCAGTCTTCTTGCAGCCTGCTGCCAACAGCAGCAGACCGCAAAGAATGATATTATAACTTTTGACCTGTAACATCATATTTTTCATTGTTTCTGATAATTACTACGTGATCGTTTTCAATTATCTTATACGGACGGCTCTCTTCCGCCGGACGGAGGAGTACCGGTGCTTTCATCGTGCCGTGGTGAGAGTCGGGGACGTAATCTATGTACGAAGGAGCAATGTACGATGTACGATTGATGGACGAAGGATCATTGATGTACGAAGGTACTAAGGTCTCGCCATTCATCTCGAAGCGGAGGTCACCTACCCTGTCGCTCTGAATCGTCAGGAAGTAGTACGGCTCATCGTCAATCATCAGCGGCTCTGCTAGGGCGGCGAGTTCGCCAGCCACATAAACGCGGATGGGTTGATCCGCCAAACTTGGCGGATACATATCCAGACGGGCAATCATCGTCATGTTCGTAGCCGCCTGCGGATTACTGAATAGGCTTTCGACTTTCGACTTTTGACTTTCGACTATTCTCTTAGGCGCGTCAGCGGTCTTTTGGCTCTTGACGTACTTCATCGTTACCGCTCCCTCGCCCAGGCGGCAGAGCAGGTAGCCTTGTCCGGGCTTGAGAGTCTGCAGCGAGCCTTCCCACTTGCCGTTCTCGGTGAAGACAGCGAACTGCGTACGCGACTTGATCAGGTCGCCCACGGTAGCCTTGTCGTAGTAGTCGGCGAGTGCGTCACGGACGGACATCGGTTCACTGAGCAGGTAGGCAATGCCGTTCCATCCCTTGCGTATGGTGAGCGTACGCTCGTCAGCAGTGAGCGCCTTGCCCTCAATGGTAGTGTTGAACGCATCAGCCACGCGCACCATGTACATGTTCTTGTAGTCGGTGGCGCTCAGGCTGCCTTTCCATGCCGCGCTGTCAGGCGTGACGGTCAGCTCGGCGAACGCTTTCGTGGTCGGCGACTTGACGAGGTCCCCCTCGCTGAAGCCGGACTCTATCGGGAAGATGTAGTCGAGCTTGGCGTTGGTCGGCCGCACGTACCACGATACCCAGTTCCAGCCTTGCAGCAGCGAGAGTTGCTGTATCTCGCCGGCGGATGTTGACAAGCGTACAGGCTCGGCGGGCGATATGCCGCGCATGGCATTAGCCTGGAACTTCTGGCGAGCCGAGGGCGTGAGGTTGTATATCTTACCCGTGGATGCCTGCCAGAGCTTGAACGAGAGCGGCTTGCCGTTCATGTCGTTGTTGCCGTAGATGGTCAGATAGACGTAACTGGTGTTCGTCTTATCGGCAAACGTGTTGTTAGCCAGACCAACCAGTTCGCCATCGCAGAACACAGCCACCTGATCGAGCTCATCGCTGTCGTAATAGCCGATGCCGTACTCGCTCTCGATATACACCTGTCCGCGCAGCGACATCGTGTTCGGGTTGCTCTCCTGGTCGATGCGGCTGCTCTCCCATGGGCAGCGTGCCTCCACCGTATATTCGACATACAGCGGTTCGCTCAGTCCGTCCTCGTCGGTCAGATAGACGATGTCGGTATAGACACCAACAGGCATCTCGTAGTCCGGGCAGAAGTGTAGCGCTTTGGACTCCAGCGGCTCGATTGAACCGTACTCTTGATCCACCGTCAGCCAGTCGGGCAGCGACTCGATCTTGAACTGATGACGCTTGCCGGTGGTATTGATGATGATGTCCTGATAGCAGTAGAGAGTACCGGGTTCGTTGCTCATTTCTCCATAGTACGTGAAGTAGCTCTGCGTATTCAGATCCCAGCGCAACGGGCAGCGATCGACGAACGCCGTCCACGATACGGGCGACGGCAACGGGTTGCCGTGCAGGTCCTCGACGTCACGAACGGTGATGTAGATGTTCTGCTTGTTGATCTCGTTGTTCTGCATCTTCAGGTTGATGAGCAGCTCCTCCTGGTTGAACGTCCAGCCGAAGTTCAGCTTGCTCAGCAGACCCTTGTCGCTGGTGGGGGCAAAATTGGCTTTATCAGCCAAATTTGTGATTTGTGATTTGTCATTTATGATTACGAGCGGAACAACTTTGTCCACCACATTGCCGTTCACGTCGCGGAACTCGCGGCGGTCGTTCACGCTGAACACCTGCTCCAGTATGCCGTTGGGGTTGAGTTTCTGCTCCTCGAAGGGCAGGTAGGCCATCAGTCCCATCTCATCGCCTACGGGCGAAGCGTTGTAGAACTCCTGCACCATAGCTGTGGGCAGCGCCTGCTCGAAGATAGCAAACTCATCAATATTACCCTTGAATCCTTCGCCACCGAGGTACATCGCGCCACTGATGGCGGAGAGCTTCGTAGCCGCAACGGTATTGGTCAGTTTGCCATCCACAAACACGGCTGCCGTGTTGTACGAGCGGCTGAGTGTGAGGGCGAAGTGGTGCCACTCGCCGTCGGCGTAGTTGCCTGCCGTCCATTGGTTAGCACCGGAGTGCAGCACGAGTTTGCCGCCTTCCATAGCCAGCAAGGTACCCTTGACGATGCTGTCGGTGTTTGTCCACGCGGCGCTGAACAGCGGTGCGTCGGCGGCTTTGGTCTTGAACCAGAACATGAGCGTCTCGTCGTAGTTCTCGGAGCGGGCGAGCAGGTCGCCGGCGAGTTGTACCGCCTGGTTGTTGAGCGCGAGGGAGATACCTTTCTGCAGCACCCATGTGGCGTTGCTGAGGTACAGGTTCGCACCGCTGGCGCGATCGGTTATAACGTCGCCCTTGCCCTCGTTCATGCGGTAGTACGCGAGCAGTTCGCGCTCGTAGCCGGTGAGGTAGTGGCCGTTGGTGGCGGCTATCTCGTCGATGTTCAGCGCTTTGGTCCAGAGGCGTGCCTCGAGCATATCGCCGTCGAAGCCCAAGCCATAGACGAGCGGTGACGATACATTGAACGTCGTTTCATCGGGTAGCGCACCGGTGGCTGGGTCAGTCACCTCGCTCGTGCCGGTGAAGAAGCGGACGGTCTTCGTCTCGTTGTCGAAGGTCAGGATGACACGCGTGAAGGCGAGCATCGGTGACTCCAGCTGCTTGGAGAGGATGCGCTCTTGTCCTACCTGGGCAAACATGCGGTTGTCGGCGGTCTTACCGAACAGGAAGTCGATGCCTGGAACCACCTCGTAGGAGAAGAACTTCTCCTCCTTGTTCGGGGTGGTGGGACGCACGAGCATGTCAAGCGAGAACGAGCGTCCGGATAGCGAACGGCTGATCTCAGTCTTAGCATAGGAGTTGTCCGAACCATCGAAATGGATAGCCGTACCGGCGGTGATGCCGGTCTCGTTGGTTACACCCTTGAGTTGGAAGTTGTTGTCCTCGTCGAGGTAGTTACCTGCTATAGGCTCGCTGAAGCGCAGCTTGAGGTCATCGCCTATACCGAGCACGGCGTTGGCAGGCTGCGGGTCGCCGAAGAGGACAGGCGGACGCGTATCCTTGATGCCGCTGATGACGGGCGAAGCCTTGCTGACGAAGCCCGAACCGTAACGGCAGAAGCTGACGGCACGCAGGTCGTACTCCTGCTCCATCGGATCACGCTCGCCGTAGAAGCGGAACGGAGCGATCTTGCCGTTCTCAATCATCGCCTTGTTGCCCGTAGCCAGGTTGTACAGGCTGTCCTCGGCGTAGAACGAACACTGGTTCACCCACATCTCGTCGCTCTCCTTTGTGAGCTTGTACTGGAACTCGATATGGTCGAAGTTCTTGTGGTGGATATTGAATCCCGAGATTTCAACAGGCAGATAGTAGCCCTCCAAGTCGCGCTGCGAGAGGGTGTTCATCACCCAGTTCTGCCGCGGCGAGGTTATCTCCACAGGGCTGGACTCAGGCTGGAAATGTACGCTGAAGTTCAGGAACACGTATGTCTTCGGGCAGTCGCCTACGTTGAAGTACAGCGCGAGGTTCTCGTAGTCATCCACCTCACCGCGCTCTACCTCGAGCACCTGCGTGGCTACCTGTCCGGGCAAGAGGAAGTAACTCAGTCCCTGTACGAGCGGTGCGCCGTTGACATATACCTTCGCGCCGTGCGGGTTGCTGTCGTTGGTGAGTGAGAGCGCGAACGTTGTACCTGTTGCGGCAAAGCCGTACTGTACCTGACCGGCGTTCTTGAGCTCTATATGGAATACGGCACGCTGGTTGGCAGGTACGTTGCTTACCTCGTAGCGGTCGATGCTGATCTCCGGCACAGCAATAGCCATCGTACCGTTGTTGATCACCGTTCCCTTGTTGTAGAACTTCGTCTTCTCCTCCTTCTCATGGATACAGTAGGTAGCACCTGCCTCGGTGTAGAATACGTACGAGCCGAATACATCCCGGTTCTCGTCGTAATCCACGTTATCCATCACAACAGCCGTCTTTTTGCGCCAGAGGCTGTCCTGCGGAGCACGATAGACGCTGACGGTTATATCGCCCTGGTCATCGGGCGCGAGGGTGAAACCACACGATTTCTTGTTCGTCTGGTCCGTATTGGTGCGACTGCTGGAATTGAAACTGATGACCGGTTCCCATTTCATCTTGAATTTGGAGGTATTGGACACGGTTCCCAATTCCAGTTCGTTGTCGTCCTGGTCTTTCTTGGCCTTCAGTTGGTTCAGGGCCTCGGATACCGCAGTACCGAACACTTGGTCATCGCCGAAGAAGTCACCCAGGTTCTGGAACGTCTGCATAAGCATCTGTTGTCCCATCTGCGTAGCATATTTCTCGCCTTCGCCGGCAAACATATCGCCTTGCGGTGCCTCGTTGTAGTTGGCCGTAGCAGCGTAGTTGTCGGTGTGCGAGAGGGTATTGCCGAACGACACGCTGTACGTACCCACGTGCTGACCCGACTGGCGGGCGATCACTTTCTCGCGTTCGTTCAGTACAATCATACCCAACCAGTCAACAATGGTGTTGTCCAGCGCAGCGATGCGGTCGGGATAGACCTTGGTGCTGCCCGTGGGCAGGAAGATGCGGTAGGAGCCGCGCGCCAAGGTGTCCTGCAGGCTGACGGCGGTAGTGGAGTCGATGTACCAATATACCGGCTCGTTCATGGCATCCGCTGCCGCTTGTGCGGCTGTCGAGTCCGGGAAGCGCATCAGCAGGTTCTGGCGCTGCAGGGCCAGTTGCGGGATGACGGTCTCCAGGATGTAGTACTGCGAGTAGGCAAAGGTGTTCGAAACCACCGAACCCATCACCACTTTCTCACCGGTCACCAGATAGAACGGACGGCCGTCGGCACCTATGCCGCTGGCATGCACGTGTATCGTGCCCGCCTGGATGGCCGGCTGGCGTGCCTGGTAGAGCGAGTCGTTGATGATGGCTACCGACTTGGCCTTACCCGTCAGCTGACTCATCGTAGCGCCTACGAACACGTCGGCATTCGAACCGATACCTGTCTTGTTCTTTTTCGTGGAAGTGCTGATCTTCTCGTTCGTGGTGAACTGGTAGGTGTATTTGTAACCCCACGACCATTCGTGTACGATAGGCACGGTGAAGGAGAACTGCTTGCTATTGGTGAAGTTGGCGCCGTAATACGAACCTGCTCCTTCGGGTGCGGTAACGGTACCGATATCGTGGGACACGTTCAGTCCCCAGGTGGGTGTCAGGTTCACACCTGCTTTCCAGTCGTAACTCTCGTTGTAGGAATAGGTATAGGTGGTACCGTTCTCTATCCATGCCGAACTGCCGTTGCCGCCCGGGTCGCGCACGATATCCAGCAGGGTGACACCGGCTTCGGTGGCGGTCAGCTCGTTGCCTTGTGCTATATCGCCCAACACATAGGCGCGGAAGGCGTCGGTCTCCACCGTGTTACCCTCGTATTCCAGTGCAATGCTCACGGTTGACAGTGCATCCTCGCCGTAGGTCTGCGTCTGGATATGGTCGACGGTCAGCCATACGTTGCGGTTCTTGCCCTGTTGGTTCAGCTCGTAGGTGCTGTGGTTGGTGGAGTTATGCATACCGTTGCGTACGGTCACCTTGCCACCGCGTTGCGGTACGCGGTCCAGGCGCTGCGTGGGGTCGTTATTGTAATAGTAGTCCTCGTAGGCCTGCGCCTCAAACTGGTAGCGGCGGTTGTAGTAGAAGAGGGGGTAACCCATCGTGTAGTTCACCGTGCCGTCCTCCTGCTTGGTATATAAGGGCACTTTCTCCTTGATGTTGGGGTTGATGCTGTTGGCATCGATGCTCTGTTCGCCGTAGCCGTCCTGCTCAAGGCCGTACAGCATTTGCGTGAGGTGCACCTTGACGGGCGTACGGTAGATGCGGTCGTAGACGGCGTTGTAGTGCACGCTGTCATTGTCGCGCACCACGTCGTAGGACTGCAACGGCGCGTTGGTCAGATCGAAGTTCTCGTTGCCTGCGCCAGAGGCAAACAGTGTGGAGTAACCTTGCGCCGAGGCCTGTACAACCTTGTACTTAACAGGGAACAGATCCACCTCAAACTCACCCGTCGCCGGATCGGGATGGATGGTGATGCGCTTCTTCTCAATGAGCATGTTGGTCGTTCCGACGATGCGAGGCTGACTAGTTGAACTAGTCCACACCTCGTGGGCGATGGTCTGCTGAATTGTATCACGAGATAGGTCATTCGGGTCGTGCACAAAGTGGGCCACATTGTCGCCCTCCAGTTGCAGGACGAGCTGCACGTTGTCGCCGATATTGTTCGTACCGAGGCCGAAGGCTTCGGGCAGGTCGCGCTGGTCGATACCGCCGGCTACACGGCCGACGAGGCGCACCTTCGTCTGGTCGTAGAACCGCACGCCATCCAGCGCCTTGGTCAGGGCAAAGGTGTCGGTTCCCTCCTCCACATGCAGGATGCCCTCGCCCTCGAAGGTATGGCCGGGCTTGAAGATACGCAGCGTGTAGGGCTGACCCTTGGTGAGCGTCAGCTCGAAGTTTCCGTCCGTGCCGGTCTGCAAGGGCGTGCCGCTGCGCAGCAGCGTGTCGCCGTTCAGCGTGAACATGGCGCCCGCTACGGGAATGGTGGACAGCTTGTACAGCGCACGGCCGGTCAGGCGCGCCGTGGAGGTGTTCATAAAGCTGACACCCGTGGTAACGGCGTTGTCGGCCGAGAGGGTGACGCTGGCGCTTTGCGCGCTCGTATAATTATAACTGAATTGCGCGTACGTGTGCGCGGGCACGATAGCGAACTGTGTACTGCTGCCTATATCGTAGCTGAGGCTGTCGAACAGGAATGTTCCATCCGAGCCTGTCGTCATGGTCTTGACGGTGGTGCCGTCCGGTCCTTCCAGTGCTACCGCCACACCCGCCATGCCGCTGTTGTCCGGCATAAGGACGCTACCACTTATCTCGCCGTAGGGCGAACGCCAGCCTTCGGCCGTTGCGCTGTTGTCGGTGGATTTGCCGTTGCAGTTGTAGTGCGCGGTAACGACATATTCGTAATGCAGGTTCGGCACAGCCGTCTCATCGAAGAACGAGTTGTCCTGACCGGTATAGATGGTATCTGCCGCAGCATCGCTGTTCTTCGCGACGCGCGTCAGCGAATAGCTATCTACCGCTACGGACGAGGGCACCCAACTCAGCAGTACACCACGTTTCTGCTGCCCGACGGCTGCACCCTGGCTGGCAGTAAACGAGGTGATGGTTGCCGCCTCGTCGAAATAGAGGCTCGGGCCATGGATGGCTACCGGCTTTAGGAAATCAGTATTAAGCACTTGCAGGTCGCTGCTCGTCTGGTCAATGCGCACGGCATAGTTGATATGTGCGCAGGCAGTGTTTGCCACATCGGTAAAGCTTGCCATCCACGAGCCGTCCGCCAGACGGCGGATGCTGTCCTGCGGGATAATAATCTCGTTGGTATAGCCCGTCTCCTGAATAATACGCTGCAGCACCAACTTAGCCGTACGGTCCCACATACAGCGGCCGGAGGCATCCAATTGGTACTTAGCGTTTAGTCTATTGTATAGGTCCTCCTTAGCATCATCCAACCTTGAATCTATTTCAGGTGGTACTATTTTATTATATACAAAGCTATACAGACCATTAGAATAAAATCTACTTGGTGCATATCCTTCTATTCGCACAGAGCCGCTGGTTGATATTAATAATGTTTGCCAAAAATATGCTGATCCCGCTCTTCCCTCCATGATGCTATTAGCAGGAAACGTATATTCTCCGGGAGGCATATGTGTCCAGTCCTGTATAATCGAACCATCATCAGCATCCTTTATGCGTAGTTCTAAAATTGATGTATCCATGACAGCTGTACTACAGTTCTCACAAGGATTATAGGAAAGATTTATAGTCACATCCATGAGAACATGTTTTATAGAACAGTTATAGGTGCACAACTCTCTCGGTATCAACGGAGTTGATGCCACCGGAGAATTGTCAAGATGGATATTGAAATGCACCTTGCGGTTGGTCTCGTATTCGGGATCCAAGGTATAATCCGCCTGCACGCTATCCAGCGGAGCGAGGAAGTTGTGCTTTTCCAACGTATCCTTTTGCGAGAAATTCTCAACCCATCCCCAAATGGACGAGGAAGCACGACGCACACGGTAATAAACAGGGATTGAGGGCTTACGATACTCATCGCTGTAAATAGATATGTCGAGACGAGCTAAAAAATTACCATTGTCATCTTTAAGTATATAATCATCATCTGCTACGCTATATCTGCTAATAGTGGTGTCCAACTTTAATGCATTGCCCGACCACGTATCACGGCTTTTATCCACATACTGATAAATACCCGTCGAATCGCTGCGGGTCATCGGGAGAACAGCTATCTGCTTTGCATCCGAGAAGTCAGGCTGCGTGGCACGTTGCACCTCGAAGTAGTCACCGTCCACCAGGTCTCTCAGTTTCGGGTTCTTGATACGCCACTCCAATACATTGTTACCGGTATAGGTGCCCGTGGCATCCAGCTCTTCCGTCACCGTTAAGTCGTAAATGCGGTGGTAGGGTTTGATATCCTGCTTGGTCGTCACCTGCGTACTTATGACCTCTTGCGGTTTCTTTGTACGAATCACTTTGAATGTAGCGAAGAATTCCTGCACCGTGTCGGAAGTAGTGGCAATGATGTTGCCGGAACGTTCTTCGGCGAGTACCACCTCATTCGACTGCGATGTGGTGTACTCCTTGGGGTCGTAGAACACCGTATAAGGCACCGCCGCGCTGCCGTAGCCGGTAGGACCCAACTCGTTCACAGCGTAGAAATAGGGCGTGAACAGTTGTGCCTGTATGATATTCTGACCACCCGACAGGCCGGAGGCAAGATGCCAGTCTTTGACATACTGCCTGTCGTTCGGCGAATAGAAACGGCACAGGTTAACATGCACGCCTACGTCTATCGTCCGTTCTGCCAATGCCTCTTGCGGATACCAGTCCATCTCCAGCCACGTCACATTGTCGTCGTCATTGTCCGACTCTTCATTCTTGGTAACAAAATACGAGTGCCATTGGCCATCGTCAGCCACCACGGAGCGTTTGCCGCCGTGGATGTTGGTAATCTCGATTATACCATGGCCGCTTACCATCTTGATCTTGGCGGTACCGTACGAATAACTGTCGTACTCATCCGCCAGATCTTTACCCGAAGAAATGTAGCAGATGGCTACATCTTTCTGGGGATTCGCACCTTTCAGGTCGTAATAGATGTACGAATTCCACCAGCCTTCTTTCGTGCTGACAAAATAGCTGTAGCCCGCTTCACTCTCCGAGAAAAGAGGTATCTTGAAGTGAATCTTGTCCACTCCGGACGCGTACGCCGAGTAGTGTTTCGACTTTTCCAGGAAGTCATTCGCCCGTGCCCTCTCCGGCACAAGCAGCATCGCGCAGCATAGCGCAATTGCAAACAGATAAAATTTGTGTTTCATATAGGGTGTTATTTTAAATTTCAAATTTCAAATTTCAAATTTTAGATTGTAGATTTTACCACCCCATCAAATCGACAGACATGACATAGAGTAGGAAGTACTGCCCGGATTGTGTATGCCGTCCGGTGAGCGAGGTGGTATCAAGCACGGCGTTCACACCTTTGCTCGTGAGCCACTGATGCATCCAGATCGAGTTCTCCGGCGCTACTATATCATCGTTCATCGAGTGATAGAGCTTGACATCGGTATCGGCATCGGGTGTCCAGTCGCCGGTGAAGCGCATGCGATCCACATAGCCCAGCACATATTCCATTTCTGTCGTGGTCGAATCGCAGTACAGGGGTTTCATGTACTTGGCTATGCTGTCTGATCCCACCAGCGTGCGGAACTCGTCGGTATTGAACTTCTTGGATACGATCCAGCTCTTCACGTTCGATGCCAGCGGCTCATAGAACACGTTTTTGTAGTTGATCCCGAGCTTATACAGCTCGTTGAAGGTCACCAGCGTCATCGGCAGCACGGCGGGCTGACCGATCTTCTGCCACTCGAGGAACTTGCGGTAGGTGAGTCGCAGGTCGTACGGTCCCGCGCCGGCTATGGTCTTGGTGAAATGTACGCGTCCGCGGTACTCGGTCTGCGAGAGTTTGAGGGCAGCCATGCTCGTTTGCCCGCCTTGCGAATAGCCGTAGTTCAGGATTGAGTCGCCGAGCGTATAGCCCTGGTTGGTTAGCCACTCGCGTGCTGCCAGCAGCGCATCAATCGAAGCGCGTGCGTTCGCCTCGCCAAAGCAATACGCCTGGACGCGGTCGCCCGTCGCACCAAAGCCCTCGTAGTCGGCTGCCACAACAGCCATTCCTTTGCCAAGAGCTATTACCTGCAGGTCGAACGACGCTTCACTGCATGCACCGGGCGCTTCATTCGAACTCATAATCGTATAATGGTTGTACATCGCCATTTTGCCGATATGCTTGCTCGCCCGCTGCTCCGGCGTCAGATACAACACCGCCGACATCACACAGGGCTTACCCGCATGATCGGTGGTGGGATACGTAAACAAATAGTCGAAATGCGTCGCGTTTGACACACTGTCGTACACCTGCAAACCCGTCTGAGGCTTCACGAACGTGATACTGTCGGGGTTCTCCATCAGTGCATGACCGTTCTTCCACACGTAGGTCTGTGCCATGACGGACGACAGGCTAATGGCGAATGGCGAAAGGAGCAGCAACGCTGCAAAAAGATATTTTTTCATTGTTGTAATACTGTTACTTCGATTTGTCAATATTTCGATATATCGATATCTCGAGTTTTATCATTAATTATTTCACTTTGGTTCCATCCATTCGGTAGGCTTTGTCGCCAAACAGGATATACACCTGCCCGTCACGGATTACTTTCTGTGCTCTGTCAGCACAGCGGTCTGTACTCTGTACTCCTCCAATGCCTGTAGTCGCGCTATCGGCTATGGTCAGCTGCACATAGTCGTACTTATATACTTCGGCTACCAAGGCGCCGTCGGTTCCGATGAACCGGATGGAATCGCCTGCCAGCTCCACGCGCAGCAGTTCCGCCACGCTGTACTCGTTCGGCGAACCTGCTGCAGGCTGCAAACGCACCACGTCATCAGCTCTGAGTGCTGATATACCGACTGCACATAGCAGCACCATTGCTGCAAAAAATTTCTTTATCATTGTCTTAACAATTTAACAATTTAACAGTTTAGTGCGAGCCCCTTGCCGAACGCTCGGGCTGGGGGGTGCCTTATTCCTTCACCGTAATCACCAGCGACATATCGCAGTTTTTCAGGATCTCCACCATCTTGTCCTCATCAAAGGCGATGCACCCGCCGGTGTAGCCCTTGGTGCCCTTCACGTGCACGAAGATCGCACTGCCCTTCGGATAGACGCACTCCTTGTTGAAATCCGTCTCTATGCCGTAGTTGTACTGCGGCTGGTAGGAGTACATCTCCTCGCCCTTGCACGGATGGTGCACCACGGCGGTGTCGATGATCGTGTTGTAGTACTCGCAGTCCTCGTCGCAAGCAAACGTTGAGGGCGTGATATCTTTATACGGCATCTTCGTGCCCGGGTTCGGCTTGATACCGAACGCCGACAACGGCCGCAGCGTGCCCGTAGGCGTCTTGGCGTCACCTTCGCCGGTCTTGCCTATACCGTTCTTGCCGATAAACACATCGGTTGTGAACAGCACCTTGCCGTCCACGGTCAGACGTGCCTTGGCTGCACTACCTTGTACATCATATACCTCCAGCAGCTGACCTTTTGCAGCGTTCTTGTCCTTACAGGAGTTTAGTACACATACTACACTTGCGCCGCACACAATCATCATCGCGGCAATAATTATCTTCTTCATAACAATTTAACTATTTAACGTTTTATTTATCAAAACCATTTTAACTCTTTAACGTCGCGCATGCGACCATTTTAACGCACCTCCGTGCCGGTAATAGTGTAGGTCTTACTCTCCGTCAGGATATACACATTCCCGTTGCGGATGAGCTTCTGCGACTTGTTGGCGGGGTTGACCACCACCGGTGCGGAGGTCGGGGTGTTGGCTTCATAGACGGCCTGAATAGTCAGCCCCTCTTCCAGATTGTCGGACACAGCCGTCCACTTAATGAACGTAAAGCCCTCAATCTGCGGCGCATCCGGTGCATACAATACAACCTCCTCGTTCTGGATCAGGCTACCGTTTTTGTCAAGGTAGTTGACGTTCACCTCCAATACATGGATGAACTCCGCCGTCAGGACAGTATCGCTGGTCAGAACGATCGTTCGCGGATTGTCGGTCACGCCGTCCGACCATTGTACGAAACGGTAGCTGCGCTTTGGCATGGCAATCAACAGCACTTCGTCCAGATACTCAGCCTGCTTCGCTCCTGCGATTGACCCCTGCAGGCTGTCCGACTGGTCGGTGATCGTGTAGGTGTTCTTGGCAAACTCGGCGGTATATGTCATGTCCACCAGCGGGTCAATTAGTCGGGGATTGTCGGTGTTGCCGTCCGACCACTGCGCAAAGTGGTAGCCATAGTTCCCCGTGGCGGTGATCAGGCTGTCGCAGAGTGTCTGCGGTACAGTTACACCACCTCGGATGGTATCCGAAGAAATCGTCTTGGCAACTGCGGGGAGACTACGAATGAAAGACGAATATTCCTTCCACCGGCTCTTATATTCATCCAAGCCCTCACACGGTACAATTATTTCGGATAACGACGAGCTATTAAAGAAAATACCTGCTTGTGACGTGGGCGGTGTTGCTCCCTCACAGATAACCGAGGTAAGGCCGGCGCAACAGGAGAAAGCTAAAGACTCGATGCTGTTCACGCCGGCCGGGATGATAACGGACGTCAGACTGCTGCACCAGATAAAAGCACTTTCTCTAATTTCTGTCACGCTCTCAGGAATGGTTATAGAAGGCAAACTGCTGCAAAAACAGAAAACTTTATCTTCCAGTACTGTCACGCCGCTCGGAATGGTGACCGATGTCAGACTTTCACAACCATTGAAAGCAGATTTTTCAATGCGTGTCACGCTCTCAGGAATTGTGATGGAGATCAGACCTCTGCAACAATAGAACGCACGCTCACCAATGCTTGTCACGCTCTCGGGGATAGTGACTGACGTCAGACCGTCGCTGTTCGAAAAAACACCCATTCCAATGCTTGTCACGCTGTTTGGAATAGTGACCGAGGTCAGATTCACGCACTTGTATAAAGCCCACTCTCCCAGGCTCGTCACGCTGTAGGTTTGGCTGTTGTATGTCACCGACGCCGGAATAACGGCAGAAACCAAATTCGTGTAGTTTCCGCTATATTGGTTTTCCCACGTCACTTCCGCAGTCAGGTTGTCCGTATTCAGGTTGTAATACAAGTCGCCTATCTTCACCTTTTCGGCAAAGATGGTTCCTACGCCTGCTGCAAGCGCAATCAATATAGATATAAATTTAGATTTCATATACTAATACCTTTGTTTCTGTTGATTACTTTGTTTCCAATCCCTGCACGTTATAGGTCTTT
>CADBYS010000037.1 GCA_902798965.1 uncultured Bacteroidales bacterium | reverse complement strand
TCGTGTCCGCGCAGGTGGCACAGCGCAAGAAGAACCTGGCAACGATGAACCAGGATCGCGAGGCCTTCGAGGCGCAGAAGAACACCCCGGGCGGTAAGAAGACCCTCGTGTCCTACCTGTGGATGGTTGTTGGCGCAGCCTACGACGCCGAGCACCAAGGGTAAGTAATCTGCCTGCGGGTGGTTAGGTTTAGAAAATAAACCGAAATAAACACTGCTTGTGGGTTGCCGTGCTGCGCACGTGAGTTTTAGCTTGCTAAGGCATCCATTCAAGCCAGCTTGATGGCTACCTTATCAATCTAATCCTCACCTCTGCGAGGCGCAAACCCGCAAGCAGCAATAAACCTAAAAAAACCGATGACCAAATCCGTTGGATTAATTTTGGGTAATTTTTGACAAAAATGAGACTTTATGAAGCGATTATTATTGATTTCTTTAGGGGTGTTATTCGTTGCTGCCTGTGGTGCATTGATCACCTCCTGCAACGTCACCCGCACCGTGACGACCTCAAGCCAGTATGTGCAGCGAGGGGACACGACGGTAGTGATCCAGTCCAAGACGATTGAATCTTACGACGCCTCGAAGAGGCTATGACAAGGGACTAAGTGACCAAGTACCAAGTACCAAGTACCAAGTACCAAGTACCAAGTACCAAGTGACAAGTACCAAGTACCAAGTGACAAAAAGAGCCGTGCTTACAAGCGGCTCTTTTTGTTCGTTTATTAGGATGATATTTCTTGACTTTACCTAAAATTAGTAGAAAGTTTTCAACTAATTTTCCTAAATATATAGACCATCACGTTCGGGCGTTTACGAGTGCGGAAAAATGAGGGGTTTCGGAGGGTTTCGAAGGGATAGGGGTAGGTGGTGAAAAGTACCCCCGTTTTGTAAGAAAAAGATTACAGAATTTATTTTTGGGGGGGGCAAATATATTTTTTGTACAAAATTATTGGGAATTTTAGATAGATTATCGTACCTTTGTGTACGCAAATGCGGCGAGCATTTGTTGAAACACATATAAGTATTTAATGCCAGAAACCTTCCCTTTTTAGCGTATATATCGAGTAATTAGTGATAATTGCTTCGCACTTTTTTTATGTTCCCATGGGAGGGTAAGTTGTTGATATATAACAGCATACTATTGAGTTTAGTACAACATTATCTGTTTAACCCCACAAGGACGAGGTTCTCGGCTGGGGTTATGCTATGTATCATCCTGCTAACGTGGGTGATTCATAGCGCATTCGCCGTGGGGAATGACAGCATAGAGACGCAAATCCTCCAGCCCCCATTGGCAGAGGGACTTGATGAAAGCCCTGAATCAGAGATCACGCCGAGTTATGTGGCGCTCAAGAATAATCTCCTGTATGATGCTACGCTGACACCTAACTTGCAGTTAGAGTTCCGTCTGGATGGTCATTGGACGCTGCAGGCCGGTGTAGGTTTCAATCCGTTCCCGCTGCGCGATGAGGTGATACCCAAGTGGCGTCATCTGTCGGCGGAGTTGGCACCGCGTTACTGGTTCTGCGAGGCGTTTGCCCGAGATTTCGTATCCCTGAATATCGCGTACGCGCATTATAATGTAGCAGGCGGCAAGTACCCAATAGGTTGGTTGTACAAGGATGTGCTGACCAACCGTTTTCAGGGTGATGCTGTGATGTTGGGTGCGTCGTACGGCTGGACGTGGAACGTGGCGCGTCATTTCAATATCGAGCTGGAGGGCGGTATAGAAGGCGGTTTGGCGTGGTACGACCGCTACGAGTGCGTACATTGCGGCAAGCTGAAGGCCGCGCGTGAGCATCGGTGGTTTGCGTTGCCCAGGTTGGGCGTGAATATCGTTTGGCTGCTCAATGACAACGAGCAGGCTTTCGACGAGCGCTGCGACTGCATGAAGTTGCACGGCGCGGAGGTGGAGGAGCCGGACAGCATAGAGGCACCGGCGGACACCACCGAGATGCCTGTTGATACGATACCCGCACAGCCGTTGCCCGAACCGACAGAGAAAATCACGCCCGCGCCGGCGGACACGCTGCCGGTAATGTTGCGCGAGATAGATATGTTCCAGAAGCCGATGCAGATACGCTACGACATACGGGACGATGAAGATGATTAACAATTTATTAACAGATAACCACATATTATTAACCCACAAAAACAAAATTTTTGTACAAATGAAAAAGCAGACACTATTTGCTTACTTTTGCGCATTTGCAATGGTAAGCGCAGGGCTGAGCTCCTGCAAGAAGGATGAGCCGCGTCAGAATGTTCAGTCGGTATCGACCAACATCTCGATGTCTCTTCCCACCCAAGTAGGTAACGGCGTTCGCCGTATGCCGAGTGCCACTGTTCAGAATGCCGGTGCTACGGATTTCGAGGCTAACGGCATGGTAAACATGACTCTTATCCCGTTTGCAAAGGGAGAGTTGTCGGGCAACAAAGTAACGAGCAGTTCAACTCGTCTTGGTTCATCGAACATCGACTTGGTAAGTCTGGCCAACGCCTCCGCTTACAACGACAAGGCTAACGGTCGTAACCTTGTATATGCCGACCGTGATGTACCTATGGGTACCGCTGCGTTCCTTTTCTACGGCAAGTCCGGTAAGACCGGTACGAAGTTCGAGACCGGTTCGCTGAACGTTGATCTGACTGTAGCTCCTTCAGCGCTGACGTTTGAGTTGGAGCCTATCCTGGCTAACATCTCCGACGTAACGGACAATGCCGCTTACAAGGGCTTGATCGCTTATCTTAACCACGTGGCTAACGCCAAGAACATGAAGGCGGGCGACCCGGGTTATGTTAACGAATCGAGCATCAAGGCTTGGAAAGAGATTGACGAGGATTATCCCAATGAGGGACTGTATGAGTTGTTCGGAGCTTACTCTGAGACTACCTATCTGACCTCGTTCGGTATTCGCCGCATGATGAACGATCTGTATCGTTCGCTTCTGTCAGTAGCAGCTACCGATTCGCTTGCCAAGCACATCTGCGACAGCATCGCTGACGGCGTATATGCTACCGTTAACATGGCCGATACGAGCCTGACGCTTGTAAGCGCACTGCAGAACTTCCCGAGCAGCCTGAACTTGCCGGAAGGTTCGGTAGCCGTAGCTTATTCAGCCGGCAGATTCGACGGCAATGCCGCTCACGCTTTCGGTGATCTGGCTCCCGCACAACTCGACCGCTATGTATATCCCGCATCGTTGTGGTACTATGCCAACTCGCGTATCAAGACTTCGGCTGACGCGCATCTGGAGGACTACACGGGCACTAAGAGCTGGGCTGCTATCCTTAGCGAGTATGAGAAGGATAACGGTTCGGTAAGCAGCAAGACCCGTTCTATCGCTCTGAAGGACACCATCCAATACGGTGTAGCCCGTCTGGACGTACATGTTAAGTTGGCAGCCGGCTCGTCGCTGGAGGATAACAACCCTGTTACCACCAAGCGTAGCGTGACCAACCCTGCCGGCGGCTATACGCTGACCGCAGTGCTGATCGGTGGCCAGAAGAACGCTCAGTTCGACTTCACTCCAGTAACCGGTGAGGCAACCGTTTACACCATCTACGACAAGGAGATGCCTGAAGCTATCAACGTAACCTCGAGCGGCTATACCGCAACAGCTAACTCGACGCTGGTACTGGAAACAGCCGCCAACGAGGCAGAGTACATCGCCATCGAGCTGGTGAACACGGGTAAGGACTTCTACGGCGCTGACGCTCAGCTCGTACCGGCAGGTGGCAAGTTCTACCTGGTAGGTCAGTTGTCGGAATCCAAGCTGGCTGCCGGCGAGACCGACAAGACCGGTGGTAAGATCTTCAAGCAGGATTACAAGACCACTGCTCGTCTGACCGTAGGTGACCTCAAGCACGCTTACAGCACGATCCCCGACCTGAAGTCTCCGCAACTGGAGGTTGGTCTGTCGGTTGATCTGCAGTGGAGTGCAGGTAACGTATATGACGTAACGCTCTAATCCACGCAGATAGGTAAACCTTGAAACGTTGGCCGCTCATAGTGCTTACGTCGGTTCTGACTGCATGCAGCCTGATTGACGACAATCTGGCTGTGTGCAGTGTGAACCAACGCATCAACTACCAACTGCAGGTGCATGCCGATGTAAGCATGCAGTTGCAGTCGGAGTTGAACGCCACGGAACAGGAGTCGGTGCGCGATGCACTGCAGAGTTGGCTGACACCTATATTCGCCGATGAGAATATAGATGTGGATTTGCGCTTCTTTATGGCTCTGACTGACGAACCTACTGTTCAGAAGACGGAGATCATCAAGAAACGCCGCACAAGTTTCAGTATCACGTTGCCGAAAGAGAACTTCATGCATCTGGCTGTAGCCAACCTGAACAGCAGCCCTCAGATGCAGTTGTCGGGTGTTGAGCACTCAGCGACGGAGCGTCTGGACATAGTAGGCGATGGCGAGATGAAGAGTCTGGGCTCGAGCATCTATGCCACGCGCTTGCCGATGGAGATCAGCGGCGACAGCCTGCAAGAGCTGGAAGTGGAACTGCACATGATCACTTCGGTGGTAGCATTGGTTATCGACCACACGGAGTGTCCCGAGTTGTTGCAGACGGAAGGCTCGGTAATGGGTTGCGCCGGAGGTTTTTGCGTGCTGGACAGCCTATTCGACTACACGAATACGCTCAGTTTCCGTATGCTGGACGTGCCTGTCAGTGCAAAGAAGTTGCCCGCCATACGTTCACGCAGGGAGCAGACGGCAGCGTACCGTTGCCTGGGTGTGGTAGCGATGCCTACTCAGGAAGAGCAGGAGTGGCAACTGACCGTAGTAGCCACGCTGAGCGGTAGCAGGCATACGACGAACACAATGACCGTGAGTACACCGCTGCAAGCCGGCGAACTGAGGATACTGAAAACACGAATGAACAAGAACGGCGAACTGAGCTTCGACAAGGATGTGAGCGTAAGCATAGAACTGGATTGGAATGAAGGAGGCGATCATGAGATTGTGCTATAGGCAGCTGACACTGTTGCTGCTATTGCTGCTCGTGTTGTCGGGCTGCTATGACGCAGTGCATCCTCCCCGAGGTCTGGAACTGTCGCTATGTATGCCGGCTCAAGAGCAAGCCGGTCGACGACGAATACCCGGTGACCCGGGATTGACTGAGCGATTTGAGTTGCCCAAGTATGCCTATGTCTTCGTGATGAAGGAGTCGAACGGCATATGGAGCGTATGGCGCAAGGAGGAAGTGCCGCTGCTTGCCGAGCACTGGGTGCTGACCCGTTATCACGGCTCGAACAACACGTACGGCGACAGCATATACCGCTACGACGCTCCCATCCAATACGTGATGAAAGGCGAGAAAGTGAAGGGTAGGGTATATGCCATATGCAGCAACAAGAGGCTGACCTTCGCCACGGCGATGAACAACATCACCACGCTCAGCGAGCTGACGAACTGGCAGTTCGATACCTCGCCGGACTCCATACAGCAGAACCTGCAGAACATCTACTCCACACCGTACAACTACGAGGTGAACGGTACCTATTACTGCTCGTTCGACTGCACGCACGACAACTCGTCGGCCGTTGACCTGATACTGTACCATCTGGCCGTGAAGGTGGACTTGACCTGGAACGTGGCAGAAGACAAACGTATCAACGAGGAGTCGCCCGGCAGTGCCGTGAGGCTCACGTATATGGAGGCCAGAAACCTGTTTGCCGAATATGCCTACTGTTTCCGTCCCATGGAGAACAGAGCAGGCTCGCCGCTGGTAAGCGGTTATACAATAGCCGATATCGTCACCTCCGGCGATGAAGGCTTATGGTGGGAAGGGCGGTCGTACTTCTACACCATTCCTTACACAACGACCGGTGTTGCGGGTTACTTCCCGCTACAACTGCGCATGGAGACGAACAGCAGCGGCGACTATTACCGCCCGACGCTGTACCTGCAGGTAGATACGGAATCTCCATTCGTTCCGTGGCTACGCGCCACAATCAATATCTCCCAACCGCTGGAGAATAAAACAGATAGCAAACTTATTAACAGTTGAATATAAGACGTTACATAGCAGGAATGTTGTTGCTGTTGTTCGCCTACGTGCATGTGTGCGCGCAAACGGACACTATACGCTATGTTCGTACGTCGGGCAGTTACGGTAACGATGGCCTGAGTTGGGCTACGGCGATGAGCAGCGTGCAGGAAGCTATCAATGACCTGCGCGACTACCTGAATCGCCACAACCTGTCGGGCGGCTCGGTGTATATAGCCGAGGGAACGTATGTGCCCAGCGAATCGACGGAGGCCTCTGGCGGATCGATGCTCAATACCTCATTCAAGATCTACGAAGGCATCCACGTGTATGGCGGCTTTAGCGAGGATGCACCGGAGTCACGTCCGGGACTGAGAAAGATGCTCAACGGCAAGACCTGGGACGACAACTGGGCTTCCCGCTTGCAGATAGGCTCGGCTACCGATGCGCAGGTGGCGGAGCACTGGTTCATGCTGAAAAAAACCATCCTGTCGGGTAACCACTCGGCGGTAGATGTGAGCTTCACGTACGACAGTATACGCGGACGATTCAATACCACCTTTCCCGCCAACTCGTACCACGTTGTATGGTTCGCCACCAACGGCGAGATCCCTGTTACCAACGACTCGCTGGCGCGCCACTTCAAGCCCCTGGAGAAGAAAGCCTGGGTGGACGGCTGTACGATATACGGCGGTAACGCATCGTCGCGCCAGACGGGCACGCGCAATCACACGGGTTATGGCGGCGGTGTGTACATGGTGGAGAACAGTGCGCTGCTCCACTGCGAGGTATCGCACTGTGCAGCCACGCTGCGTGGCGGCGGCGTATATATGGACGGTGGCGGACGCGTGGAGTTCTGCTATATCCATACGTGCCAGGCTTCCGGCGTAGGTATCGTGCAGGGTTACGGCGGTGCGGCGTGCATCGACTACAACGGCTCGGTGGAGCACTCGTACCTCACGCAGTCCTGTGCACGAATAGGTGCGGGACTTGCTATCTGCCACGTGCCGGGTGAGTACCCGTGGCGCGAACGTGTACGTGCCCGCTACAACCGTGAGCCGGTGGATGAGGACGAGATAAGCCAATATTCGCCGTTCTGCTCGGCAAGTGTGATCAGTAACAACACCAGTAACGCCGAGGGTGGCGGTATATACCTGGACGAGGGCGGTACGCTCAACCACTGCTCGGTGCTGGCGAACAACTGTATCGGTGCGGATGTGATGTACTACGGTCGTCGTCACGGACGTTCGGGCGGTGTATATATCCGTAACTGCGGATTGATATACAACTCCGTGTTCTGGGGCAGCAAGTGCAAGGCAAACAACAACCTGCAGTTCGCCGCTGTTCGCCAGAACCCCGATGAGGACGATGAGTTGCTGGTATATCACTGCGCGTTCATGAACCACGATATCACTGACTGGACGAACGTGAAGAAAGACATGGTGTATCCGCTGGAGCGCGACAATATGCCCCAGGCAGGTATTTACGCCAACTATCCCTGTTTCCACAATCCGACGCCGAAAGCCGGCGTACTGACATACAACAGCTCGGGCGTGGAGGACTACCCGAACCTGCATCCGGAAGCCTACCAGCGCGTGCGCCAGTGGCACCCGGGTATATTCTCGGCATTGGCGGAGAAAGGTGTGCAGGTGACCGATGCCATGCAGGGTGTATCGCAATGGATTCAGCATGCTCATACGAGTTACGGCGTGGTAGGTAACACGTTTGAGCCGGTGTCGTCGCTGGGTGCCCTGATCCGCGAAAACGAGCACGTACGCTATGCGATGATCGTTCCGCAGGCACTGGAGTACCGCAAGGGCGAGACGACACCTATACCTACCATCTTCGTTGACCCGAACCGTTTGGGCTTGTTCGATAACGAGGGGCATTACATCATTCCGGAAACGACAGGCGCCAGCTGGGATGCACCGATCAAGAACATCGGTGATGCCATCATGTTCTTCAGGCAGAATATTGTGGAAGAGCCGAATAACGCTATCGGCAGCCGTGCGCATTACCACCTGCCCTCGGCATGGGACGCAAGCGGTAACCCGACCGCCTACACGGATTATGATTATGTGCAGATCTTGGTTAAGGAAGGCGAGCTGAATACAGCAGGCCCTAATAACTATCTGGGCAATGAGATGCGTACGGCATCTATCCGTATGCTGTCGCACCTGCGATTGTACGGCGGATACCCAAAGTCACTTACCGGTACCAACTCCGCAGGGCGTGACCCGATGAACCTGGCGCCGAAGATCACGGCGAACATCCTGGGAGCAGTAGGTCACGATGCCTACGAGAACAACTCCGCGCACGTGCTGACCTACGTGAATGCCGAGTATGCCATTGTGGATGGCTTCAAGCTGTACAACGGCAATGCCCACAACCTGACGGTTACTCAGTCGGTGATGGCAGGTGCGGGCGTGATTGTGAACAACGAGACAACTGACGCCACCAAGCGTATCGATATGGTGGGCAACGAGCTGCGTAACTGCCGCTTGGCGAACAACTCCGCCCCGAAAGGTGCCGCCATCTACGTGAACGGCGAGCACAAGAAACGCCAAGGGTTCGTTCAGCAGGTGTGCTATGCCGAGCTGGCAGTGGTCAACTGCATCATCCGTAACAACACGGCGGATTACGATCCTGAGAATCCGCTTGCCACCAGCCACGGTGTGATCACCGCCAACGGGCGTGCATTCATCGATATGGATCACTGCGACGTGGTGAACAACGTAGGATTCCCGTTCAAGGCAGATAACCGAACCACCCGCTCGGACATAGAGATGCCTTTTCACGGCTTTATTCGCGTGGATAACTCCCTGATTTTCTGTAACGGCGACAAGGTGCTTGACAACCGCGGCGATCTGGGCAATGTGGCGCACATCTTATCGGTCAATGAGGATGGTCAAGACTGCGTGTTCGGTACGTACAACCTGTTCGATGCCGATCTGCGCCTGCACGAAGCCGATCCGAGCCAGCCGCGCGGGTTCTTCCAGGAGGGCTACACAAAGCCGAGTATTGCCGGAATGCTGCCTACCGGTATGCCCGATGCAGCCAACCACCCGCTGGCATTGGTTATGCCCTCGTCGAACGAGGTGAAGAAGAACCAATGCGTCTTCACACGCTTGGATCGTAATGCGCCTACCTATCCGGTATTCCTGAACCCTGCACGAAACGTAGGACATAGTTACGACGGTGATAAGCCGCTGTTCGGCGGTAACGTATCGTATATGCCTCTGAACGTCAATCCCTGCGTGAATGCCGCGTCGCTGTCGGAGTACGGCGGAAACAATATCCCGCGCTCGGAGGTGGAGGATTATGATATATCGGACAGAAACCGCCGTAACTATGGCGGCGAGCCGGACGTAGGTGCCATAGAGAATACCAACCTGCCGAAAGCCGGTTCGGTGCTGTACGTGACCCCTGAGGGGGCGGGTAACCGCGACGGCTCGTCGTGGGACGATGCCATAGCCGGTAACACGGTGTATGTGCTGAGTGATATAGCAGGTCCGGTATTGGCAGCGGGCGATTATATCGACACCTATGAGACCTGCGACCGCGTGCTGGATAGCGAGGGTAATCCTATCCTGACCACCAACAGCAAGTACAACGGCGGTTGGGGTAGAGTGTGGATAGCCGATAAGTTGGAATCCGGTACCCGCCTACTCACGCGGCAGATGACCATCACGGACAAGACCGTATATGTAGGCGGAGCACGCGACGGTGAGGAAGAAGCATTAGGCGATCCGTCGTACAGCGAGACGACCACTACGGAAACATTAAGCAATGAACGTCCGGAGGATTTTGTACCCGGGTATGAATACGACCTGCGTTATCCGTATGGCGAGATATCCGGTGCATCACGTACGTTCTGGCGCGCAAATCCCTATACGAGGGAGCCGAGCGCCTACTCGTTGGAATCGTTCATTGTGGGAGAGCAGGCGAACGGTTGGATCAACAACACCCGTGCCGAACGCTATGTAGGCGGACTGCAATACGCCGTAGAGCAAGCTTCGCGAATCAACAAGACGAACCATAACACCGAGGTACAAGTTTGGATAGGTGCAGGTGAATATACGGATTATAAAGGTTTTGTCATGCGCGACAGTGTGACGGTGTTGGGCGGTTTCCCGACGGGCAAACACCGTGCTCCCGGTATGACGGAGCGGCAGGCATTGATGTCGAACGTGATCAATATCCCGAAATCCCTAACAGCAGAAGCATTCGATGCGCAGGATTATGAGTGTATCTTGCAAATCTCGGATGTTGCCCCCAAGCAAGACAATGCGTATGCGTTTAACACCGCTGCTGCCAAGTTCTGGGACGACGACTATACGGCGAATCTGACAGTTGACCTTGAGACAACCCAAGTAGAGGAAGTAACGCGCAAGCATCAGAAAGTATGGGCGGGACAGGACGAAACGGAAGTGACCACTACCTATATCCGCGATTATGACAAGATTTATAATCAAACGCGAACCAGACGTGACAAGGAAGGGAATAGTTTGGAAAGTACTAATCCCAAGAATTTCACAGCCGGCGATGAGGAGTGGGGCGGTATTATGTGGACTGCAGGGCAGAAGGTCGTGTGGCAAACATTCGGATCGCCGTTTAAGCGTACTTCTGACCAAAACCAAGGCTGGGAATTGGCTTATGAGGACAGAGACTATAATGTGGATTACCGTGTAAAATGGGCTTTTAGTGACACCCGAGACGTGCTTAATGCATCCGGTGTGAGTGTAGGAACAGTATCTCAAGGTATGAAACTGGAAGGTGTAATGAATACCATGAGTGCATGGCAGACGCTGAAAAATGTACCTGCCGGTTCGTATGCGTTGCAGATCGACCTCGGAGCATACTACACGGGAGCTCCGGAACTGCAAAATACAGGTATCACGTTCTATATAATCGCTTCTAACGGTGATACGCTGACTCAACAACCTGTTCATAGTCAGAGCGGTAAACTCAGAAGGCATAAGTTCCAGTTTACGCAACCGGCAACAGGCGATCTGATCATTCGTATTATGTCTGTACCCGGTACTCGTACTACCGATCCTTCCGGTACAGGTGCATTCTCTAAAACAAGCGCCAACTACAGAAATGTGCTTATGGCAAATCCTCACCTGTACGAGGTGAGCAATTTTGCCTACCTTGACGGTGACATAATCGAAGACTCGCGCATCATCTCATCAGAAGAGACCGGTACAGCAAGCGGCGTCTATACCGTAATCCCGGAAAACCACCGCACTACGCTCCGCAAGCGTGTGCTGACGATGCCCGATGTGTGCGTGCCGACGTATGGCGGCGGCGGTATAGGCGATCCGGTGAACATGGGAAATGCTTTTGGCGCCGATGCATTGCCGCATACCGATCGTGCAACCGGAGCGACGAAAGACAAACGTAAGGCGGCCACGCTGACCAAGTATGATGACCCGTTCTATGTAGAGTACAACGAGGTCACTTGGGACGGATTTACCATCCGCCACGGTTTCCTGTACGATGAAGCTATGGCACATGGCGGTGGTGCAGGTGTGAACATGTACGAGGGTGCGCACTTGCGCAACTGTATCGTTATCAACAACCTGTCTGCATGCTCGCGTATCAAAGGCGGCGGTATATTCTGCGACGGTTCGACATCTACGATTGAAGGATGCTTTGTGCTTAACAATGCTTCTGTTTACGGCTCAGAGGCTAAGCATGCACAAAACCAAGTGTTTGCAGGCGGTATGTTTATGTACGAGGGTACGTGCTTCAACTCGCTGTTTGCCAACAACTACTCGCAAGGTTCAGCCGGCGGTTTGGGTTTCTGCGTCGGACGATTCTTTAATAACACGGTTGCATATAATACCAGTAATTACAAGGATCCGGATGATGGCGGTAAAATCAGTGGCGGTGCTATTTCGTTGGCTACATCATCCAACCCGAACCTGTTTGTGGCGAATACGATCATTTACGGTAATAACGGTATCGCTATTCGTGACCGTAAGGCAGCAGTTAATGCGGTCAACCCCTTCCTGCATTGTTATATACAGTCAGAACTGCCGCAACCGAACACTGCCACCAACAAGAATGTAAAGAACTGGACAGAGTCAGAAACCGGCAATTACGGTATAGGTAACGTATATCTGAACGGTGTAGCGCCTTCTGCCGCGAACTCACCGTTTGCCGCGGACTTTGTGAACGGTGTATATACGCCGGGCAATGCCAGCGCCACCAACGACTTCCGACTGCGTAATCACGCGATAGCCGACTCCAGTTGCGTTAACCATGGTTCAGAGGATTTTGAAGGCGAGTTCTTCACCGCGCTTCGCAACAAAGGTATGAGTGCCTCGGCAATAGAAAACCTGTATGTATATCAGAGCGTTGCAGCAGCCGAACTGCCGCGAAATGACGTGGCATTCGCCAACCGTGTGCAGGACTGCCAGATTGATATGGGTGCCTACGAGTACGACGGATCACTATCCATCAAGCCCGATACAACCACCCACCCGGGATATGCTATCTATTACGTTGCGTTCGACGGAATAGGTAATGCGTCGGGCGACTCGAAGGAGAATGCTGCCTGCGATGCCAAGCTACAACAGATCATCGATGCAGCCGGACGGTACAAGCATGCACTGATGACTGCCGATCGCTACGCCACAGTCCGGCCTACACCCGTAGCCGGTCAGCCTGACAAGAGTTGGGTAGTACAACTGCGTCTGGCAGGCGACTCCATCAATTCGCGTTCGTCATCTTCGACGCCGCGGTTCTATACAGCTACGCGATCTACCAAGCACTCGTTGCCGAACTATACCGACAACACCCTGGATTATTCGTTCATCATCCCGCATGGTGTGCAGGTGCTTGGCGGCTATTCGCTCAACTACTACCACTACGAGAAGGACGGCGAGGAGGCTACGCCCGGTACGGCAGGAGCCGTGCTGGTGGATGAACGCGACCCGCTCACGTTCCGAACGATCCTGTCGGGCAAGACCTATTCCAGCACCGGTGCCGAAGGTACAGCCTTCCATGTGGTGAGCTTCACCAACAATCTGTTTGCGCCGAACCAGAGGCTATATACCGAGATAGTGGATGGCAATACAGTGCAGGTAACCGACCAGCTGGCGTTCCTGTCGTCGCTACCCGATGCTGAGGTGCATCGTACGGTGGTGGACGGCGTGTTTATCGAGGACGGCTTTGCCGATGCTCCTGATGGCGATGACCGTAATGGCGCTGCGGCTATTGTGCCGGGCTATGTACATATACGTAACTGCGTGATACAGAACAACGAGGCGCTGAACTACGGCGGTGCGCTGTACCTGAAGCCCGGTGCAATGGTCAGCGGATCGATCATCCGCGGCAACGCGGCATCCATGGGTGGCGGCATATATGTGGAGCAACCCAAGGCAGGCGATCCTGAGGTGGGCAACTACGCACGCGTGTTCACATCAACCATCTGTCACAACTCTGCCTCTATCCGTGCGGGTGGCTTGTGGTTCGACAAGAACGTGCGCGTCAACTCATCCGTGCTGTGGAAGAACGAGTCGAACGACTTTGCCAACGTGGCCGGTCAGTTCACCTCGGCGGAGATTGCCGCAAACTCCGACTATCCGTTTATGTTCTCAGGCGTGGAGGTGCGCAAGATTGAGGGACAGGGGAACGTCGAGCTCTCCGCTACCGAAACCGAAGGTGTGCGTTGGGACAGAAAAGATATATTCAACGACATGCTCTATTACCCGATAGAGATGTCGTCCACATTGGCGCGTGCCGGTGCACCGTACGTAGAGTGGCGTGAGTTTATGCAACGGTATCCGACCTTGGACTCCATAGATATATCCGGTGTGAGCCGCGTGTCGTGGAACATCCCCGGCGTGCATCGTCCGTATTACTGGGGCGATACGCTCACCATCAAGGACAACGACTTCATCGAGATCGGTGCACGTGCCGTGAACCGTACGTTCCTCATTGAGCCGGACTTGAGCCGCGCCATGTTCCGTCTGTATGTCGTGCACACCGACCTGTTGACATCCGACGCCGCGCGTAAATTGCAGGATAATACGAGAGATGATGAGGCCTCGCTGATGTACAGACAGATGGGGTCGTCGTTCCTGAATCCTTTCCACCGCTTGGGCGACGCCTTCTCGTACATCATCACGCTGCGACAGAAGAACCCGATGTACCGCAACCGACGCTTTGAGGTGTTCCTGGGGCAGGGCGAGTACGTGCCGTACCGCAACGCCTACGGCGAGGAGGATCACGTACACACCAACACCTTCGTTATCCCCGAGGGCGTAACCGTGATAGGCGGATTGGATCATTTGGCAGACGGGCATAACTACTGCCAGGCAGGATATATCGACCGCTATGCAGGGGATACGATAGGTCGGGAAAATGTGACGGTAGTGACCGATGAAGGCACGTTCACCCTGCACTATGCGCGTACCGAGCAGATACAGGACTCCCGCTCGATGGAGGATCATAACAAGAACTCTGTGATCGAGCCCTGGGAGTTTGAGAAGCGTTCGGTCATGACGGGCAACACAGTGGATAACGACGAGCCGACACACGTGTATCACGTTGTTACCTGCTTTGCTGACTCCAGCAAGGTAGGCCCCATGCCCTACAAGTACCGCAACTACAATTCGGCAACCGGTGTGCTGTCGAATCCTATCAACCATCGGGACGTGGCGAACTTCTCTAACGAGTGCGAGCAGTCGAAGGGTGCACGATCGATCATCCTGGACGGCGTGACCATACAAGGCGGCTATGCCAACCGTATCGATTCTACGGACTACGAAGGTCACCCCTACAACAAGAAGACCTACTTCCGTGGCGGAGGTATATTCGTGGACGGTAACTGGACGGAGGACTTCAACGATCCCGAATATACCGTGCCGAACGTAACCGATCCGGCTGCCCATAATATTTTGCTTGTGATTCGCAACTGCGAGTTCAAGGATAACATGGCGGGGAACGGCGGTGCCATCTACTCCAACGGTGATCTGCATATCCATACTTCGCACTTTGCGCAGAACTACTCGCAAGGACCTATGTCGGTACGCGATCAGTCGCTCATACCGTGGACGGCAGGTGGCTGCATAGCCACCAATGCCATATGCGGTATGTCGAACTGCCTGTTCGACAACAACGAGGCAAAGCGCGGTGACTACCCTATAACCATCGACAAGAACAGTGACGAGTACATCGAGGACTCGGATGTGCGTCAAGGCTTTGCGGGTGTGATCAGTGCGGCGCGGCAATCGAAGGTGAAAGCCATCAACTGCCACTTCGTGAACAACAAAGCCGTGGCGTACCCTGCCATCTTCAACTTCCAAGGCAATGAGCATTACTCCAGCTACGACAGTATCCATCTGGCATTCAACTGCGTATTCTGGGGCAACGAGGCAACAGGTATCGACCATACCAATGCCAGTGCTGCATCCAAGGCTATATTTAACGTCAAGTACAACCACCATATCAACGGTATCATGTACTACGAACTGGATGAGTACAATAGCTACAACAGGCTATATAACAGGTATCTGGAGATGGTTGCTGACAATTACCTCAATCCCGATATACCCGACACACTCGATGCTCTGCGTGCGTTGGCGGACAGGATGGAAGGTATATACTTCTGCGCCTACGAGGAAGGCAAGGGACTTGGCGTGGCGATGCCCAAACCCGATGCGTTCGTAAAGCACGAGGGCGAGACCATTGACGAGTGCCGCGCTATGCCTATGCCTACCAAGGGCGACGGCACAGCCGATGTATCGAACCTGTTCACCAAGCTGAAGGGTAACCACAACGTGCTGGTATCCGAAGATAATAATGCGAACTCGGGTATGCACTTTGTGCAGCCGTCCACCATCAAGGGGGTGGAGGGCTTTGAGGAGACAGCTGACTGGGTGATGGCACGTATCAACCCCACGACCGACAATGGTTGGGGCTTCGTAAGGCAACAAGCCAGCCGTACGATTGAATGGTGGGAGGTCTATGATACGGCAAGCACCTACCTGTCGGAGCACTTTGCCAGCGAGGCGTTGGCTTTGTCGGAAGTGACGCACTTGCAGAACGCCACTACTTCATCGTTCTATGATCCCAATGCGTTCTGCTTCCCCGTATATGGCGTGGATACCGCCCAATTGTCTGTGCCGGATGACAAGGCGCTGTACAACTATTATGCCGAGGCACTGAATTACCGCTTTGGTACACTGCTGATGCCCACGGGTACGGAGCACTTCATGCAATACACCCGTGAGGGGGATAGCGGCACGAACGAGATGTTGCGTATATCCGCTTACCCCAAGCAGGGTATAGACTCGGTATTTATTGATATAGGTGTATATGAGTATCAGTACGTGCAACTCAAACTTCCCGGCAGCGAGGTGGATACGTTGTGGGTAACCACCACACCGCGTTCCGATGTGATGGCTGACGGTACGAGCTGGGAGAGGGCTACCGACCGACTGCAGGATGCCATTGACTATATCATGCTCTCGCACAATAATCACGACAAGTATATCTGTCTGTTAGGAGGAACATACACGCCGCAAACGCTGTTCGACAACTGCTATACCTTCCGCGTGACTGTACCTACTGACATGAATATGTTGTACTTGCCTGACCATGCCGAGAATGATATGGACTACAGCATACCCTCTCTCACCTTCCTGGGCGGATGGAGTACGGAGTCGAAGGAAGAGGGTAGGAACATCGAGAAGTACCCGACGATCATCGAGATGCGCGGTCACGTGGTTCCTGAGGCGCAGAACCAACTATTCGTGATCAACGATATGACGCGTCAGTTCATGCAGCGTACGTTCCGTGCAGCCGACTTCCGTCGCGACACGACGGCTATACCCGTTGCCTTTGACGGTATAACCTTTGTCAACCCGCACGCCATACAGAACTTTATGGACGGCAAGAACGTGGCTGCCAAACTGTCCGAGAATGGCGGTGCGGCTATCTATTACCGCTTCCAGCGGCACTACTACGACAATGGAGGTATGCTTGCCCCCAATATGGATATACCGCTCTATCCGCGTAAAGAGGTGATCACCGGCTCGAAGAAGATCGAACTGCCCAAGCTGACCATCAGTAACTGTATCTTTATGGACAATGGTCGCCGCACCGTAGACGCTGAAAATCGTGCTTCGGCGGTACGTATAGACCAAGGCGGCGGTGATGCACTGATTGTCAACTCGCTCTTCCACTCCAATGCCGGTGCACCGATCTATGCTCCCGTGCCCGAGAATGCCGCCGCACTGACAGACGTGCCGAACAGGGTACGGATCATCAACTCCACCTTTGCCCTCAACGACGGGCACATAACACTTGATTTCGACGGCTCGGAGATTCATAACTCGCTCATCTGGCTGGACGATCTGCTCGCCGACACACTGACGCAGCTGACCATAGGCACTACCAACTACAACAAAGGCAGCAGTACAGCCGCCTCCGACAGCATAACGAACAATGCCGTATTTGGCGTGTTCAACAACGATGCAACCTGGCATAACGAGTCAATGACCTCGAACAACAGGGATGTGTATTTAGGTCCCAACTTTGTTAATCCTGACCTGAGTGCGAGCACCTCGGAGGCGCGCCGACTGCGTGACTTCCACCTCAACCCTGCGGTGCGCACGATGAACATGGCGGATACGGCACTGTACAAACGCAAGGTATATGCCAATCGCTATAAGCCTACGCCCTCCGATACCGATTATTGGTTACGTGCCATCGGATTGCATCACACGGCAGTAGGTATAGCTGACGATGGCGAACTGGCCGGCAAGTCGCGACTGCATGGTATGAATATGGAGCGCGGTGCGTACGAGTGTCAGGCGTTGCTGCAACGTGTGCTGTACGTGCAACCCACGAAGCTGGCTGCGTTGGCCGGTGACGGCTCGTCGTGGCAACAAGCCTTCGGACAAGGACAGTTGCAGAACGCTATTGACGTCGCTTCCGTCTATTCGTATCTGAACCGCAATGCCGTCAATCTGGAAGACCGCCGTGCGTTCGTGTTCGTCAAGGGTTCGTACGATGCCGCACCCGAGGAGCAGATCATCGCTCGTGATGGCGTGACGCTCTTTGGCTCACTGCCCAACCGATTCAACGATACGATCTTCCTCAACGCATCGACACAGATGTTCGACAACTTCGAGTGCGTACGTTTCGCCAATCAAGTACGTGCACAACGTCCCGAGGTAGCAGAGCCGGGCGGTTCGCCGACACGTGTGCGGGGCGTGAGCACCGAGGGCGACCTGTACAGCACTGGTTTCGTGATGGATGGCTTTGAGATTGACGGCGGCGACATCGAGACCGATATCCCGCCGGTGGATATCCATAATCATTATATAGCCTTGCGTAACTGTGTCATTCATAACTGCCGCACCACCGGAGTAGCAGCCGTTCATGTACATAACGGTATTCTGTACAACTCACTGGTGTATGACAACGACGTAGCCACCGCAGTAAAGGTGGATGCCACCGGTCTGATGCTTAACGTTACGGTGATCAACGATACCGAGAATGGCATAGCTATCGACAGTACAGAGGCAGGGGTGGGGAACGTAAAGAACTGCATAGGTGTGGATGCCGGAGGTAGCCGGACGATGTTCGCGCCGTACCTGACAACCGGCAATCCGTACACGCTGCCCGCCTACCTTACAAGCAACAAGCCGCTATCGTACCAGCTGCATGAGCATAGCTGCCAGATAGATGCCGGTACGGCTGCCAATGCCCTGCCTGCACAGTTCAGCGACTATGTACGAAGCGGACATGTCAACTACGGTGTGGATCGTGATATACTCGGCAACCCGCGCTTGATAGGCGCAGCTGTGGATAACGGCGCGTTTGAGACCTGGCGCGTGAACAAAGGCGAGGTGGTGCTGTTCACCGATTCCACCAACGCCATGCTTGATCCGTACGATATAGTCGATGCTATGACCGAACCGGACGGAAATACCAAACGCTGGCACTCGTTCAACGACCACTTTGGCGGCAATCGATACCCACACCAGGGGTCGGTGGTTTATCTGATGGACAGTAGCGCCGTTACGATGGCGTATGGCAGCGGTAACGAGGATGCGTTCAGTCAAACGATCCTTCGTCCGGGATTCATGCTGATGAAACCCGGCTCGTCGTTCTACGGCAACGGTCATGACCTGCAGGTTAATTATCTGGCTGTAGAGCAGCGGCTGAGCGGTCAGCGCCTTGCAATGAACGCCTTCCCGTTTGATTATTACACCGACAATATCACCGTCAGTTCGTACAATAGCGCAACGGACGCTCTTAACACGCAACTCTCTACTATACCCTTCGATACCTATCACTACAACGGCATAGCACGCTCGGCAAAGGATTATACGTTCCAAACGGAAGAGTCCACGCTGTGGCAGACTGTAGACAGTACGCACCGCGTGGCTACGGAAGGGTATCTGGTCGATTACCGCACCGCACAGGACACCGTGCTCCGCTTCAATGCCTATGCGGCAACCTTGGGGCAGTATGTCTATACCGAGGACGGCAACGACAAGACCGTGGATTTGCAGCAGTACGACAACCGCATAGCCGGCGAGGGAGAGGCGCTGAACTTCACACGACAGGAAGATATGGGTTGGAACATGAAAGGCCTGCCGTGGCTCGTATCCGCTTACCGCACCGATACTATCCTCGACGGCTACACCTACCTCAGGCAGATGTATATACCTCACGTGTTCTATCAGATGAACGGGGCAGGGGAATACCTAAGGGCGAGTGACCAGATATACACCTCGCGATCGTGGGATAGAGGCTCGCAGATGAGCATGGGCAATGCGTTCTTTACGCAAACAGCCACCGCATCCGACAAAGAGACAGTCATATTCCATCAGCCGTACTACGGCCTGAACGAGCGGGCTTCACGACCTATACTACGTGTTGCTTCGCGAGGCGGAAGAGGTGATATGGTAACCGTGATGCCCGACTCCACAGTGAGCAAGAACGTGCAGTACACCTACGGACGTGACGGCGTCAAGTGGCTCACCACCGACAATGCGACGCAAATCTATCTGATGGATAGCAAGCGCCTGTCGCGTATATCACTGCTTGGCGCTGCTCCTACCGAGGTGGATATACCTCTTGGAATCTCTGTGCCGCAGCCGGACACGCTGCTATTCAGCCTGCCCGATAAGAGTGCCTATAGCGGCTACCGCTACGTATGGCTTATTGATTACCAGAAACATACATATACCAACCTGCTTGAGCAGGATTATACGGCAGAACTGCCTGCAGGCACTTATGACAAACGCTTTGCAGTGCGTATAGGCGGATTCCGTGGTGTGCATGCTGATGGCAAACGTATCTACGATGTCTTTACGGTAGGTGAGACGCTCTATGTCACAGGATTGATAGCCGGCGATTGCATAGCCGTGTATGCTCCGACAGGTCAGCTCGTTACGAAGGCTACCGCTACGGCTGCCGAGTTCGCCACAAAGCTACCGATCGTGACTGGCTACGTTGTTCGCGTCAACGACTATACCGCCAAAGTTCTGCGATAAGTTGCGATGCACTATATAGGGCGAAAATTGCAAGTGGAGTGTGCAATTTGAAGAAATACATGTGGGAATTTGCGTGCTTAATGGGTGGAAATTTGCATATGTAAAATTATTGTAGTACCTTTGCATCCGCTTTGCGCATTTTGAAATGCCGAGACAGCGGTTTCGGATAGCGCATTTCGGCAAATCGACCCGAGGAGAGATGGGTGAGTGGCTGAAACCAACAGTTTGCTAAACTGTCGTACGGGTAACCGTACCGGGGGTTCGAATCCCCCTCTCTCCGCAAGGCTTTTTTCGTGAGCGGCTGTCCAAGCTTGCTTGAGGAGACGATCAGGAAAAAAGACTTGCACAGGATACCCGCGGCAGCCTGTGGGGATTACGCAGAAATCCCCCGAGAATGATGCCCGCGGCAGCCTGTGGGGATTACGAAGAAATCCCCCTCAAGGAGATATTACGCAGAAATCCCGTTTTGAAGCACAATTTGCCGAACGCGAAGCCCAGATGGCGGAATCGGTAGACGCGCTGGTCTCAAACACCAGTGGAGCAATCCGTGCCGGTTCGACCCCGGCTCTGGGTACAGAAAAGACTCTCGATCGAGAGCCTTTTTTGTGCTTGCCATCGCCCGTTTCTTCGGCAATTACCGCAAAATAATTCAACCAAAATTTGCAAAATGTGCAAGATGTATTAAAAAAAGAAAATTTCTTGCATTTTTTTGCCGAAAAATTTGCAAATATCATTTTTTTTTTGTAATTTTGTGGCCAAATTGCGTGAATGTGTGTACGTGCGTATATGCGTATAGTACGTAAGCAACATGCGGACACATAGTAAGCGGGTGAGAATCACTCGGATAGGATAACGAAGCGCGATTGAGAATACCATCAAACGAAAATTAAGACAATGATGATACAAAGTAAGATGTCAAAAGATTCCTTATTCTCGTTCATTCGAAGGAGTTTGTTTGGGGCAGTACAAGGTGTACTGCTGGTAAGTGCATTTGTTTTTGCGCAGGAATTACGGGCTGAGACCAAGGTTTACAATGAAGCAATTGAGCCGGGTGAAAGCCTGGTGTGGGGTTGCGATCTGCTGCCTGCAAGCGATCATGCTGTGGGTGTGCGTACGTATTCCCGCTCGGCCGGAGGTAACTCGTACACGCTGAATCTTGAGGTTCTCGGGGCGGTGAATGCCGAGGCTGAGAGCCATGAGATGTGCGAGGGGCAGAGCTATACTTGGCGCAACAAGGAGTATTCGGTAGCCGATACGTATGTCGATACGCTTCGTTATGTGCGCTATCCTGAGCTGGATAGTGTGTACTTCACGCTGGTTCTGACGACCAAATCGGGCACGAACAGTTCGCGCGACGAGTCGATCTGCCAGGGTGACAGCATCCTGTGGGGGTGCCAGTGGTACGGCGCAAGCGGAGAGTATAGCTATACGCTGGCAGGCAATGAGTGTTCGACGATGACGCTGAACCTGACTGTGCTGAAGCCTGATACGGTACTTGAAGAGGTGCTGTTGAAAGGTGCGTCAGTGAGCTGGCGTGGCAAGACGTACACGAAGGCGGGTGAGTATGCCTATACGAAGGATTATCCCGAGCCGTTCGGCTGCGTGGATACGCTGTTCCGTGTTCGCGTGATCCGTTACGACAGCACGAGTATGGTGGCTTGCTATGAAGAGGAGGTTGAAACGTGGCACGGCAAGACGCTGACTACGAGCAATATCTATCGCGCTGCGGCAAGCATGGAGAGCACGTTCACCGGCGAGATGGTTGACACGGCTTACTACGTGATGAACTTCAAGCTAGCGAGCATCCATTTGTGCCGGTTGAGCATAAGGATACGATATGCGTAGGCGACAGTCTGCTTTGGGGCTGCGAGTGGTTTGGCGAGGATGTGGATACGTTCTATATGATTTCGGGCGCAGAAACCGATACGAAGATGATTCTGCATCTGACTGTATTGAAGCCTGATACGGTACTTGAAGAGGTGCTGCTGAAGGGTGAGTCGGTAAGCTGGCGCGGCAGGAACTACACGGCTGCCGGTGAGGATTCGTTCGAGAAGTCTTATCCCGCACCTTATGAGTGCGTTGATACGCTGTTCCGTGTTCGCGTGATCCGTTACGACAGTACGAGTCTGGTGGCTTGCTACGATGAGCAGGTTGACTCGTGGCACGGCAAGTCGCTGACAACGAGCGACATCTATCGTGACACCTTGCGTATGACGAGCGAGTTCACGGGCGAGTTGGTTGACACGGCTTACTACGTGATGAACTTCAATCGTCTGACTCAAACGGGCAATGTTGAGGAGTCAAAGACGGTTAAGAAGAGCGAAACGCCGTACATGTGGCGCGGACAATCGCTGACTGAGAGTGGCGAC
>CADBYS010000036.1 GCA_902798965.1 uncultured Bacteroidales bacterium | reverse complement strand
TTTCTACAACCTCACTCTCCGTTGTTACGTGGCCATTGAGGTGAAGATTGATATGTTTGACGCACGGGATATTGGTCAGTTGGGCACGTATGTCACGGCCGTGAACCATATCCTTCGTGATCCGGAGAAGGACAACCCGACTATCGGACTCCTGGTGTGCAAGGGCAAGGACAATACCTTGGCTCAGTACGCACTCGAGTCCAGCAGCCAACCTCTTGGCATCTCGGAGTATGAACTGCAGAAACTCTATCCGACGAAGGTGGAAGGCACGATTCCTACCATTGCCGAAATCGAAAGCGTGGCTCAGGATACAGTCGTAAAACCTGAAGATGAGGAAAAATAAGTCAACTATTGGTGCCTAATTAAGAAAATTTGTCAAAAATATGGCAAATAATTTGCAAATGTGAAAAATTTTTCGTAACTTTGTGCGTTTTTTAGGACGTATTGAATAAGGAGTAAGGAATAAAGACTAAAATGTGCTCGACTGATGTAACCTGTCTTTATTCTTTCAGCGAAGCGGTCTTTACTCCTTATTCCAAAGAAAAGCAAATAATTAATAAAATATTCATACAATATGAAAAGATTACCATTTATCGGACTTCTGTGTGCCGTGATGCTGCTTGCAACGTGCAAACAGAAAGAAGAACCCAAGCCGGATCCACAACCGGATCCCCAACCCGAAGTAGAGTCGATTGCAAGCGACAAGAGTGCACCGACCTGGGCTGCTCCTTCGGAGTACGACATGACGGCATCGATGACCGCCATCATCCGCGTTGACTTGTCGATGACCTATTCGGCAGAGCAGATCCAAGCGGGCAACTACCAACTCTCAGAGAATGACGTACTTGCAGCATTCAGCGGCGAGACATGTCTGGGTGTAGCTGAGCAGATTGACGGGTTGTTCTACCTGTATATCACCTCGCCTTCGGACGACTCGCAGGTCAAGTTCCGCTATTACTCCGCAACGCTAAAGAACAACTTCGTGAGCCGCGAATCGGTACCGTTCAGCAACGACAGCAATCTGGGAACGGTTTCCAGTCCGTACACGCCGGAGTTCGAAGTTGAGAAAGCCAACTAAGACTAACGCTTAATTCATCCCATAATGAAATACAGAAATATTCTGATGGCAGTAGCAGCGATGTTGCTGACTGCTTGTGGCGTAGATGTGCCCAAAGAAGTGAACACCTCGTATCAGACGATGACGATCAGCAAGAGCGACATCTCTGTGCCGTTGAAGTACAGCGCTACGCTGAAAGGTACGTCGGACGTGACCATCAAGCCGCAGACAAGCGGACAATTGATGGAAGTGTGCATCACCGAAGGTCAGCAGGTCAAGAAAGGCGACGTGCTGTTCCGTATCGACAGCCGCGACGCAGCGCTGGAGCTGCAAGCCGCCGAGGCTAACCTGCTGGCTGCCGAGGCTTCGGAGAGCAGCGCGCTGCTTGAGTACGAGAGTAACAAGAACCTCTATGCCAAGCACATTGTGAGCAAGTACCTGCTCGATAATGCCGAGAACTCCTACAAGCAAGCCAAAGCGTCGGTAGCGCAATACAAAGCCACCGCCGACCGCGCCCGCGTGAACCTCGGTTACTGCACGATCACCTCTCCGGTGGACGGTATCATCGGTTCGATACCCGTATATGCCGGCGATCAGGTGGATCAAAGCACGTATCTGACCATGGTGAGCGGCAACGCAAAGATGCACGCCGAGTTCTCGGTGAGCGAATCGATCCTGGAGGAGCGCACACAAGCGGAAGTCAAAGATAACAATGCCCTGCTGGCTGCGATGCCCGACGTGACGTTCCTGTTCAAGAACGGTGCGGAGTATCCGCTGAAAGGCCGCATAACCAGTATCACCGGTACCGTAGATCGCACCACAGGTACGCTGACCTGCAAGGCTACGTTCCCCAACCCCGACGGAGGACTATACTCCGGCGTGCAGGGTACGGTGGTTATCCCGTATGACGTGCAGCAAGTGATTGTCGTTCCGCAGAACGCTGTGGTTCGTCTGCAAGACAAGTCGTTGGTTTACAAGGTTGCCGCCGACAGCTGCGCCTACAGCGCTATCGTGAAGACCGCGAACATCAGCTCGGAGCGTAACCTCGTTGTGTACGACGGTCTGGAAGTAGGCGACGTGATCGTTACCGAAGGAGCGAATAACCTGACCGAAGGTCAGCGTGTACTCTTTTAATCGAAACATCGATATATCGAAATATCGAAATATCGAAATATCGAAATATCGAGAAATCGAATTGAAATGAACATTTTATGAAAGGCAACATTTTCATAGATAAGACCGTGATGGCGATTGCGATAGCGATTGTCATCTCGCTGGTCGGATTCATCTGCTTGAACAGCCTGCCTGTGGAGCAGTATCCGAACATAGCGCCGCCAACGGTAGAGATCTCCACCTCCTACTCCGGCGCGGACGCTAACACCTGTATGAAATCCGTGATCCAGCCCCTGGAGGAGCAGATCAACGGTGTGCAAGACATGACGTACATGACCGCCACCGCCAGCTCGACCGGCGACGTGACGATCATGGTATATTTCAAGCAAGGCGCCGACGCCGATATGGCTACGGTGAACGTGCAGAACCGCGTATCGCAAGCCGAGGCACTGCTGCCCAGCGACGTGCTGCAGACAGGTATAACCGTCACCAAGCGTCAGAACAGTATCCTGCAGATCGCCGGCTTGAAATCCACCGACGGCAAGTACGATGCCGACTTCATATCGAACTACATCGACATCAACGTTAAGCCGCGTCTGCTGCGAATCACGGGTGTGGGTAACGTAAGTAACTTAGGTAACACCTACGCGCTGCGCGTATGGATGAAACCCGACGTGATGGCGCAATACGGCCTGGAGCCCGACGATATATCTTCGGCTATCTCCTCTCAGAGCTTCGTTACCTCCACCGGTACACTCGGTCAGCAGTCGGAAAACGCCTACCAGTACCCGATGGAGTACAAAGGTACGCTCAAGTCGATTGAGGAGTTCGAGAATATCGTGATCCGTACGCAGGGCAACAGCAACGTGCTGTACCTACGCGACGTAGCCACGGTAGAGATAGGTGCCAAGAGCTACACCATGACCTCGAACATAGACGGCAAACCCGGCGTGTTCTATCTGGTCAATCAGTCACCCGGCGCGAACGCCACGCTCGTGAACCAGCAGATCGACGAGCTGTACCGGCAACTCAAGCCGAGTCTGCCTGCAGGCCTGGAGTTCGTAACCTTGGAGACGAGCAACGACTTCCTGTTCGCCGCCATCCACAATGTGGTGGAGACCCTGGTTATCGCTATCTTGCTCGTGATCATCGTCGTATATTTCTTCCTGCAGAACTGGAAGGCGACCTTGATCCCTTCGATCTCGATCATCGTTTCCCTGCTCGGCACGTTCGCTATCGTGCGCCTGGCAGGCTTCTCGCTGAACATTCTTACGCTATTCGCCTTGGTGCTCGCTATCGGTACGGTGGTCGATGATGCCATCGTCGTCGTGGAAGCCGTGATGGCTAAACTGGAAACGGGTAAGATGCAAGGCGATGCCAAGTCGCAAGCCTTGCAGGCAACGCGCGAAGCGATGAGCGAGGTGTCGGTGGCCGTTATCTCGTGTACCTTGGTGTTCATGGCGGTGTTCATCCCCGTGACGTTCATGTCGGGTACGTCGGGTACGTTCTTCACGCAGTTCGGTATAACGATTGCCGGTTCGGTAGGTCTGTCGTGCGTCTGCGCGCTCGTGCTCTGCCCTGCTCTGTGCGCGATGCTGATGCGTCCGAACGAGGAAGGTTCGCAGCACAAAGGTCTTGACTACTACACCAAGCTCGCCTACGAAGCCAGCTACAATGCCATCCTCGGCAAGTACCAGGGCGCGGTACAGCGCTACCTGAAACGTCCGTGGGTATCGTTCGCGCTGCTCGCCGGCGCTGCCGTGCTGTTCGTGCTGTTCATGAAGATCATGCCTTCGGGACTCGTTCCGCAGGAAGACCAGGGCGTAATCATGTGCGAGGTGCGAATGCCGGAAGGTGCCACACTGCACGAGAACAGCGAGATCATGAAGCAGGTGGAGGAGAAAGTGAAAGCTATCCCCGAGCTCGAGAGCTACGGTCTGGTGAGCGGTTACGGCTTGATTTCCAGCAACGGCTCAAGCTACGCCTCGCTGATCATTCGACTCAAGAACTGGGACGAGCGTCCGGGATTCAACCACTATATCGACATGATCATTTACCGTTTCTATCTGGACTGCCAGAGCATCAAGAACGCACAAGTGCTGCCGTTCCAAATGCCGCAGATCCCGGGTTACGGTACGTCGAACAGCATTGACCTGCAGGTGCAGGACAAGAGCGACGGCGATATGACCGATTTCGGAAACAAGACCAACGCGTTCCTCGCCAAGCTGCAGGAGCGTCCGGAGATAGGTAGCGCCATGTCCACCTACTCGGAGCGCTTCCCGAAATACAGGGTACATGTCGATCCTGTACAATGCCAGCGCGCCGGCACGACCGCCAAGGCTGTGCTCAACACCTTAGGTACGTACTGCGGCGGCTCGTATGTAGGTAACTTCAACCAGTTCAGTAAGGTATATCAGATCTGGGTAGGCGCTGCGCCGGAATATCGTCTTGACCCCTCGTCGCTGAACAACATGTACATCAAGGTCAGCGACAATAAGATGGCTCCTCTCTCGCAGTTCGTATCGCTGGAGGAGATCGTGGGTTCGGCTTCGCACAACCACTTCAACCTCTATCAGTCCATCTCCTGCTCCGTAACCGCCGGCAACGGCTACTCGGAGGCGGAGGCACATCAGGCTATCGCCGAGGTGTTCAAACAAACGATGCCTAACTACTGCACCTACGAGTACGGCTCGATGTCGCGCGAGGTGGAGGAGAGCTCGAAGAGCAACACCACAGCGCTGATCTACCTGATCTGCGTTGTGCTGATCTACCTCATCTTAGGTTCGCTCTATAACTCATGGCTCACGCCGTTCGCCGTGCTGCTCAGCGTGCCGTTCGGCCTGATGGGTTCGTTCCTCTTCTCGTGGGTAGGCAACAAAATGGGCTTGCCGGGTATGGAGAATAACATCTACCTGCAGACCGGTGTGATCATGCTTATCGGTCTGCTCGCCAAGACGGCTATTCTGATTACCGAGTTCGCCAGCGAGCGCCGCAAACAAGGATTGAGCATCGTGGATGCAGCCTTCGAGGCTTGCAAGGAACGTCTGCGCCCGATTCTGATGACCGTAGTAACGATGATCGTGGGTATGATTCCGCTGATTATCGCCGGCGGCGCAGGTGCCAACGGTAACCGTGCACTGGCTCTCGGCGTGGTAGGCGGTATGAGTATCGGTACGATTGCACTCGTGTTCGTCGTTCCCGCATTCTTTATCGTGTTCCAAACGCTCGAAGAGAAAGTGAGCGGAAGCCCGGTTAAGGTACTAAGCGACCAAGTACAAAGTGACGAAGGAAAGGAGGAAGAGAAATGAAAAACGGAAAAATAGTTAATAGGCTTTTATCTTTGAGCGTCAGCGGTCTTTTGTCTTTGAGCGTAGCGGTCTTTATGTCAAGTTGTGGTGTATATAAAAAGTACACGCCACAGAACGAAGCACCGAACGATCTGTACGGCAACGTGCCCGAAGAGATGATCAACCAGCAGCTCAAACAAGCCGCTGAGATGAGTTGGCGCGAGTTCTTTACCGACCCGCTGCTGCAGGACTTGATCGACTCGGCACTGGTACGCAACACCGACCTGAAAGCCGCCCGCCTGACCGTGGAGCAGGCACAAGCCTCGCTCAAGGCAGCCAAGTTGGCGTATCTGCCGTCGCTGAGTCTGGCTCCCTCGGGAGGCATAGCCGGTTCGTATGGTTCATCCGGAATGAGTGCGGCGAGATACAGCTACAGTATACCTCTGCAGCTGGATTGGAACATAGGCATCTCGGGCTCGGTGACCGTGAACAAACGCAAGGCGAACGCCGTAGTGCTGCAAGCCGAAGCCTCACGCGAAGCCACGCAAGCCAACCTGATCTCGACCGTAGCGCAACTGTACTACCAGCTCATGTTGCTCGACAAGGAGCTGGAGATCCTGATAGCCACCGACAGCCTGTGGGACGTTTCGCTGGAAACGGAGCGCGCGCTGTGGGAGAACGGCCAGGCGTACTCGACTGCCGTCAACCAGATGGAGTCGTCGAACCTGAGCGTCAAGCAGCAGATAGTGGATGCCAAGCGCAGTATTCAGAGTACAGAGAACAGCCTGTGCAAGATCCTGGCTGTCACGCCGCGCCATATAGCACGTAACAGCTGGGGACAGTTCGAACTGCCGCAGCGCTTCAACGCCGGTGTTCCTTCCGTACTGCTGGAGAACCGCCCCGACATCAAGATTGCCAACCACACGCTGGAGGAGGCGTTCTACAACACCGCTGCCGCACGTGCACAGTTCTACCCCTCGTTCTCACTTATGGGACTGCTCAGCTGGATGACCGAGGACTTCACTACCGACCCGGGCGCACTGCTGATGAAGTTACTGGGTACGCTCACGCAACCTATCTTCCAGCAAGGCAAACTCCGCGCACAACTCAAGATCGCCCAACTCAGCCAGGAGCAGAAGTTAGGTGACTACGTGCAGACGGTCATCAACGCCGGCAATGAGGTCAACGAGGCGCTGGCTGACTGCCAGGTTGCCAAGGAGAAAGATGTGCTGTACAAACGTCAGGTGCTCGTGCTCAAAGATGCCTACGATGGCACGCACGAACTGATGAACAACGGCAAAGCCAGCTATCTGGAGGTGCTCACCGCACAAGAGTCGCTGCTGTCGGCACAACTCAACGAAGCCGAGAATATGTACAACGGTGCCATTGGCATCATCGGTCTGTACATCGCCCTCGGCGGCGCAACCAAATAACCGAACAGGGTACAAAAGAAAAAGAGGTCGAATTGACCTCTTTTTTTTGTGTTGCTCAACCAGGACTCGAAAAATCAGCTCTGCTGATTAATCGTTCGAGTGAAACGAGATAAGAACCTGGGGTCGAGTCGGTATGAGCAAAAAAAAAGTCCCCAACAGGAGACTTTTTTTAATGTTGCTCAACCAGGACTCGAACCCAGACAGACAGAACCAGAATCTGTAGTGCTACCATTACACCATTGAGCAAGCGTTCGGCAAATCGTGCTATCGGATGTCGCGCTGCGACATAAAGCGCACGATTGCCTCCGCTTTTCGAAAAACAACCTTGCAGGTTTTTTTTCGAGGTTGAGAAAGAACATTCGCTTTGTTTTTCGAAAGCGGGTGCAAAGGTACAACATTTTTCTGACATTTGCAAATATTTTGGCAAAAAAAAGCATATTCATGTACTTTTTGGTACATTTTATAAGGTCAATGTGCGGTTTTTGGCCTTTTGATTTGCAAATGTGCAAAATTTTTTGTATCTTTGCAGTCGCTTTTGTGCGCATAACGCAACAATGGATATAACCTCACAAATACGTCAACCGATAGCGGAAGCGTTTCATCAGTACGAATCGCAGTTCGAGCAGACTATGCACTCCGACAACGTGCTGCTCGATCAGGTGCTCCGTTACATTGCCGCCAAGCGTGGCAAGCAGCTGCGCCCTACCTTGGTGTTGCTGTCGGCTAACCTGTGCCGCGAGGTGAGCGACAAGACGATCCTTACCGCCGTGGCGCTGGAGATACTGCACAACGCCACCCTGGTACACGACGACGTAGTCGATAACTCGCCCACACGCCGCGGTGTGCCGTCCGTGCAGTCGAACTGGACGAACAAGGTGGCTGTGCTCGTGGGCGACTGGATGTTGGCGAAGATGATAGGCATGGTGGGCGAGATACGCAACACGCAGATCCTGAGTATCGTGTCGGATATGTCGCGCGCACTATCGTCGGGCGAACTCATTCAGCTGCACGCCGGCGGCTCGATGTGGATCAGCGAGGAGCAGTACTTCCAGATCATTGGCAAGAAGACCGCCGAGCTCTTTGCCGCCTGCACGGAAGCCGGCGCGGTATCGGCAGGTTGCACGGCACGTCAGCAGACCGCCATGCGCACCTACGGCTACGAACTCGGTCTGATCTTCCAACTCAAGGACGACGTGCTCGACTACTCCGATAGCGAGGAGGTAGGCAAACCTACCATGGGCGACATACGCGACGGCAAAGCCACCCTACCCCTGCTCATCGCCCTGCAGCGCGCGCCAAAAGAGGAATCCGACCATATACGCGCCATTGCCGAAGAGCTGTGCAGTCAGCAGCGCTCGTTGTCGCCGCAAGCACAGAGCGACATAGAGCAGCAGATCAAGAACTTCGTGATGCGCTACGATGGCGTACGCTACGCCTACGGATGGATGCGCACCCACAAGCAGAAAGCCGAAGAGGCACTCAATATCTTCCACGACTCGGAAACCAAACAAGCACTGCTCGCATTGCTCGAATATTCCATCTCGCGCTTGTACTAATCGCTGACTGCTGTTAAATGATAACTGAAAACTTATGATACAATCCATGACCGGCTACGGAAAAGCCGAAAAGAAACTCGATAACAAACGTCTGGTGGTGGAGATCAAGAGCTTGAACTCCAAGCAGATGGATATGAGTGTTCGTCTGTCGCCGCAGTTCCGCGGACAAGAACTGACTGTCCGCAGTCTGCTCGGCAAGCAGCTGGAGCGCGGCAAAATCGATGTAGCCATCTACACCGAGGAACTGACCGAACAGGCAAGCAGCAGCGCGTTCACGCCCGTGAACCGTGCGGCATATCTATTCCACAGCGCCGAGCTGCGCGAGCTCTGCCCCGAGCTGAGCGATGCCGAGCGGGCGATGATCGTGCTCAGGATGCCCGACGTAGTGAAAGCCGACGAGCCACAGCCCGTGAGCGACGAAGAGTGGCAAGTGGTAGAACAAGCCATACAGGAAGCCGTAGAGCATTTCGTAGCCTTCCGCACGCAGGAGGGCGCAGCACTCGAGGCGATGTTCACTGAGAAGCTCGATGCCATCAGCGCACTGCTCGCCGAGGTCGAGCCGTACGAGCAAGGACGTGTAGCCAAGATCCGCCAACACCTGCTGCAGAACCTCGACAAGCTGGCAGAAGACACCCGCAAGCAGGTCGATAGCAACCGCCTGGAGCAGGAACTGATCTACTATCTCGAGAAACTCGACATCACCGAGGAGAAAGTTCGCCTCACCAACCACATCAAGTACTTCCGCGAGACGATGAATGGAGTCGAAAGTCAAAAGTCGAAAGTCGAAAGCGGTATAGGAAAGAAGCTTGGATTTATTGCTCAGGAAATGGGACGGGAGATCAACACCCTGGGCAGCAAGAGCAACCAGAGCGAGATGCAGATCATCGTCGTGAAGATGAAAGACCTGCTCGAGCAAATCAAAGAGCAGGTACTCAATGTTCTATAACAAAACAGCGCGCCACAGATCATGGCGCGCTATTTATTTGCTGAGGCGCGCCACATGGCGCGCTGCCTGTATTAACGAACACGTATCTTCTGCCCTAAGCGCAGAATTGAGGTCTCCTTGATCTTGTTGAGTTTGCACAACGTGCGTACCGAAGTGTGGTAGCGCTTGGCTATGCCCGAGAGGGTATCGCCCTGACGCACCTTGTGGTACTGCGCCTGCTTGAGTTGCTTCACCTCCTCGTTGTGCTTGAACGTACCTTTCTTGGTGATCACATAATCTTCGGAAACGCGCAGCGTTCCTTTCTCGAAGTCCACAATCGTCTCGGGATTGATGGCATTACCTAAGTATCGTATCTCGTAGTGCAGGTGGCTGCCGGTAGAGCGGCCTGTGTTGCCGCCCAAGCCGAGGATCTCACCCGCATAGATGCGTTCGTTCTCCTCCACCAGCGGACGTGAGAGGTGACCATATATGGTCTCCAGACCGTTGTCGTGGCGGATAAGCACATAGTACCCGTAGCCGCGCGGATCCCAACCGACGATACGTACCTGGCCGTCCCACGAGGCGCGCAACGAGTCGCCTACCTGCACCTTGACATCTGTTCCGTAATGGAAACGGTAGCGGCGGAAGCCGAACTTCGAGGTCACGTACGTCAGGTTCTTGAGCGGATAAACGAAACCGTTCAGGTTGACGGGAATACTGTCCTTCAAGCTGTCCACGGGCGTTTGATAGGGGTTGACGCGCGTATTCATCCACACGGCATAGATACTGTCAGCGGGGTGCACATTCGACGTGTCGCCCCAGAGCATATCAGGCATCAAGCGGTACTGGCACTCGCCATCCTCGGTCATCACTACCAGGAATCGCGGCAACTCATCTTTGCCGCAGCTCACGAACAGCGTATCGCCCATCAGGCGCGACAACACACCCGCCGGCAGTCCTTCGGTCAGCGACTCAAAGTCGTCGTTCTCCTCCACCTCCAGAGTGTCCACCTCTTCCACAACCACCGGTTCGGGTTCGGGCTCCGGAGCGGGTTTGGGTTTGCGTGCCCAAACACACGTTATGGGCAGCGTAGCCACCCATAACATGATAATCAGTCGTTTTACGCGCATCGCTTACAGGGCTTCAACGGATGTCTCTACTACCTCTTCAACTACCTCAGGTGCAAAGCAACCGGTGCCCGTGAAGTACATATATGCTGCTATACCGCCACAGATAAGCAGCAGCACGCCAAGCACGATCAGCAGCTTAACCCACCAAGGCAGTCCCTTCTCGGCGAACGGGTCTTTCAGCTTCAGTACCGGGAACTTGGCCATCGAGGTAAGCGTCAGGCCGAACGGCACGTTGATGATAGCCTCAGCGTTCACAGCCCAGCCGTTGGCGTTGAGCACCGGAGCCAGGTTACGGCGACGCAGCTTGAAGTAAGCCAGCAACATCGATGGACCGCTTATCACCAATATGATGCCAAAGAAGATAACGATGTATTGCCACCAGGGCAGCCCGTACAGACCGCTGGCCATCGATGCCAGTGCGGTACCGATCATGCCCAGAGCCATACCCAAGGCAGCGAATATACCGGCGAACTTGGCGATATCAAATGGCGGCTGGGCTTCTTTCTTGCCTTGCTCGGCGTTCTCTTTAGCTTTTTCGGTAGCAGCCGTGGCGTTGGCTTTCATATCTTCCAGCCCCTTGCTCTCCTTCTCGGCAACGGACTTGTTAACCAGATCAGCCACCCAGTTGGCAAACTTGCGGTACGGAGTCCAGAATGCCTGACGGATACTGATCGGGTTGTCAATGATCTTCGTCACTACGGCATCGTAGTCCAGACCGCTGCGGTCGTAGAAGATACAGTTCTTACCCACCTCCAGATTGTGGATATCGCCTTGCGTCATGGCAGCCACGATCGACATTTTCTTGCCTTGCGCCTTGTTCTCGCAATCGCAGAAGATCAGGTACATGCCCGACTTGGCGGCTTCTGCGCCCATCTTTCCGGCGTCGGCTACTCTGACGCAGAGTTCGCACGCACGTTGGTCGATCACCAGACGGCCGCACTGGAAGATAGCCTTGATCTCGCGGTTGTAGAAGTCCTGGAAGGAGATGTAGTTCTTGAGCAGCGTGTAGAAGTCGCGCTTGAGGTGCAGCAGCTTGATCAGCGGCTGGTACTCGCCCGTGGCGGCATCCATCGCAGCTTGGTTGGCGGCGGTGATAGCAGCCACCTCAGCCTCGTAAGCAGCCACCTGTGCTGTCAGTTTCTTCCAGTCCTTATCGGCGATCTTCGGTTGCTTCTCGGGGTCAGCGGCAGCCAGACCCATTTTCTCCAGCTCCGAGCTGCGGAACCATGCATTGTACTCTGCCTCGTTGGCGTGCACGGCAGCGATGATATCGGCAGCCAGCGGTGCTTCGGGCAGCGGCTTCTGCTCCACGCTGATAGCACCTACAGCAGCTTTCACGGCTGCCAGGTTGATCGTCTCTTCCTTGCCTACGATGCGACGCGCGATATCCGCCATCTGCTTGGCTTCGGCGTTTTCCTCGTTCAGGTCGGCAATCTTCAACTCGTCTTTCTCCTCGAGCAGAACAGCGGGATCGCGCAGCACGGCGCACAGATACTCCGACGTGGCTACCACCTCGTCAATACGGATCTTGCCGTCGTGGTCGCTATCCATCAGCTGCAAGGTGTGCGCACTGATCTCCAGACCGGTGGTCGGGCAGCTCAGTACGGTCCACATCTTCTCGTCCAACTCGCCCAAGTGGCGAAAATCTTCACCCTTCGCAATATGCACGCGGGTGTTACCACCAATAGTGGTAAATGTCCATTTGTATGCCATAGTATTTATATTTTATAATTATTCGACTATTGGACCGTTCTCTTCGTTCACTAAAGGAATAAGGAATAAAGACTTATATGTATTAGACGAGTGTAATTCGTCTTTATTCTTTCAGCGAAGCGGTCTTTATTCTTTTAGCGAAGCGGTCTTTATTCTTTCAGCGAAGCGGTCTATCGCGTATTGCGCGTTATGCCTCTTCCACGCCGCTGCCTAACTCATGGTAGTCGTGCAGACTGAGGTTATCCGACACGATCTTGATGGCGCTCACGTGGGTGAATCCCAGGCCGCAGATGTACGCCAGCTCCATATCGAACACGCAGTCCTTGTGCGGCGATGCGAGTACAAAATCGGTATTCGAGTAGCAAACGGCCTTCATCGGGTTCAGCGCACGGAAGAACAGGTCATCCACAGGCTGCAGAGCCAATCTTGGCTCTGCGTAAGTCACATTGGGGTGATGCAACCGGCTCTCCGTCACTTCCACCACCGTACCGATGGCGTAGTTCGCACTGCCCGCATAACCGATATTGATCAGTTCGGTATCACGCGGCAAGTCGCGCAGACTCTTCAATATATTCAGTGCCCCTACGCCCGTAACCAGTATGTTCGTCTCGCCAGGCAAGTACTGCTCCACAAGCTTGCGTTCGCCCTCTTCGGCTATCAAAATTGTTCGCATTTTGGTGTGTTTTTTAAATTCGCCTACAAAGTTACGAAAATTTTTTCATATTTCCAAATATTTTCTCTTCTTTTTTTGCAAATATCAAAAAAATGTTGTATCTTTGCATCCAAAATCATAAATCGTACATAAATCGTACATCGTACATAAGTAAATCGTACATCATATGACTGCAATATCGAAACTTGGAGAATTCAGCTTGATCCGTCACCTCACGCGCGATCTGAAACCCTGCCAACCGTCCACCGTCTATTCGGTAGGCGACGACGCGGCTGTGCTCAACCATGGCGGCAAGCGTACGCTCGTCACCACCGATCTGCTGCTCGAGGGCATTCACTTCAACCTCGAGTACGTGCCACTTCGTCACCTGGGCTACAAAGCCGTTGCGGTGAACGTGTCGGACATCTGCGCCATGAACGCCACGCCCACGCAGATCACCATCGGTCTGGGTGTATCGTCGCGTTTCTCGGTCGAGGATTTGGAGGAGTTCTACGTAGGCGCGCGCCTCGCGTGCGAGCATTATAAGGTGGATCTGGTGGGCGGCGACACCTGCGCCTCGATGAACGGACTGACCATCGCCATCACCTGTCTGGGCGTTGCCGACGAGCAAGATATAGTATATCGCAACGGCGCCAAGCCCAACGATCTGATATGCGTGTCGGGTAATCTCGGATCGGCGTATCTGGGCTTGCAACTGCTGGAGCGTGAGCTGCAGGTGTTCCGCGCCACGCAGCACGACAACTTAGGCAAAGCCGCCGAGCACAACGATGCCATCCACGAGAAGTTCGAGGGACGCGAGTACCTGCTCGAGCGCCAGCTCAAGCCCGAGGCACGCATCGATATCGTCGAACAACTGCGCAAGGCGGGCATCAAACCCACCGCGATGATGGATATCTCCGACGGTTTGTCGTCCGAACTGTTCCACATCTGCACGCAGTCGAAGGTCGGTTGCGACATCTACGAGGACAAGCTGCCTATCGACTATCAGGCAGTCGCCCTGGCCGACGAGATGAACCTGAACATCGTGACCTGCGCGCTGAACGGCGGCGAGGATTACGAGCTGCTCTTCACCTGCGATATCCACGACTACGAGAAACTTGTGCCGCTGGATGACGTATATATCATCGGTCACATCACGCCCGCCGAGTACAGCAGCGAGCAGCCCGAGCAACCCGCCAACCTGCGCCTCATTCCACGTACAGGCGATCCTCTACCCCTCACGGCGCAAGGCTGGAACGCCTTTCAGCAACAGCAAGACTGATAAAAAAAGGACTGACCAATATTGGTCAGTCACATAATAAGGTCAGTCACATATTGAAGTTAGTCACATAACGAGAACAGGTCATCGCGCGGATTAACGAGCATCACCGGTACCAAGGCACGTTGAATGACGTGCCTTTCTTGTGGACCGAACAGTATATCGTCCAGGCCGTACTCGCGGCTGGCGGTAAGCAGCAACAGGTCGGGCACAAAATCCCGCTGGCGCTCCGCCGCTTCCTGGTTCACCTTGCTGCTGTCCTTGCGCGCCTCCACTACCTCATAGGATATATCGATACCCGTGCGCTCGCTCACCGACCGGATATGCGTCACCATCTTTCCCACGTTCTGCCGCGCCCGCGAGCCGTAATCCTTGGCTTGCAGCAGGATAATATGTGCGCCGGTCTTGCGCGCCAGGTACGTACATATCTCCGCCTTGTAGGTCTCCTCCTCCAGCCGCGTCACGGGCACTAAGATACGCCTTAGCGCCTCCGAGCGCTTCATGCCCGGCGTGAGCACCAGGTACGGCGTACGCAGCTCGCGGCAGTCATTCAGTACACGCTGCACGGAACGCGGGTCGTTAGCGCACTCCTTCACGATGATATCATCAGCCATTGTCGGCTCCAACCAAGGCAGGTTTTCCATATCACGCTTGCATTACTTGTTCGTTAATCTGCTCGATGTACGCAGTCAGTTCGTCGCAGCCCGTGCTTTTCTCGGCGGAGGTGACGAAGCACGGCGGCAACTCCTCCCAGAACTCTAACAACTGCTGCTTGTAGGCCTCGATGTTCGCAGCCAGGCGCTCCTTGCCGAGCTTGTCGGCCTTGGTGAACACGATGGCAAACGGCACATTGTTCTCGCCCAGCCAGTTCATGAAATCGCGGTCGATAGCCTGCAGCGGCAGACGCGAATCAACCAGCACGAACAGCGAGCACAACTGCTCGCGCAGCAGGCAATACCGCTCGATCATCTTACGCAGTGCCTCGCGTTGCGTCTTGCCCGCCTGAGCAAAACCGTAACCGGGCAGATCCACCAACGCCCAGGCATCCTTCGCGCCCGCATTCACCGTAAAATGGTTAATCAGTAGCGTCTTGCCGGGTTTCTGGCTGGTCTTAGCCAACTTGGGCTGGTGCGTCAAGGCATTGATCAGACTGGACTTGCCCACATTGCTGCGACCGATAAAGGCATATTCCGGCAATGTGGTCTGCGGCGAACGAAGAACGTCCGTCGAACTGATGGTGAATTGTGCTGTGCGAATCATAGGCGTACGATTAGTGCGTTACAGGGTGCAAAGATACGAAATATTTCTCACATTTGCAAGCCCGCAACCGATTTTTTGCACAATAGTCAGCCTTTTTTGCAAATATGCTAATTTCGGTACAATTTTTGTAGTAGCAACAGGTATATGAAAAAATCTATCTTCCTCTCCATCCTTCTGTGTTGTGCGTTAGGTGCCACGGCGCAGGAAAAAGGCGATGCATTCAAGTCGCATCTCAAGCAACATTTCAAGTTCTACGGATTTATCCGTAACTATTTCACCTACGACAGTCGCGAGTCGTATTCCGGCACGGCTGACATGTACAACTACCAGCCTAAGGACGAACAGTGGAATCAGGACGAGCTTGCCGCCACCACCAGCGGTGTGCCGCGCGAAGACCTCAATGCCGTCAGCACGTTCCGTTTCCTATCACTCACCACGCGTATGGGAGTGGATATTCTCGACTACAAGTGGCGCAACACCGAGTTTGGCGGCAAGATCGAGGGCGACTTCTACGCCGGCTTGAGCACCAAGGGCACCGGCGGTACGCACTCACTCTCGGGTGTTGCCCAGTTCCGCTTGCGTCACGCGTATATGACCATGGCGTGGGATAGCCTGAGTATGGGTAAGGATTATGCGCGTTTGCAGTTGACCATTGGTCAGACTTGGCATCCCATGGCAGCTGATCTGTGCGATGTTATTGCTCTGAACAGCGGTGCACCCTTCGGGCCATTCAATCGCAGCCCGCAAGTGCGCTTCGATGCGCGCCTGGGCAAGTTCATCACCCTCACCGCAGCAGGACTGTGGCAAATGCAATACCTGTCCATCGGACCTGACGGACAATCAGGAGAATATATGGCGTACGGCAAGACACCCGAAGCCTACCTCGGACTATCCGTCCATAACCAAGGATGGCTGTTCCGTGCCGGTGCGAACATACTCAGTATCAGTCCGCGGCACACCGGGACAGTTCTGGCTGCCGATGGCATAACGGCCGTAACGGTCAAGGTCAACGACCGCATAACAACCTGCTCACCCTTCCTGTACCTGCAGTACAAGCAAGGCGAATTCTCCTTCAAGGCGAAAAGCATCTTTGCACAATCCGGCGAACACATGAACATGAACGGCGGCTACGGCGTACGTGCTGTCCGTGCCGACGGCTCGCGCGAATATACGCCCACGCGCAGCTCTGTATCGTGGATCAGTCTCGTTTATGGAGGCAAGGTGGGCGCACAAGAGGACAAGCACCCGCAGAAGTTGCAGGGTATATTGTTCGCCGGTTACGTGCGTAACTTCGGCACAGCAAGCCCCCTGCTCGATGCGGACGGCAACGGCTTTGCCGACGAGTTCTACTACCCGCGCAACGCGAAGATGAACCGGATGTGGCGCCTCTCGCCCACCCTGCTCTGGACGATGGGCAAGTTCCAACTCGGCTGCGAGTACGAGATCACGTCCGTGCAGTACGGCTTGAGCGGAGTGGCAGTCAGCGGCTTGTCGGAAGCCGGCTTGCACTGGGTGACCAACCACCGCGTACAGCTGATGACCAAATACAATTTCTAAACGCCGGGCGCTTTCGACTTTCGACTTTCGACTTTCGACTATTTCGTTATGCGGCGTTTATTCAATTCCCTTTGGTACTGCCGTGCAGTAAGCGCGTGCTTGCTGTAGGTATCGGAGAAGATGTGCGTACCCGAGAAGTCGGGGTTGGCGCACATGTACAGGTAGCGGCTCCTGGTGGCGTGCAGCGTGGAGTCGATCAGCTCGGCACTCGTCACGCGAATCGGTCCCGGAGGCAAACCCGGATGGATATACGTGTTGTACGGCGAGGGAGTGGCAGTCATAGCGTGCGTCACGCGCCGCGCGGCGAAATTGCCCGACGCATAGATCGCCGTAGGACAAGCCTGCAGGTGCATACCTATACGCATTCTGTTCAGGTACAAGCCCGCAATGATCGGGTACTCATACGCCTTTGTTGTTTCCGAGTTGACGATGCTCGCCAATATATACACCTCTTGCGGCGACAGACCCAACGCCTTAGCCTCATCACGACGTTTGTCGTTCCAGAACCGCTTGTACTCGCGGTGCATCCGCTCCATCAGTTGCTCGGCTGTCATCGTCCAATACACCTCGTACGTATCGGGCATAAACAGGCAACGCGCTGTTTCTTTGTTCAGCCCGTAGCGGCTCAGATAGTCGTTATCCTTTAGCAATCCGACAATACTTGCCGAATCAATCAGCAGCTGCTTGGCCAAGCGGCCGGCTAACTGCTCGTTGGTGCGCACTGTGTTCTTGAAGCGCAGCTTCACGGGCGTCTGTTCGCCCATTCTGAGCCGAACGAACAGCGTACGGTTACCCATCTCTGCCGGGAACCGGTAATAGCCCGGCTTGGGCTCGTTGAACGGCGAACGGGCAAAGTCCTTCTTGAAGGCGTGCTCCGAACGAACCGTGTAATCCGCACGAACCAACGCCAACACCGAATCCAACGTGCAGCCCGGATATACATAGTACCCGTGCTCCTTGCCGTCGGCACTCAGCAGGTTACTCACGCGGTAGTGGTAATGACGGAAACCCTGATACATTCCCGCACACAGGAAGAATAGCAGCAATGCCGCTACGGCGGAAAAGATATAAATTTTTCGTTTATCCATTAAAGGTTCATTTAGTTTTTTACTTGTTATACTCCTCGAATTTGCGTTGCGCCGACAGATAGGTGATGCGTGCGTCGGTGTAGGCATTCTCGGCTTGCATCAGCAGTGCTTCCGACTCCATCAGTTCGGTCATCGTGCCAACGCCCGCCTCGTAGTTCATCAGCGATATGCGGTAGTTGTCCTGCGCCAGCACGCAACTTGCCCGGTGTTGCTCCATCAGTTTGAGCGACTCGATAAGTTGGTCGTAGATCTGGCGGTTCTGCAGAGTCATCTTTTCGCTCAGATTCTGCTGCATCAACTCGGCTTGCTGTATCTTCAGGTCATGTTGCTTGAGCTTGTGTGCCGTTTCGCCCCAACCGGTCAACGGTATCGACAGGTTGGCAAAGGCGATAGCGTTCCACTTGTGCTGGTTAAAGAAGTTGTTGTACCCGCCCGTGATGCCTATTCCCAGGTGCGGCAGCGACTCGCCTAACGTCAGGCGCTTGCTCAGTTGGTTGTACTTGACGTTCATCTCCAGCAGCTGCATCTCCGGCCGCTGACTGACGCGAATCTCGTCGGGCTGTTCCGACAACGAGGTTACAGGTTGCTCAGGCAAGGGCTCAAGCACCAGTTCGTGCTCGTACGGCTGACCTATCATGTGGCACAACAGCCGCGAGGCAAGTTGTATGCCGTTCTCCAGCTGCAGCGATTTCGTCTGCAGCTCGTTCTGCTTGAGTTGTACCTTCAGCAGATCGTTGCTCGTTGCCAGGCCGTGGTTGTACGCCACTTCGGCTACGCCCTGTATCGTATCGAGCAGACTCACCACCTTGGCCACCGTCTGCCGTTTGCTCACCAAGCCCGCAATCAGCCAGTAGGTATCAGCCACCTCTTGCAGCACATCGCGCTCGTTCACTTCCTGCTTGAGGCGCGAGGCATCAATGCCGAGTTTGGCAAGCTGGTTGGCGGTGACTATCTGTCCGCCCCAATACACGGGCTGCACAGCGTGCGCTTGAGCCACCGCACCCCAACGCACCATTTTGATGCTCGAGTCAATCGTATCGCTCGACACCTGGGCTACGGCCTTGGATATATCTGAGAGGAACGTACCGAACCCTCCACCCATCTGCATGTTCGACACATCGATATCTACGAGCGGATTAACCGCCCCGAACGCGAACCCTTGCAGCGACACTTGCGGGAAGTACTTCCATAACATCTGTTTCTTGAGTTCCTGCGATACGGCCACTTCCAGCGCCGCGGAACGGATCGTGCAGTTATGCTGCCGTGCGCTGCTCAGGCACGAATCGAGCGTCAGCACCTGCGCCTTTGCAGGTGAAAGGTGAAAGGTGAAAGGTGAAAGGAGCAATACTATGATAAGGATACGACTATTTCTCATATTTGCGTGTGGATTTTTCGAACAGTTTCCAATAAGCCACCGGTAGCAGTGTCACTACCATCGGCATGGTGATGATCGCGCCGAAGCAGATCACTACGCCCATCGGCATCCATAGGTCGGTAGCCGCCAGTATCATCGGCACTACACCCAGCGCCGTGGTGGCAGTGGTCAGGAAGATAGGTCGCATCCTTCGTTGCCCTGCCAAGTAAGCCGCCTCGCGGGCTGTAATGTGCTCGGTCGTTACCAGGAAGTCGGCGTACTCGTACATGATGATCGCGTTACGAACGATGATACCTATCAGCGATATGATACCCAGTATGGCAGTGATCGAGAAGTCCTGGCCGAACATCCACAGTCCGAACGCCGCGCCGAACAGGCAGAGCAGACTTGAGCTGAGCGAGAGGAACGCTATATTCAGCTTCTTGAAGTGATAGACGAGCAGCACCAGCAGCACCAGCAGCGCAGCCAGCACGGACATCACAAGTCCGGGTACTGTTTCCAAGGTCTGCTCCATCGCTCCGCCGTAGGTGATGCGCACTCCATCCGGCAAACGTTTCTCCAGCTCATACACATAGCGGAAAATAGGTTTCATCGCCCCTATGGCGGCTACGTTGCCGCGCGTGTCGGCTGCCACGGTGATCGTACGGATACTGTTACGCCGCTTGATCTGCGCGTGGTGGAAGTCGGGCTCTATCTCTGCCACCTGGCGCAGCGGAACCCACACGCCGGGCAGCAAGGTAGGAATCATCAGGTTGCCTATGTCCGAGTAGTCGAGCGAGTCAGCGCCCTCGGTGTAGAGCACCACGGGTGTCTTGTAGCCGTCCTGCCAGATCGAGGTCATCTTCCGTCCGCGCAGCGCACCGTTCAGGTACAGCGATAGCGTGGCTTGCGTGATGCCCAGGCGGCTGGCTTCGTCATCCTTCAGGCGCAGACGGATAGTCTGCACCGTTTCGTCGTAATCCGAGTGAACCCACGACAAGTCCGGCAACCCCGCCATGAACGCTTTCAGCGAATCGGCTACCACCTCCAGCTGACCAAAGTCCGAGCCTTGCACGTTGATCTCAACAGGGTTAGGAACAGCCTGGTAATCCAGGCGCTTGAAACGGCAGTAAGCGTTCGGGAACGCATCTTCGCACAGCGGTTGATACTGCTCAACGACAGCCACCGTGGCGTCGGAAGAAACGGTATTCACGATGAACTGCGCATAGTTCTCGCCGCCTATCTGCGGAGCGTACGTAGCGTGGAAACGCGGGCTGGAAGTGCCGATAAAGGCGGTGATGCTCTCCACCCGCTCGTCGGCAGTGAGCACCTTGCTCAGGCTGTCCGCCACGGCTTGCGTCTGCTCCAGCGACGAGCCTTCGGTCAGGTGAATCTCCACAGCAAAACAGTCGCGATTAGCCTTGGGCATCAACTGGATGTTCAGATGGATAAGGATATATACGCCTATCACCACGGAAGCCAAGCCAACCGTTATCGTTGCCCACGGATGGCGGAAACACAGGTCGAGCAGTTTCTGGTAACCGTTCTGCAGCGCGGCAAAGAACTTGTTCTGCACGCGCTCGATCACCGATGGCTTGGCGTCAGCCGCCTTGGGGCGGATGAAGCTCGCTGCCATGTACGGGATGATCCATATGGCGTACAATATACTGCACGACAGGGCGATGAATATTGCCCAGGGGAAGAGCTTGATGAAGTCCGCCAGCGGACCTGTCATCAATCCCAACATCGGGAAGAACATACCCGATATCGAGGTGGTGGCAATCAACATCGGCACGAACAGATCGGTGGTCGATACCGCCGCCGCGTACCAGCGCGAGTGGCCTTTCTCGAGCAGCTCGCTGTAGCCGTCGATCACGATCACCGAGTCATCCACCACCATACCTAACACCACGATCAGTGCCGCCAGCGTCACGGTGTTCAGCTCTATGCCTGCCAGGTACATGATACCCAGTGTGATGGCGATACATATAGGCAGACCCGTAGAGCTGACCAGCGCCGTACGGATCGGGAACAGCACCAGCATCACGGCGATCACGATCAGCACAGATATCACGAGATCCTTGAGGAACGACTTCACGCTTTCATCGACCACGCGCGGCTGGTCGGTCACCTTGTGCAGCTGCACGTCGGGCGGCAGCTGCGCAACCGTCTGCTCCAGTGCCTCATCAACCTTCTGCCCGAAGGCTACGATGTTGTTGTCGGGCTGCATGGTGATGTTCAGCAGCAGACACTGACCCTTGCTCCGTTTGTCGTAGCGCTCGACGTACTCTTTGGGTTTCTCGAACCGCCGCTCGATGGTGGCTACGTCCTTGAGGCGTATCGTCTGGTTGCTCACCGGATCGGACAGCACGATCTGCTCGCCCACCTCGTACTCCGTTCGGTACGGCACATCCACATGGATCAGTGCCGCGCCGGCATCGTTGGCTATCTCGCCGGTCATCGTGCGGAAGCCCTGCGTGGCGAGGCGCGCAAGGATAATGTTCTGGTCAATGCCGTACTTGCTCAGCCGCTCCACATCCAGCGTCACCGCTATCTCCTCGCGTTGCTGGCCGAGCAGTTTGATACTGCCCATCTCCTCTATCTCGCGCAGGCGGTCGGCTACCAGCTTGGCATAATCCTCCAACTCGTGCGGCGAACGCTCGTCGCTCTCCAGCGCCAGGAGGATACTGCTCGTGTTGCCAAAATCGTCGATCACAACCACGGCCAATAGTCCCGTAGGCAACTGCACCTGCTTGAGGATGCTCAGCCCGCCGCGGATCTTCGCCCAGGCTTCGTTGGCGTTATCCACCTTCGGCGTCAGGGCGGCAAATACGTAGCACATACCGTCCTTGCTCAGGCTGTAGGTCTTGCGTTTGTCGATCTCGGGGAAGGTGAACAGGTACTGCTCTATCGGCTTCGCCACCTGTTCTTCGACCTCTTGCGCCGTGGCTCCGGGATAAATGCCCACAACGAGTCCCAGACGGATCGTCACTTGCGGGAACTCATCCTTGTTCATCCTGCCCAACGCGAAGATGCCAAACACCACCAGCACAGCCACCACCGCATAGATGATCCGGCTGCTGCGCATCGCGGCTTCTATATGATTTCGCTCACTCATAACGCACCCTCGCTCCTTTATACATCTTCTGATACCCCTTGGCTATCACCGTGTCGCCCGCTTCTATACCCTCGCTTATCAGCACGCCATTCTCCACGTACGCACCTATCTTCACCATCTGCCGCTCGGCTTTCCCGTTACGCAGCAGCCACACGCTGTGCCCGCGTTGCTGCGTCTGGATGCAGCCCGCACTGATGATATACCCGTTATGCTCGCGTTGCTTGATGATCGCGCGGCACACCATTCCGGGCAGCAGGTCTTCTGCCGCGTCCTTGGCGGTTATCTCTGCCTTCACGCGGTAGGTGTGCGCTACGTGCGTAGAAGTCAGCGCTTTCTCGCTTATCTTCGCCTCGTAATGCTTGTTCAGGGCAGGCAGACTCACCGTTATCGCTTCGCCGATATGCAGCGCGCCTATCTCGCTCTCCGGCACCGTGAACTCCACGCTGTACGCCGTCAGATCCATCAGTTTGCCTATCGGCTGGTTGATGGTCACGTGTTGCCCCACATCCACGTTATTGATCGTAACTATGCCATCCTGAACGGCGCGCAGCGAGCACTCGTCGTAGCGTTTGCGCGACGATATGACCATCGAGCGGGCTTTCTCCATGTTCGTCTCCATCTCCACCCACTTCACGTCGCTTATTCCGCCTTTCTCGTGCAGCGGCTTGAGTCGGTTGTACGCATCCTTCGCCTGAGCGTGCATCGCCTCCGCGCTCTCCAGCAGCGACCGCGCTTGCGTGCTGTCCACCGTAGCTATCAGCTGACCCGCACGCACACGATCGCCGCTCTTGACATAGATGCCCGTAATCTGACCGCCCCAGGGAAACACCAGCGCGATATCCGTCTCCGGACGAACAACACCCACGTACGTATCTTCCACCACGCGGTTACTCTCGCCCACCACCTCTATCTCTACAGGCAACGGCTTGTCAGTCAGGTGACTGTATTTCGATTTCTTCGTGCAACCGGTCAGCGCCATCAGCCCCGCCAGAACGATCACAATAATCTTAAATATTTGCTTTCTCATAATTTTTATATATCAATTCAACGGCTTAACAATCTAACGACTTAAAAGCTTAACATTCGCAAGAACAAGTATCTGTCTCTATTACAAGCAGTTCCATATATTCTTATCACATTTTCGGCATGTTTTTTTCCCCGAAAATCACATTTTCGGCACATTTTTAAGCCTAAAAATCACATTTCCGGCATATAATTGCACCCAAAAATCACATTTCCGCACACAAAATTACTAAAAAAAAATGACATTTGCAAATATTTTTACCAAAAAAGCCGCTCGCACGACTCTTTTGTAGAATTAAGATATCAGAATTCTAAAAAGTGTGCAGCTCAATCGGGGTCAAGTCGGGGTCTTGTGCTAACCAAGACGTGGTCTTTACCTAATCATTTTGTGGTCATGTCCTGCTTTTTGCCTCTCCCGCCATTGCTACTTAACGGCCAAAGATGCCAATGAGCAACCTATCGCAACCTATTCCGGAAACTTTACCACAACAAGCGAAGGTGTTCCTACAGGAATCGACAACACGGCTGTTGAACCCGGGATAACCAAGATTCTCCGCAACGGTGAGGTGCTCATCCTCCGCGATGGCAAAACCTACACCATCCAAGGCGTAGAGGTGAAGTAAGTGCATAGGCAATAAATAATTGCTGACTATTACAAACACGGGAGTGCGTTTTTGCGCACTCCCGTGTTTGATCATTTTCCAGCTTACTCGGCGTTCTCGCGTGCCAAAGGTAACCATTTTGATTTATTGTTGCGTGGCACCTATACAAGCTTCCGGATGCGACACAATCCAATTCTGCGGCAAAAGCTGGAAAATATCTTTGTCATTTTCTGTTTTGCTTTTTAGATATGGCATTTTGGCGATGACGTCATTCAGGTACAAGCGCGGATTGATGTTTTGTTCCTTGCAGGTTCCGATGAGCGAGCAGATGGTGGCCATCCATCCCGCAGCACTATGATTGCCGCAAAACAGGTAGTTCTTGCGTCCAAGAGTGATAGGGCGGATAGCATTTTCCGCTAGATTGTTGTCAATCATCAGTGAGCCTTCTTCCAGATACATGACACTTCCTCGCTCGATGGAGATGATAGAAAACGATGTTTCCAAAAATAGAAAGTCGATAACGCAATCGAATGCGCTGCGCAGTAAGCTTTAATGCTTAAGCCGGAAGATTGCTGCTCGTGCAACAATTCTAAAAATTGATCTTTTTCCATAATCACATACTTTAGAAATCTAAATTTTCTGCAAAGATACAAAAAAACTTTGACTCCTACAATATGTACTCCAATGGATGCTTACCGTTCTATTTCTATATTTTCGTTTCCTTCTCCACGCGAAAGCGCGGAGTCCTCACCCCGCGCTTTTCGATAATTAGCCTATTTTCGTTCTCTTACTCCACCTTCACCCCCGTTCAGCCTACTTCCTGCCGTTGGGGAGAGTGATGAAAAGTTGGCCGTGGTGCCTGTAGTTAGTTATCTACCATCTCTTTGGCTTTCTTCCAATCCCATGGAACAAGAATCTCATCGCCGTTTTTGTCCACGAGCAGGAACAAGTTGCCGTTGCGGTCAACTGCACCGGTCGCCCAACAGAGGCTGTCGCCGCACCATTCGTATGCCAGCCATAGATACTCATCGTCAGCATAAAATAATGACCTATGCTCCTCCCTGACACTTCCACATTGTGCGATGTATCACAACTCACCGCAACATCGTAGAGCCGAACTTATATCAAGGTAACATAGAACTACTTTTGACATAATAGAGTTATGTTATCCTTTTTCCACTTTTCAAAGTTCTTCTTGTCTTGCTTCATCATATCAAGCGTTTTATCAATTTCCTTTCGTTCGGCATCGCTAAATTCCTGAGGATTAGCAATCACATAATCTTTAAATTGCTCCCATTGGGGATTATCTGTGACAATCCTCGTTAATATAGCATATGCATTGCTTTTCTGGACTTGCCTAGATGGCTCTGTTGATTTATAGGCCGCCATCATGCGTTTTCTTCGGTTGAGACCAGCAACTTCTATTCGTTCCATTCTATCTAGTAAATCCATAGGATTCGTTTGGGAATCATTGTTTTCCATATCGTAATCATTTATTTGTTGCACACCTTCTCTGGGTTTTATAACGACCAACTCTATTATCAACTGACGGTCATCTTTTTCTTTGTGTTTGTAAGCAATCTTTTACATTTGTTTTCAAGAACTTGTTCCTTTCTTTAATCTTTATTCGGAAACAATTACTTTTACTCCCTTCTCTTTTGTTAAATATGATTCCATAATGGGATATAATTTCTCCTCAAATAATTGACTTGGAGTTTCCAAAACGCAATCAGGTCGAATGACTACATCATAGATACACAACTCATTAATTTTAAGTATCATAATTATAGAACAAATAGTAGCCATGTATGCGCAATATATTTCGCGTTTTGTTATACTTTTAGGAACTAATGTTGTTTTGCCAATATTCTCAATAGCATTTTTTCGGTCGATGTATTGTTCGACAGTTATTCTGAAAATTTTGTTAAAATCTGTTGTTAGATCTTTCATGTGCGTAAATTGTTTTTTGCCTCCACTTTATTATTAGGCTATCGGCATTCTCCTTAAGATTTAATTTTGAATATATGTGCGAATGGAATCCATTATTTATTCACTTATTGCCGCAATAGTACCAAATGTTTTCCATACACTTGCCGATTTATACTTTGATAAAGATGCCATCGGAACGTATAATGTGCATGGATTTAGACTGAAGCCAAACACACCGGAATTTATGTTTTGCGGAGTCGTAGCATAATTAGTCACCGTTCTTAATTTGGCACATCCGAAGAATGTTCCCTGTCCAATACTTGAGACACTATTTGAAATTGTCACAGAAGATAATTTTGTGCAGTTGAAGAATGCCCAATCCCCAATGCTTGTCACGCTGTTTGGAATAGTAATAGAGTTCAAACTTGTGCAACCATAGAAAGTATCTTCTTCAATACTAATCACACTATTTGGGAGCGTGATAGATGTTAACCCTGTGCAGCTATGGAATGCTCTTTCTCCAATGCTCGTGACGCTATTGCCGATTGTCACACTCGTCAGACCGGTGCAACCAGAGAAAGCAGAATTTCCAATGCTTGTGACGCTGTTGGGGATAGTAACGGATGTCAACCCTTTGCAGTTGTAGAATGCGTTATTCCCAATGCTTGTCACGCTGTTGGGGATGCTCACATTTGTCAGACCGGAGCAACTGGAGAAAGCACCATCTCCAATGCTTGTCACGCTGTTGGGGATTGTAATGGATGTCAACCCTGTGCAGTTGTAGAATGCGTTATTCCCAATGCTTGTCACGCTGTTTGGAATTGTAATGGATGTCAACCCTGTGCAGTTGTAGAACGCGTCATTCCCAATGCTTGTCACGCTATTTGGAATTGTAATGGATGTCAACTCTGTGCAGTTGTAGAATGCGTTATTCCCAATGCTTGTCACACATCCATCAATAACTATTGTACCTTTTCCGTTATTAAATGTATGACTAGCTATAGAAAGACGAATAGCAGATTGATCATAAAAATTATTATTAATTTGCAGTATACTATTAGCAGTATAATTTATGCTCGTAATATAAATTATACGTGTTTCTTGACTATATCCAAGGTGTTTGCGATTCTTAGCATACGCTCGAACATAGTACGTAGTATGAGTTTGTAGGTTTGTAATATCTCCGTCGAACTCACCTATACCACTACTCGTGATAAGAACACGATTTTCTATTGTAGGATTCTGTGATGTGCTCCAGCAGAAACCTCGCTCAATAATCGGAGAATTTCCATCAAACGTAACATTGCCTTGGCAATAAGCGCTCTTTATAGAGTTGACATTAGCTGCTGTAAGAGTTACTATTGGTTCTGTAATAGAAAGTGTAGTAAAATTCTTCTCTACTCCATACCCTATACATTTTTTATTCCTTGCATAAGCACGGACATAATATGTGGAGCCTTCTTCCAAATTTTGCAATGTGCCGTCAAATGTGCCATTGCCAGAACCTATAACTAAAACACTATCCGTAACTGTTGGATTAGGTGTCGTACTCCAGCATAAGCCATATTCGGTTATTGCAGAATAACCGTAACTTGCAATTTCTCCACCACATTTGGCACTATTGGTAGTTATTTCTGTCACATCCAAGGTTATAACTGTAGGTGGTACAATTGCTATTGTCATAAAAGACTGTGTTTCACCATATCCGATACATTTACTGTTTTTGGCGTATGCACGCACATAGTAAGTTGTACCATCTTCCAGATTTTGCATCGTACCATCAAATGTGCTTTTGCCTGAGTTTATGGTTAAAACACTATCCATAATAGTTGGATTAGGAGCTTTACTCCAGCATAATCCGCGTTCTATTATGGATGAATTACCATTGTCCGTTACTCTTCCTCCGCAGGAGGCACTATTAATTGTGATGTTAGTAACTTCATTTGTAGATACTGTCGGAGGAATAATAGCGATTGTTGTGAATGACACATCTTCACCATATCCGATTCCTTTATTATTTTTCGCATACGCACGGACATAATAGATTGTGCCTTCTTGTAATCCATTAATCGTTCCGGAATATTCTCCCACGCCAGAACCGATAACAATGTTATTATCATTAATTGTTGGATTAGGATTTGTGCTCCAGCACAAGCCGCGTTCCGTTATTGCCGTATAGCCATCGAATGATATATTTCCGCCACATTTCGCGCTATTAATTGTGATATTGGAAACATCAGACGTTGTAACTGTTGGAATTGAAAATTCTATAGCAACAAATGAAGACATCGCACCAAATGCTCTTCCCCATGAGTTTTCCGCATATGGCCTGCAATAATAGGTTTTACCGGCAACAAGGTCAGAAAGTACGTAATTGAAATTATCCGTTCCTGTTCCTGCGCTATAGAAAATTGCATCATCCATATTCGGATTCTCACTAATGCAGAATCCTTTATCATTAATTGTAAGATTTCCCGTATTGGTAATTGATGCCTCCATTGTTACTTGCAAATCTCCCAATGTAAAATTGGCATTTGAAATGGATGGTTTTGAGATATCACCATTTCCTGCCAATATATTAAGGAATGTGTTTGCAGCTGTTTGCATCCTATTAAAATCAGAACTCAAAGAAGATGAGCAGTCCAACACCAACATTACAATCGCACTGGAGTGGTTTTCTGTGGTTGTTGAATTAGTCGAGGGATTAAACTCACTATTGACTTGCCATGATTGAGTCGAAGGAATATAACTCCATTGCTGCATGGCATTTGTTGAAACACGTTCTCCTAAACTGGTCGTTAGATTCTCAATCGTAAACAAATCGAAGATTCCACTCGGTACAGATTCCCATGTAGTGCCATTACTACACGTAACACCACTATATGTTACATTCTGCAACAAGCCGGCACCTTTGTCGAAATCATAATTATACGTTCCTTCAATATAATAGATAGAATTTTCCGCATTCGACACATTGTCAAAAGTAAAACGAATAATACTTCCGGGATCAGGAGCAGGAAGCTTAATGGTAAGTGAATATGCGACTTTAGTGTTATATATTTTTGCAGCTATTTCCCTGAATCGCGCCTTTACCTCATCCATGTTCGTTACGTTATAGACATTTGCAGAGTCACTGGCCAATTGATGCAAGTCATTTTCAAAACGAGCAACATCCGTAACGTCACTACCCATAACTCCTATAGCATAAGCATCCAGTTTTATTCCATCAATATAGGTACGACGGATTTGCCGATTCACTGCTGCCAGATACAATGCTTCCGATGGATAAGCACTATTCATTCGCCACGAGCCTATATCCAAGCCATCCGTAAACGTAACTAATGTGACATTTTCTATCTCCTGAGGAACAGGGGCTTTTATCACATTGTCAAGAGCAGTATATACGGCGTGATATAATATCGTACCACTCGCCATCTGTAAATTATTTACAAACTGCTTATGTTGAGACAGATTAGATGCTGTCAATATATCAAATGGGTACTGATACAACTGGCTGTTAAAACCTGTCATGCCCACGTACATTCCTTCTTGCGACTTAGCAACAGGAGCAAACTGCAATACAATATGTTCGTCTCCGCTTTGGTATTGCGTAATGGGCTCACTTGCAACTGCTTGACCTTTTTGGTTAGTGTAACCTGTATAGCAAATAAGGTCGGGAGATTCTGTGTGAGCAACTCGGCGAGGAGATAAATGAGGGAATGATGTTATATGACACAGACTGCACTCTCCCATATCTGCGAGATTAATTATTTTCTTAGCATCCTTTTCATTGCCTGATGCTACATACAAAACGTAAGCTTGCGATGTGTTTAGGTGTAATTCAAATTGATGACTTCCTGCATATAAATACTCCACATGTTCTATTATGATACGTCCAGCCATATCAATAATACAGATATGGATCAAACCGTCTTGATATGGATTGACCGAAAAGAATGTTTCGCCATACACATTATGATAGCAATTAGAAATAAGTCCTTCACCTGTTGTTTCGGAGTTATAGATATTATCTATTCCCGTAGAAACATATGAAACTTCAATCACGCAAGATGTGTCCAACTCACAATCAACCATTTGAGTTGTGTTTTGTGATATATTCTCAATCCGAACACTATCCAAAAGGCAATAACGCCCTTCAGTGGTAGTGCCGGAAAAAGATAATGAAACAGTTCCTGCAGAACACAAAATGGAAGTTGCAACTGCAACAATAAGACTGACGAGTCTTTGAATGTTAGTTTTCATATGTGTGAAATTTAAATCGTTTATACACAACAAAAAGCGGGACTGCAATCTTGCTGTTCCGCTCATTGAGGCTCTCGCATTGCCTTTACTACCGAACAAACAACACTGAAGCCCACGCCGTATGTACATATATACGCAACTACGCGCGTATAGTAAAATATACACACCGAGAGCATCTTTGTGCTGCTATGTTTTGGTAGTTTATGAATTTGCGAGATTCCAATGAGCCAAAACAAAGCGCTTAAGACGCCGTTTTATATGTCCGTATCCCTCCCACAACAAAGGACATAACCCTGACGTGGGCTGAATACGGATGCAAAGATACAAAAAAATTTTGACTTTTGCAAATAAAAATTAAAAAAAGTATGAAATAAGCACGAAAAAGTGTAAAATTTAACGAAAAGAGGGATTTAGGGTAAAAAAATGAGGGGAAATTGGGAAAAACACAATGCAATGAAGCCACACAGATGTGCAATTTTGCAATTGTGCAATTGGAGAGGAGGAATGGAGAGAGACCCTTTGCGCGGACGACCGATGGCTGATGCGATGCTCATCTACCGCCCGGAGTTACCGTGATATGCTATTTGTAAAGCATAGTTGCACTGATTTCCGCTATGATACTGTATAACAGGCTGTTGGCTTGCGAGATTGCAAAAACAGCCTAAACCGTGCTATCGTAACTTATTGATTTCCCGATACTTCGATATTTGCAAATTTTTTGGCAAAAAAATGCAAAATTTTTTAGGGGGCAAAAAACAGACCTTCGTGAGGCTTGACAATCCGTGTATTTATCGGCGCTCAAAAGGAATCTTCATTTTGCAAGCAATTTTCTACCCGAATAATTTGGATATTCCAAAAATTTTTTGTACCTTTGCAGTCGCGTTCGGCACTCGGCGCAACAGATGTCGCCGGCGACATAAAAGCGCATCGAGGCCTCCGCTCTCCCCCACCACAAACACTCCGTTGGTTTGTGTCGGGGACCCCGTTTAACACACTATGCTCAGCAATACGCAATGTCCATATTATCAGTCAAGAAGCACAGAGGCGGCTCTGTGTGAGGCTTTTCCTGTGGATGAGATTCTCATCCGGGGCTTGCGTGAGTTGCAGGTTCATCTGCAGGGAAAAGGATTCGACATCAACATACCCCGGCTGAACGTGATGAACGCGGCACACCGCATCGCTGCGTATCTGTTTGTGAGCGATCATACAGCCGGGCAAATAGAACTGGATGCCATGGTGTACGGGCTGGCACGATACGACAGGTACCTGGCGCTTTTCATACAGATGGTGCTCGCTGCCATACTCAATCGCACGGATGGTGCACGCGCACGCATGTACCGATCAATCATACTCGACGACCGGTGCGA
>CADBYS010000035.1 GCA_902798965.1 uncultured Bacteroidales bacterium | reverse complement strand
CAAATCATGGAATCCTCGGACAGCGATTGCATGGAATTGGCATGTAGGTCGCAAATAACGAACCAATACTTAGCCAAATGCTCATCGTCCAACCGTTCAGGACGCTCCACTTGCCGCATCAGCAACTCTGCGGTATCCCTGCTGCTATATAATAACTCTTCCGCAGTATCAATCCGTTCCCTATCCCGCCGCACACTGCAGCTCGCCATGAGGCAAAGAGCCATTCCGAGAATGCTAAACCATCCAAATTTCGCTATACTCATTTTCGATGCTATTTTTCAAAAAACACTGCAAAGTTACAAAAAAAAATTGACTTTTGCAAATCTATATAAAGCCAAAATTGTCCAATATAAAATTATTTTTTGGAAGATTGCTGTTTTTCAGCTTATTATAACAAGCAAATATAAATCGAAAAATTTGCATATAATATACTTTTTGTTGTAACTTTGCAGTGATTTTCCAAGCCGAAAAATCATGACGTTCGGCTGGCAAAACAGGCAAATGTTATCCAAAATGTTAATAGGGTGTATGCCCGGAAGTGAGAAGTGGAACATCCACATTGCGGCACATTGCTACATCAAAGGCGGTGGACTGCAAGAAGGTGAGAAACTGATTTTTGTCAATGGTATTCAGCGCAAATGTCTGCGTGAGTGGGGCGAGCAAACATGTAAGTATGTGGCGGTTAAGTACACATTCCGCAAAGCGAATGGCAATCTCGACCAACGCATCCTTCATCTGCTGATGACCGAACATTGCGACAGAATCGTCGATTGCAGTTACGACGGCAAGGCGGAATGGGTCAAATCCGATGATCTGCTCATGCTGAGAGACATCTTTCCGCATGGTGTCTTCGGCGGCGAACGATAGTATCACCTTATAAATATAATAATATGAAAAATGAAATTAATCGTGCCCTTGTGGCTAAGAAAGCAAGAATTTTCGTAGTCTCATTTGCGCTGACATGTGCAATGAGCAGCATGGCGCAGAGCGCAAGTAATGACACCTTACGGTTGGACACAACCATGTTCAGATTAGCAGAAGTGACGGTAGAAGCACAGAGCGTCATCCAAAAAGTAGACAAACAAGTCCTCCTACCCAACCGCGAGCAGCGCAAAGCCTCGCACGACGGCATGTCGCTGCTCCAGAACTTGCAGATTCCGCGTATTGTGGTGAACCCTGCGGACAACACGGTCAAGACCCTTGCAAACCAAGACGTTCAGTTGCGTATCAACGGCATCGAGGCAAGCAATTCCGAGGTCATGGCGATTAACCCGAAAGATGTCATCCGTATCGAGTATCACGACCAGCCGGGTGTGCGCTATAACGGCGCGGCGGCGGTCATTAACTACATCGTCAAGCACCGCGACACGGGTGGTAATCTGATGCTCAACGCTTCTAACGGCGTGACCATGCCCGGTTGGGGCGAATATCATCTGGCGGGCAAGGTGAACTTCGGCAAATCGTCGTTCAGCCTTATGACGCACTACTCGCCGCGTGACGTTTATTGGACGCGCACAAATTCAGAGACGTACAATTTCAGTACGGACACAATCGAGAATCGCGAAGTGGGCGAACCGACACGTTTCAAAATGAATCCGATGAACATCGGTTTGACTTACAACTGGACGAACGGCGAGAAAAATATGTTGCAGATCTCGCTGCGTGATAATATAAACTTTACCCCGTACGCACAAAGCAATCGAGACACGTATCTATACCAGGGCACGGACAGTTTTGCCATCCACGACCACGAAAGCAGCAAGTCCATTTCGCCGTCATTGGACATCTACTACGAGCACAACCTGCCGGACGACAACCATCTGTATTTCGACGTGGTGGGCACGTATATCAATAGCAGCAACGACCGCCGTTTTGAGCAGTTGCCGCTCGGCGAGACGGACTCACTAAATGGGGCGAGACGGACTCACTAAATGGGGCCCCCGAAAATTTTAATTTTTGGGGAGAGGAGGAGGCACGACAACCACATTTGTTGCAAAGCAACTTAATCGTTGATCGTCGCCTCCGACGAACGGATGTGACCTCTCGTGTGCGCGGTAACAAATACTCGCTCATCGGTGAAGCCATCTACGAGAAAGATTGGTCCCTCACCCCGCGCGAACAAAGTTCTTCGGGGACCCCGAATAACATCGGTTTGACGGTCGGTGTGCGGCACAATCAGCAATGGGTCGAGAATACCTATCTCGGCAGTGACCTACGCTTTTGCGGAAGTGCAGCAGCGCGTCAAGCAGTTTTCGTACGCTGTGGGTATCGGTGCTATGCACACGTATATCGAGCAAGGCGGACAGAAATCGTCGAACTGGATTGCCCGTCCGCAACTGACCATGAGCTACGATTTTGGCAAAGGTTGGTATTGGAAATACAAAGGCTACGTGTCCGGTTACCAACCGTCCCTTTCGGCGATGTCGGACGTGGCACAACAGATTGACAAATACCAGATTCGGCAAGGTAATCCGGACTTGAAGCCGGTTATGTTCGTTGCCAATGAGATGCAGCTTTCGTGGCAGTCCAAATACGTCAATCTGAACCTTTGGGCGAACTACTCGTACGACCACAAACCGATCATGGACGAGACGTACGAGCAACTGATAACGGGGTCCCCAAAGACAAACCTGTCGAATGGGGTGTCAATTGACGGTCAATCATACGCGATACGCACCTACGCCAACCACCGCGGTTTCCATCGTCTGCAAGTGGCTCCGAGTGTGCAGGTGCGCTTGCTGCAAAACAAACTGATCTTCACGGTCGCACCATTCGCCAATTACTACGTCTCGCTTGGCAATTCCTACACGCACAAGCACTTTAACCCGGGTATCCGCGCCAGTTTCATGGGCATGTACAACGGCTGGCAGTTCTTCGGCGAGGTGACCACGCGCAGCAACAACCTCTGGGGCGAAACGCTGGAGTACGGCGAGTTCTACCACCATATCGGTGTCGGTTACAATGCCGACTTACGGGGTCCCCACAGAAACCAAGGCACTGTTTCGCATGGGGTGTCAGCATGGGGCTTCCGCGCAATGCTGATGAACCCCTTCTCGGTCAAGGGCTATAGCATCGAGACCAAAGACCTGTCTGCCCTTGCTCCGAACACGCAGCACGCGGAGATGCGCGACTTCCGCCAGATGCTCATTCTCAACTTCCATTGCAACCTCGATTTCGGTACGCAGCGCCGCGATTCCGGCAAGCGAATCAACAACGAGGATAAAGAAAATGGTATCTTGAGTAGCACAAAATAAGAATGTCAGCTCTTTTTATAGCACAAAAACGCCATTTTTGGCGTTTTTGTTTGCATATATCCGTTTTTTTTCGTACCTTTGCACGATATTTCGTCACTATCCCGTCGTATTATCCTCGTACTTTTTACGTACGATACACGTAGGATATACGTAGGATATACGTAGGATTAAGCATATCAGAAGCATCGGACAAACTAACCACATCATAGCATCAGCCATGCTTGGCTGATCAGACAAAACCGCAAACAACATGGCACATGTAGAACCCAACATCGCCTTTGAATCTTTTCAAGGCAAACTCAAACGCGATGACCGCATCGTTTTCCGCACCCGCAACGGCCGCACCCACGCCTATGCGTTCGACAACCCGTTCCGTGGCACGGCTTCCGCTGAACAAGCCCAAACCCGCTCCACGTTCGGCATGGCTGTCAAGCAAGCCTCTGTCATCCTCAACGATCCCGCCCAGCGCACCGAATGGGAGCGACGTTACGCCTCCTACCGCAAGCACTACCGCTCCTCTTCTTCCGCCCGTTACTACTCCACCCTCCGTGGTTTCATCATCGCCTCCCTCAAATCCCCACAGTAGCCCTCGCCGCCTCATGTAAGCATCGACCATATATGGGCAATCTATGCCACCTTTCTGCTCCATTTCCGTTGCATTCTTGCGATATTTCTCCCCATTTCTCACAAATTATGCAAAAATATTTGCATATATGGATTTTTTTTTGTAACTTTGTAGGCGATTTTGTAAAATGCTGTATTGTGTACAAACTCCATGACTCAATTAACAGGAAAATAAGATTATGGCAGATATAGAGACAGTAACACAAAAAGGATTAGTACATACAGAACTCATCAATGACTTGCGGCAGATCATCGACTCTGCTCGTTCACACGTAGCAGCAACTGCCAATTATGAGGTTACGATGATGAACTGGAATATTGGCAATCGCATTAACCGCGATGTTCTTAATTATGAGCGTGCTGAGTATGGCAAGCAAATTGTCGCGCAGGTGGCGCGACAATTGCAAGAGGAGTACGGAACGAAGGGATTTGATGAGAAAAGTATCCGCAGAATGATGCAATTTGCACGTTTGATGCCTGATTCCCAAATTGTCGCGCAACTTGCGACCAAATTATCTTGGAGCCACTTTATTGAGGTTTTGCCCTTAAAAGAACCACTTCAACGCGAGTTCTACTTAACGATGGCAGCTACAGAGAGATGGGGGCGTAATAAGTTGCGCGAAAAGATCGATGGCATGCTCTTTGAGCGCACCGCTATTGCAACGAAGCCGGAAGAACTGATCAAATCGGAATTAGCCAACTTGCGCGATAATGATGTCATGACGCCGGATATGGTTTTCAAGAGCCCGTATTTCCTTGAGTTCACTGGTCTCAAAGGCATGTACTCGGAGAAATCGCTGGAAGATAGCCTGATAGTGCACATGGAGCAGTTTATCATGGAGTTGGGCGTCGGCTTCTCGTTCGTGGAGCGTCAGAAACGAATGATTATCGATGGCGAGGATTACTATCTCGACTTGCTTTTCTATCATCGCAAGCTCCATCGTCTGATTGCTGTTGACCTCAAACTCGGCAGCTTCAAAGCGCAGTACAAAGGACAGATGGAATTGTACCTGCGTTGGTTGGAAAAATACGAGATGCAACCGGGCGAAGAAACGCCGCTTGGATTGTTACTCTGCACGGAAGGAAGTGACGAGCAGATCAGTTTGCTGCAATTAGACAAGTCCGGAATCCGTGTTGCGAAGTATCTCACCGAATTGCCATCGAAGGAAGTTCTCCTTCGCCAATTGCAAAAATCCATCGAGGCAGCAAGGGAGAATATGCCTATAGAGAATGAAAAACAATAATCAAAATCACGGGATATATACATAGTATATATAAGGTAAGGTAGGATACGTGATTACCCCGTTCCGCATAGGTAATGCCCCTGCAACGCCACCAACAAAAGCAAGAGAAACAAAGACAATATCATGATAAATCGTTATTTCTATCAATCGGACGTAAAGTCATTCTTGACTGAAGATACAGATGCTATCTTCGGCAAGATGTCACGTGCTGATGAGATGGATACGGCCTCGACGCAGAAGTTTGCGTGGGAGCAAGAAATAACGATTATGAAAGATGTACTTGCACCTTATTCGAACGAGCAAGCGCAAATCATTTTTGAATACACTATTCCGCGATTGGGCAAGCGTATTGATGTAGTAGTACTATTGCGTGAACGCGTGTTTGTAATTGAGTTCAAGGCGGGAGAGGAAGAATACAATCATGCGGATGTTGACCAAGTGTTGGACTATGCGCTTGACCTAAAGAATTTCCACCAAGGAAGTGCAGACCGTTTAATTGTCCCTATCTTGGTAGCCACTGAAAGCGATAAGTATTCTACGATTTGCCAACTCTCGCATTACGATGATGGCGTTTATGAACCGTTATTGACAGACGCTCATCATCTTAGCGATATTCTCCGTATGGTTCTGTCGGATAATCTACCCTCTAAAATATATTCTGTCGCCTTAGAAGATTGGTCGCGTAGCCGTTATGCACCGACGCCGACCATCATAGAAGCGGCTCGTTCGCTCTATCTCAATCATAGCGTAGAGGAGATTACAAAGCATGAATCAGAAGGCGCACAATTGGATACCACAACCCGCTATGTGCAACAGGTGATTCGTGAGACGAAAGCCCGCAAAGGCAAGAGCATCTGCTTTGTAACAGGTGTACCAGGCGCAGGCAAAACACTCGTGGGCTTGAATGTGGCCGTGCAACAGGAAGAAGGGCATGATTTGGCAGTTTATTTGTCGGGAAATGGGCCGTTAGTACAAGTTCTGACTGAAGCCCTGACACGAGACAAACAAGCGCAGGAGAAAGCAAAGGGTAACAAGATTACCAAGAAAGAGGCAGAACGCGAAGTTAAACGTTTTATCCAGATTATTCACCGTTACCGCGACAACATGCTCAACAAAGTGAAGGTGATAAATGGCGCACTGGAAATTGATCCGACGAAGGAGTTGAAGGATGAGCAAGCAGGATACGGAGAAGTAGAGAATATCGCTATTTTCGATGAGGCGCAACGCTCATGGGACAAAGAGCACATTGCCGCATGGCTGAATCGCAAGAAAGGCTTTGCTAACTTCCCGATGTCGGAAGGAGAGTTCTTGATCTGGTCGCTTGACCAACGCAAGGATTGGGCTGTTATCGTTTGTCTGGTTGGAGGCGGACAGGAAATCAACACAGGCGAAGCCGGTATTGGCGAATGGATACGTGCACTTAATGAAACTTTCCCCGATTGGCATGTGTATATCTCCAGCCAATTGACTGCAAAAGAATATGCAGAAGGACAAGTGAGCGAATTGCTTGCGAATAATTCCAAAGTCACTTATTCCGAAGATTTGCATTTGGCGGTGTCAATGCGCAGTTTCCGTGCGGAGAGTTTGTCGAATATGGTACATTACCTGCTCGATGGCGATGCGGAAAATGTGTGCAAAGTGTATGCTTCTATAGCAGACCGATACCCAATCGCTTTGACACGTGACTTAGACAAAGCAAAAGCATGGCTCCGTGAACATGCGCGTGGAAATGAACGTTACGGATTGTTGGTTTCCTCCAAGGCTTATCGCCTGAAGCCATTATCTATTGATGTACGCTGCAAACCGGATACAGTTCACTGGTTCTTGGACGATATAAATGACGTTCGTTCGTCGTTATTCTTGGAAGACGCCGCATCGGAGTTTGACGTGCAAGGCTTGGAACTTGACTGGACTTGTGTTGTATGGGATGGTGACTTGCGCTATACACCTGACGGATGGAATTTCATGGAATTCAATGGCGGCAACAAGTGGAATAAGATACAAAAGCCCGATAGACAAGCATATTTGATCAACGCATATCGTGTCTTGCTCACTCGTGCACGTCAAGGCATGATCATCTGCGTTCCCGAAGGCTCACCAGACGACCACACCCGCCTTCCTGAATTTTACAACAGCACATACAAATATCTCAAGAGTTTAGGAATTGAGGAGATATAAGATGCAAGAGAATTACAAATTATATTTAAGTCGACATGTAGAGAATATATTCGAACAATATATTACTCCTGGTATTCATATATGCGATATTGCTACCGGTGGAGGAAAATCATACACTATCGGCAAATTGACATGTGAGTACTATCCACAGCACTTTGATAAGATTATCATTCTCTGCGTACAAAACAAATTGGTAACCGGAATGGATAAGGAGATCGAACGATTTATCCATACTCCAGAAAGTAAACTGAAGCCCAAAGATAAATTGGTTATTGAGAATAATCCCGAAGTTATCATGAAAGCCATCAAGAATTCCAGTTTCGCCTATTTGTTAGAAGAAATGGACTTTCAGATAGATGAGCAGAAAAGACGGGATACGAAAATAACCGATTTGCGCTATAACTACAATTGGGTTAAGAAGACGTACGAGGGGCTTGCCGGTTTGGTAAACACATATGAAAGCAACAACAACGAATATCTACGTCAACAGATAGATGAGAGTGAGGCGAATCTTCGTAAAGCGGTGCGCACTTTCTTTGAGAATTTCAAGAAACATTTAGAGCACACGAAGCAGCAGAAAAAAGTTTCTCTTGCAACATTAAACAGGCTATTTCCCCACTTAAAAGAGGTTTATCCACAAGTAGAGTATAAGAACAAGAAAGTTCTATTGATGACCGTACATAAAGCTATGTATGGTATTGACCCTATCATTGATGAAAAAGTAACCATTGCCAATTTCTCACAAAAAGGGAAACGCACCCTCATATTGTTTGACGAATCGGATCAGGCTGCAATAGCTATGCGAAATGCTATTATTGACCAATCAATAGACAGCATCTGGGGTAATAAGAAGTTTGCAAAAGGATACAACGGCTACTTGCAATATAAAGCGTTGTTAGAAACTCCAGAAAACACCTCTGATACATATTATGGTTTCCATTTGGAAGATTGCATACATAAAGCAAAAGCCATAACAGAGAACAATTGGGATAAATTATTTGGCGGGACCAAGTCATATAATAGTATTTTCCTAGAAACGCCAGAGGACATAGAAGCTTTTCGCCGTGGAGTATTTTTCTCTGGTCCAATAAAGCTGAACATATCTCAAAGTGGAGATAAAACCAACTCCTATATATGCTATAAGAAAGGAAATCGGCATCTGAGTTTGGTACATAGTACAGACAAAGAGCAATTGACAGAAGAATACTCGGTCGTCATTCCATTAGATACTTTTTTGACACTCATTTCAAAGAATATTACCTCTGTCAAATCTCAGTTTAGAAGTGTCATCACAGAGGCGTTGGAGAAAAGCAGAGATAAGTTCCAAGAAGAAATCAATAAGATAGGTACTAATAATGTCGGAGAACGTAACTTCCTTGGTTATCCCACATTAGAGAGAGAGGTTCACACATTCTTTTCGCGGTTTGAGTCTGCATCAGAATTCCATTTTGAGCAACAACAAACGGAGTTCATGACAAACAGAAAGAACCTAATTCAGACCAAAGACCCAAAACCAATAAAGTTGCCAGACTATTCAGTATATTCTCAAGGCGTACAGTTCTTTCAGGAAGAAATAGATGAGAGAGACAATCAACACCGCGTACGGCTATCCAGTCGTGAAATAGCCAACACTCCCGAAAAGATATTAGTTAACCTTACTTATTTTGATAATACCGCTGTAGTCTTGTGTTCTGCAACCGCCTCTAACAGGTCCGTAGTAAGTAATTTTGACATTGTATATCTGAAAGAAATCCTTGGAGAAAAAGTTCATCGGTTATCCATAGAAGACAGAAATAGATTCGATGAATTGTTAGTTCAGACATACCCAGCTGATCATCGTGTAGAGGTGGTTCCTATCGAGCGTTATGAATATGAGGACAAACGAGAGAATCATCTTGAACTGCCACAGAGATATAAAGAAATGTTCTCCAAGGCGGCACAAGATGCAGGTCTTGCCGAGGACTGGTTCCGTATAACCGTCAGAAACCTGAAAAAGAATGAGGGCGGAATAGATAATCTTCTATTCCAGTTATACCGCCTTTTCCAATTTATTGAATCATACCATTGGTTCGTTACACACGATGATATACATAGTATGATTTTCTTCCAGAACCGTACTGGAGATAAGGACAAGGTTCAAATACATGTATTAAGCTGTCTGATAGATGGTTCTTTCCAAGAGATGCCTTCTTTATTAGACGGCGAGCTACCAACCGATTGGATAAATAACCACATCAAAATATCAAAAGATTGGGATGAGGTAGAAAAGGATATACTTACTGAACTTAGTCAGAACAAAGATTCCAAACTCATGTTGGTATCTGCATATGGAAGTTTCAAGGCAGGAACTAATATGCAATATACGATTCCAGAAGAACTCGATTATATTTCTGGTGACAATTGGGAAACAGAAGGGGAAACTCTAAAAAAAGACTGGGACGCTGTATATCTCCAATCACCGACTGGTTATCTTATGATGAGCGAAGATGGTTATGAATCTACCTTCGAAAAGAGTTTCTACAATGCCATGTTGGTATTGATGATGCTCTATGAGAGGGGTTGCTTGTCCAAATCAGATGTGGCAAGATGGCTTTATCAGGCATTGACCAATACCTTCTATTTCAGCGAGAAGAAAGATCCTGGTATTGCAAAGGATAAAGCGGCTTGGGCACAAACTATCGTAGAGCAAGCCGTTGGACGTCTATGCCGTACACGCAATAAGAACCGAACGACTTACTTGCTATATGATGAAACGATGACATCCTATTTTGATGCATCAAACTTAGACAAATCTTTAACGAAAGAATTTAAAGCATTAGCGAATTTCATAAAAGAACGACCTATGCATAATGAGGCATTGATACCGGCTGAAGAAATAATGCGATGCAATGATGCTAATTATGCTCAAAGTTTGCTCGAAAAGATGCGTAGTCTAGCCCTTTATTATACACCTCACACGGATGATTGGAATGATGACTATGATGAGGACGATTCGAATGGAGATATTCCATATCATATTTTAGCCAGCCAAAGAATGAATCAGAGTTACAAACGGGCAATTATCACAAAGCCTGTTATCTCCGATTGGGAGCAATTGGATGAGGAAGACCGCTATTTGACGTTTATTACGAAGTGCTATGGCGATTGGAAGAGAGACGAAAAAGGCGGTTATTGGTTCGCTTGTGACCAATACAAACGCATTTGTCCTATAGGAAAAGAGAAAGGATATTATATATCCCCTGAGAAAGTACGCCTTGATGTTCTTATGAAGAATCAGGTCATAAGGGAGCATTTCGAACGTAATGGTTTTGCTACATCTTGGGCACAAGATGGTCTCATTCTTCATCCACAGATATTAGCTACTGACTATACAGGTGAAATTGGAGAAGAAGCATTCCTCGCTTTAGTTCATCATTATACCGGTTGCAAACAAGACGAGATAAAGCATTTAGAAGGAAAGGATTATGAGTTAGCAGATTTCGTTTTATGTAATCCAGATGGTAGCTATAGGCTTGCTTTCGATGTCAAAAACATGAACCCGAATGCTGATCATAATGATAAGTATGGTGATTTGCCGACATCGGAGAAGCGAAAAAAGAAGGAGGAACGATTAAAATGCAAGCTGATTACCGTGAATATACTTAAAATTGATGAGACTTTAATGGATGACATCAATGAGATAGGCGGTTTAATAGATGAACAAGGAAACATTGTATATCAAGGATTAGAGACTTTGAGAGAACTCATTAAAGCTTATTAAGAACTGTGAAAATCAATTTAGACGACATAAAAGGATGGCCTCTTACTACAAATAAGATATCCATTGAGTATGATAAAGAGAATTTCTTCTCTTCCTATTCTGTAGTTTCCTATTACAGTTTTGATAAAGAATATAAGAATCTTGCTTATGAACAATTAGCGGATGTTCCTTTTTTATCTGTTTGTGGAATAAGAGCCAAGTGGAATGACGTTCTTTACCCTTGTACTCGCTTTTTTATTATGGTAAAAAAAGGAGAAGCTTCTGCAATTATAAACAGCCTTAGAGAATACGACCAGATACGCTTCAAGATAGATGATTTAGAAGATTACACCACCAAGCAGCAACAACGTATCATAGCCTCGTTAGCCATCAATTCATTAGGGAAATTGAAAGCAGACAGGCTGATGTACAATAATGGAAGTCTTCTTATATGCGATGATAAGAACTTTCTAATACCCAAAAGCAAGAAAGAGCTTGTTTGTCTAAAAATCGAAGTTAACGATTTCTTAATTCTGACAGCGAAGACAACTTCTTTTTCGAGCCCCAAAAACTATGACGAGTTAAAGAAAAAGAATTGTGTATTCCAAGTTAGTGAGGATATTCATGGACAATGGTGGTCCGGTTTGGCTATTCGACCTATTATACTTCGGGAGATAAAAGGCAACTATCCAGCATTAGAGACACTATATGTTCAAAAGAAACGTTTCTCCGATAAGCATAATATCATCCCATACTGGCCATATAACCCAGAAGATTATTCACATGGGCGACTATTTGCACTGTCACAGATAGTTGACCTTGTAAATACTAAATACTCTCATATCCTGCGTATTGAGTTTGTAGATTCTTCAGTTATCTATTACGATGCATATAAGACCGACAAAGATACGTTGCGGTTTTTAACGGAATATCTTTCCGGGAAATCAATATTTATAGATAATCCTTTCGGGAAAGCCGCTGATGTGCTAATTTCTCAGATGAAAGCGCAATTTCAGTCTATCATGCTAGACAGCCTGATCTTTCATAAGAAACAGGTCATTGGAGACTTGGTTGTGAAATTATGCGAGCCAAAAGACGAGGAGATATCAGAAACGCACTACACAAAGTCTTTATATCGGTTAGCCAATTCCAGTTCAGCATTACAACATAAGATATTCTACAATAATGAGAAAGAAGATGTCTTTTCTATTTCAGAAGCTCGTAGAATATTGATGGAATTGCTAGTGAAAGATTGCATTATCAAGAGGGTACTACCTAATCAATTTGGTGATCTTGCAGAAGGATGGGAATTTTTCCGATATAAAATTCATGACGATAGCATTATAGGTGCATCTCTACAAATGAACTCGAACGGAGAAATGGAAATAAAGGATTATGGTTTCACCAGTAATCAACCGCCTGTGCCTTTTGCTTCATTTGTTGTAGAAAATCTATGTTATACTGAGCCAGAAAAGATTCATGGTTCCAGAGACTATATGGCGCTTAAGAAGGACGGAAATGTTTATTTGATTATTGATACGGATGAAATTCCTGTCTTGGATGTGCAGCTTATTGATGAAGCCTATAATGACATTGTGAATGGTGATATGCCATTATCGTTTTTCAAAAGAAAGGATGAGGCTCATAAATATCTGAGAGGTTACATAGGTCTGCATTTGTGGCAGACAGAAGGTCTCAATGGTGAACCAAATGGCGCATATTCGTATATATCCGGAACCAATAGCGAAAACATGCAGATATTAAAAAGCACTAAGATGGATAGAATGCCGCGTGTAAGAAAAATATTCATCCTTCATAGAGAGAATGATGCTGCCGTAAAGAATCAAATCATGCAAATAATGGATATGTTGCGATTTGGATTCGGGCGTTGGAACGAAATGATGACCTATCCATTCCCCTTCAAATTCTTACTGGAGTATCTTGATGATGCATGTGAAGTATCGTATAGTAAACATTGGAACGAAATAACAGTAAAATAACTTTTTAATCATGAAAAAACTATTTATCCTTTTAGCCGTGGCGGCGGTAGCGCTGACGGCATGCAACAACAAGTTAACAGTGGAGCAAGCAGAAGCAGCGGTCATTCAAGGCGAAAAAGAAAGATTGCCTTTACTTCTGCAAAATATGGTTTTTGTAGATGATATCACCATTGATAGCATTCATCTTAATGTCACAGAAGAACCGATGCAAGGATTTCTATACACCACATGGAAATCCGGTAAGAGTTCAGAACCTATCATCGTTCAAGTGGATAGCATTCGTTCTGATGCCAATAGGAAAGACTACGTCCAATGGCAGAGTCATTGGGATGATGCTGCGCGTGCATACTTTATGAAGAGTTTAGGACTTTAATAACCCTGCCCTATCCCAATCCCCCCCCCTCCAAGCTTGTATCTTTTTTACCAAAAATCCAAGCAAAAAGATACAAGCATAACATAGATTACTATGCTTAATAAAAAACACAACCAACATGTCCTGTCCACATAACAACATAGATTGTCCATGCGCGAAGGAAGGATGCCCGAGGCACGGAAAGTGCTGCGAGTGTGTCGCGCATCATAAAGAACACGGGAAGAAACTACCGGCATGCTTGAGGGGGATTGAATGGCAATCTTAGCTTGTGTCTTTTTTACAAAACAATACTCCATGACAAAAAAAAGACACAACCCTATACAACAAAACAACTGATTAAACGACAACAACCCAAAGCACCCAAACCACCAAACCGGATTTCATGACCTGGAGCGAGCTAATGGATAAAAAGGAATAAGATAGAAACACCAAAATATGGAAGACAACGAGAGTAATATTATCATCTACAACACCATAGACGGTCATGCAAGCGTAGTGCTATATGCCCGTGACGGAAGTGTGTGGATGAACCAAAATCAGCTGGCAGAACTTTTTGACACCTCTAAGCAAGGCATAGGTCAACACATTGCTAATATACTGAACGAAAGGGAACTAGATGCAAATTCAGTTGTAAAGAAATTCTTTACTACTGCCAACGATGGCAAAAAATATGAGGTGACGTTCTACTCGCTGGAGATGATTATGGCTATTGGTTTCCGAGTACGCAGCAAACGTGGCACTCAGTTCCGTATATGGGCCAACCAACACCTGACTGAGTATCTGGTCAAGGGCTTTACGATGGACGACGAGCGGCTAAAGAATCCAGACGGACGACCGGACTACTTCGATGAACTATTAGAGCGGATACGCGAGATACGTGCATCCGAAAAGCGGTTCTACCAGAAAGTGCGCGATTTATTGGCTCTCAGCAGCGATTATGACAAGACTGACAAAGCAACCCAGATGTTCTTTGCCGAAACGCAAAACAAACTGCTCTATGCCGTAACCGGACAGACTGCTGCGGAGATTATCGTAGCCCGTGCAGATGCTTCCAAGCCCAACATGGCACTGACGTCATGGAAAGGTAGCATTGTTCGGAAGGGTGATATATACACGGCTAAGAATTACTTGCAGCAAGACGAGATCGACACGCTGAACAGGCTGACAACAATGTTCCTTGATTCAGCCGAGTTGCGTGTGAAAGAACGCAAAGACCTGACTCTTCGTTATTGGCGCGAGACTGTCGATTCGTTGCTCAATTTTCAAGGCAAACAGGTTCTGCAAGGAGCGGGATCTATCAGCAACAAACAGATGGAAGAACATGTGGATGCCATCTATGAGACATTCAACGCACGCCGCAAAGCCTTAGCTATCGCCGAAGCCGAGCAAACCGATGCGGAGTTGTTAGCTTTGGAAGAGTTCATTGAAAATAGAGCAAAATGAGAATATCACCACAAAGCTGCCGGCACATCCCCGCTTGCTTGCGAGGAATTGAATGGGAAAGATAATCTGCCCTCGTGACAAAAAACTTGGGACAGAACTTAGGACAACTTGGGACATCCACCCTTTAGCTTGTATAAATTTGCGCCCCCTGAGACATTAGCTTGTATAAATTTTACATATTCTCTCATTAGCTTGTATAAATTATCTTCTGCTTGTATAAATTTTACAATCTCATTCATTAGCTTGTATAAAAGACATCCATTCGACTCGTAGTTTGTATAAATTTGGGGGAGAGATAGTTTAATATTCCGGAAAACTCGCATGATTCATTTATCACCAATAACGCATAAGCAAACGAATTGATAACAAGTGCTTGGAGGTTTGTTTAAAAATAATACTTACTAACTCAGTTGTTCGGAAAAACCGAATAACTCAACTTGTCGGGAATTCCGACAGGTTCAAAGTAAAAAGAACTGAGTGGTAATTCGGAAAATCCGAACAACCACTAAAACAAAGACTATGCCCGATGTATTAACCCCACAACAACGCCATCGCTGCATGTCGCATATTCGCAGCAAGGCAACCAAGCCGGAAATACTGGTGCGGAAATGGTTGTGGGCACACGGATACCATTACCGACTAAATGTCAAGAGCGTACCGGGTAAACCGGATATTGTCATGCGCAAGTACAGAACAGCTATCTTTGTTAACGGCTGCTTCTGGCATGGACACAAAGGCTGCAAGCAGTTTGTGTTACCGAAAACCAACACGGAATTCTGGCAAAACAAAATTGCACACAATCGTCAACGTGACCAACGGAACATTGCCCTACTCCGCTCCAACGGCTGGCAAGTGATTACATTATGGGCATGCAGCCTGACCAAAGACAAACTCGAAAACACCATGCAACAAGTTTCAATAGCACTGAATTACAACTTTTTAAAGATTATAAAATAGTTTGTCCTACACTGCTACATATTCATCACCGTTGGGAATAATCGTCCTTGAGTCTGACGGAGAAATGCTAACCGGATTACGGTTTGTGGAGACTTCTGAGACTCTGCGACAAGCTTCAGAGACCATTCAGGAAGACGTATCGGACATATTACCTATCTTTGCGGAAACGCGACAATGGTTGGATGATTATTTTGCGGGCAAGCGAGCATGCAACGTGCCACGGCTCAATCCGCAGGGAACGGATTTCCAGCGCCGTGTTTGGCAGAGCCTGTTCACAATCTTCTATGGGCAGACAAAGACTTACGGCGAGATAGCCCGGATGGTCGATTGCAAGTCTGCTCGGGCTGTCGGACAAGCCATCGGACACAATCCAATCGCGTTGATCATCCCTTGTCACCGAGTAATCGGTTCAAATGGCACCTTAGGCGGTTATGCCTATGGTCTCAACCGCAAGAAACAATTATTGCAATTAGAGCAATTTCCTATGTAGAACACAATCGCCACAAAACAAAGAACCCTCAAGGATGCTCCTCAAGGGTTCTGAAAGTGGCGGCTACCTTCGGCGTTGCTGAGCTTGGTGTAGCGCGCTCCGCGCTCCCCTCCGCTGCCCCCTCACGCTGTGCTCCGCTGCCCTGCCTGCCTCCGTAGCCTCCGCTGCATAGCCCACTGCCTGCATTGCTCCCTGCCTGCTGCCTGCTGCGCTGGGCGGACACTGCTGTGTCGGCTCGCATCGTCAGCGCTCTGCGACTCTACTTGGGCTCGTGACCTTCGCAAATAAACCTTCGCTACTTTATTCCTTCGTCCGTTTGTTTCATTCGGTTCGCTTTATTCTTTTTCGGATGTCCCTGTTTGAAACAAAACATAAATAAACCATTTTGAGTGTTTTGAAACTCCGTTTCTTGTGCTAATTGCTGCTAAAAACTCCTCGAAAGCAAGTTTTCGGATAGTTTTTATAATCAATTATCACCACTCTCCGGGTGAAACACTCAAAAGCAATACAACAGAAAAAACAGAAGGAGAATAATAACAATGACGAGGGAGTTTCGGACAACTTTTTTTGTTATTGTAGGAGATGTATTCTTTTACTTTATTATTAGGTGTGCGTGTGATGTGTGTATGTGTGTATATGTGTATAAGCATGTGTATGCGTGTATTATGTAAGCGTGCGCATGCATATTCGCGTGTATGCGTGCACGGGGATGGTTTATATGATGATTGCAGGGAATGTTTTGTAATGGTTCTATGAAAGGGATCATAGGAAGAGTTCTACGAAATGGAATCAATGAAATCGAGCCCAAGTAGAGTCTGTGAGCGCGGGGATGGTGAGCCACGCGCAGTGTCCGCCCAGCGCAGCAGGCAGCAGGCAGGGCGCAATGCAGGCAGTGGGCTATGGCAGCAGCGGAGGCTACGGCTACGGAGGCAGGCAGGGCAGCGGAGCACAGCGTGAGGGGGCAGCGGAGGGGAGCGCGGAGCGCGCTACACCAAGCTCAGCAACGCCGATGGTACTGCGCATTGTGGGAGAGTAGGTAGCCGCCATTTTCAGAACCCTTGAGGAACTAATCCTTGAGGTTCTTTGTTTTGTCACGCCTTGTACCCTACTCCGTCTTGGATTCAACGAAACGTCTTGTGATCTTCGTAACGTCTTGGATTCAACGAAACGTCTTGTAATCTTCGAAACGTCTTGGGTTCTTTGGAACGTCTTGTGATCATTGGCAGGAAAAAAGGAACAAGCCCACACAAAAAGGAACAAGTCTTCGTTTTCCCCAAAGAGTGCATGACAATAGCGCTCTTTGGGGGCTTCTACCGGGTGGGCGGGTGGGAGAAAACAATGAGAGACGGCTGGTGGGAGTCGTCTCTCGGATGTGGGTTAGAGCCTTTTGCTGGCGTCGTAGGATTCAATCGTTTTTGATTGGATCAGGACTGTTGTGTCGCCGCGTTGGACGTAGGAGCTGCTTGTGGTCACGGTGCGGGTGACGTTGCAAGAAGTGATTAACGCACCAGCGGCAGTTATCAACGACACAACGAATAAAGTCAATAAGAATCGCTTCATAGAATCGCATTTTTGTCAAAAATTATCCAAAATTAGCCAAAAATTTATGATTGTCCGAGAACCGGAGCTGACGCTCCGGATCAGGGACGTAATCGGTTAGGATTCGGGATGTAATCGCTTACTAACCTTGGTGCTCAGCGTCGTAAGCCGCACCAACGACCATCCACAGGTAGGATACCAGGGTCTTCTTGCCGCCCGGGGTGTTCTTCTGCGCCTCGAACGCCTCACGGTCTTGGTTCATCGTCGCCAGGTTCTTCTTGCGCTGTGCCACCTGCGCCGACACGATGCTGAATCGCGTACGTGCTGCCAACTCATCGCTGGTGGGCTCGGTGGAGCGGGAAACGGCGCTCAAGCCGCGGAGGTAGAGGCGGGAGCATGCGCCGCTGGTGCTGGGGGCTACGCGGTGGGTAGCAAGAACCATCTTCTGGTCGGCTGCGTGGAGCGACTTCTTGTTAATCTTGGTGAGAGCACCACTGACGGTTTTGATTGCGTCGGCATATTCGACTTTTGCCATAATAACTCGGCGTTGTTTAGTGATTGACGATTGTACGATTGACAAGCCACCCCACTTCACGTTGATTGTGGGGACCCCGGATTTACGATTTATTGACGATTGCATCAATTGTACGATTGCAATGTTCCTCGCGCCGTACGAGGGGCTTAGGTTTATAAAAAAAGTTAAGGTTCAGGTGTTGCTCAAATTTTGAGCCGAGAGCAACAGCGGCTATTGGAGGGTGCGGGAGACTTCGTCCCAGATGATTTTCTTGGGGCGGGTGTCACCGTTGCGTTGGCGGCGGGCGACCTCGGAGCAGATACGGCCAAAAAGGCTGCGGTGGGCAAGTTCGCGCTCGGATGGCGGGGAGCAGCGCTTGGTACGGGCATCGGTTCGATAGACGCGGGTCACGGAAGTGCCGTCGGAGCGCGTGAAGGTCTTGAAAAGGACTTTGCCTAACTTGCCTGAGATGGAGGCGATGCCGGGGATGAGGTTACATTCTGCCATATGGGTTAATTTAAAAGTTAAAAATTCAACGTTATACTTGATGTTGGCTCGTTGTTGACCGCTAAATGGAAGGACAATGGAAGGGAAATGGAAGGACAATGGAAGGTGATTGGAAGGTCAAACAACTGCCAACAACTCCAAAGAACAATATAGGTTCACGAATTAAGCGAATTAAACGAATTGCGATGGGGAGTTTGGAAGTATGCCCCTCTATAATAATGTCACTGGGTGTTGGCTTTCAAGCGTTCAACAGTGCGGCTAAAGTACTTATATACAGTGGATACGTCGAGTTTCATCTTGCGTGCAATTTCGCGAAAAGTTTTACCTTTGAGGTACATGCGGAGGATGCGGCAGGCACATTGATGATCACGCTCGCAGGGCTGCGGATGACGGTAATAGTAGTTGAGTTTTTTGTGCAAGCGTTCCTTGTTTTCTTCGCGGCGCTGCTCGTTAAACCAATCGATGTCTTGGTCAATGTTTTCGACATTTTGGGTCTCGTCGGGGATATCGAGGTCGGCGAGTTGGGCGTTGTCGTAAGGGACGATGTCGAGTTGATGTTGGGCTTGGCGCTTGTGCAATTTTTTGTAACGCTCGATGAAGAGTCCGGGGAAGTTGAGGATGTTGTTGTGCTGGGCGTACACACATATTTCGAGACAGGTGTCTTGGAAAAGATCCTCGTCGAAGATGTGCCGGTTTGATAAAAATTTGGGGTATCGGATAACATCCGATGGTAATAAACAAAATAGTTACAATGGGTCGGATACAATCCGACCGGAATGGACGGAGCTTGGGAGGTCAGAGGAAGCGGGTGTCCTCGTAGAAGGAGTAATCCCACCAGCGCTGCTCGTAGGTGCAGCGGTCGTCCTCTTGCTCGTAGTACTCTTCTTCGAATACTTCCTCTTCGTAATACTGTTCGTGGGTCATAATTGTTAAACTGTTAAGCGGTTAATCATTCTCGGCGTCAAAGGCGCCGAGCACAAAACACCTAAATTTCAAATTTTTGCGGGTTGGACATGTGGTAGCGGTCAACGTCGGCAGCGGTGTAGAGACCTTTTGTGCCGTTGTAGATGGCGGTGTAGTAGGTGGTGCTGCGGGAGAGAGGCTTGCCGAAGTAGTTGACCGGGGCGTTGTCAGTGATGAGGCGCGAAGCCTCGATGAACGCCTGCGTGGGGATGAAAGCGACGAACTTGCGCTGGCGGATGCGGTCAGTGATGATGTCGTGGATCTGCTGTTGCTGCTGTGGGCTGTAGAGCGCCCAGGCTGCTGCCGCTTCGTATTGGCGGCGGGGGCTTGTGCCGTTGGCAAGAAGGACTTGCCAGATTGTATCGAATTCCATAAAGGTGATGGTGTTAAAAAATTAATTGTTCAAAAAAATGGTGGTGGTGATGGTGTTGGTGTAAGGGGGATTATAGGGGGTATATTCACCACCACCACCATTTTATTTTCTTTTTTTGGTTCTTTTTTTCTTTGATCGCCCAAGATTGGTCGATGCCTCGCGTTCGGCCATTCGAAGAGGGATTTGTGGGTGGTCTCGGGTGCTCCTGTTTTACGACTACCCCCCGGCCCCCTTAAAAGGGTGGAGACATGTCGTTAAACAGGACACCGCGAGCCCACTGCAACGCTCTGCGTTGAGCCGGATAGTATCCGGCGCAATGGAAGAATCTAAACAACGCAGGGCACGTCCTCTCCTATTGGTGTCCGGCTTGTTCCCTTTGAGATGCAAAAGGGAACATGCCACAACTCCAAATAGCTATAAATCAATCCAAACACTTGAGGGTGCGAGTGATGGCATCGGGGATGATGTTGGGATGGTCCTTGGGGAAGTCGTCCATGATGGTTTTCATCTTTGGGGTGAGTTTGGCGGCTTGGCGCTGGTACTCAGCCTTCTCGGCAGCCATGCGGCGGTACTCGACGCCCTCGGGCATGGTGTACTTCTGGGGTTTGCCGATGATGTCGAAGACGAGGGCGAGATCGAGGGTGTAGTTGTGGCCTGCGTGCTCGAACTTGCCGGAGTTCTCGCCCAGCTCGGAGAGGGCTTTTTCGGCGAGGATCTTGGCTTCGGGTTCGAGGTGCTCGATGCGGGCTTTGCATGACTCGATGAGCTGCTTGAGGACACTGGTCTCTACCAGGGCATCAACTTTGGTGATGGTTACATCGTTGGCGTTAATTAACGCCTGGGTTAATTCTATAGCTTTCATATTTCAATGAATTTATTAAGTCAACAATTAAAGACAATTAAAATCTAATACGATGGTTTTATTAGAAAATAAACCTAAATAAACCCTGATGTTGTCTGTTGTCCGTACCGGACCTATGTCTTTGTCTGCTACGTCACCCTTTCAAATAAATTTGACGTGTGCCGCAGCAGCCAAATCCATAACTCTCCGAGTAACAGACAACATCAGAAATAAACATAAAAAACTTACAAAGAACACATTATAATGGATAGATTTCGGTCAAAAATTACCCAAAATTATCCAAAAACACATTGTTCAGTCACCCTCATAGACATCGCCGGCGAGGTTGAGACCACGGCGGAGGGCGGCGCGGAGAGCTGCGTCGTAGCGGCGATGGTCATCACGGGAGAGCCAGATGAGGTTGGAGGCGCGGTTGTCGTACATGTCACCGTTGCGATGGTGACACTCGTATCCCTCAGGGCGCGGGCCTATCCATGTGAGGGCGATGAGAATGTGGCAGTTGCCATACTGCCGCATGGAGGGATAGTGCGAGCCGCTTATGCCGTTATGCGAACGCCACGTGCGTTGACGCAAAACGGATGGGCGGAGTTCCCTGCCTTTGTGGTTAAAGAACCGCCCGTCGGCGGAGCAATAGAGGGGCTTGCCGTGTGTATGGTCAAGCGGACACAAACGGAGTTCTGTGCCATCAGCAAGGGATAATTGCTGCGGATGAAGATTAAAAGATTTGTTTGCCATAACTTTGTTAAATTGTTAAGCCGTTAAGCTGTTAATTTGTTAAACATGTGGCTGGCGCCAGCCTTGTTTTCGAAAAACAATGCAAAGGTACGGAAAATATTCGAGAAAAGTGACCCAGAATTTTGGAACGAAAAAGGTCGTTGTTAGACAACGACCTGTTCCATAGTTAGATACGCTCGGTGGATGGTGCTTTTGCTACAATCAAATTGTAGTGCCATCTGCCATTGGCTTAGGTTCGGATGTTCAAGGTGGTAGGAATAGATTCGCATTTGGAAGGTGAATTGTACGGGAAGTCCCAATTGGAAGAGAATGCTCAGTTCTCCAGAAGATTTTTTGTTGAGCAAATAATTGTATGTAGTCATGTAAGTATGCACGGGAAAACAGCCGGCAACGTGCCGGTCGGGTCTAAGCCACCGTGCATACTTACGGGCCCCCCCGCTACTCACACGAGCAGCGGGGGAACAAAATACAGTGAGAACGCAGAATAACTTATTCTGCTTGAGTAATACGGCAAGTCTGCCTGCGCCTAAAGTGCAGGAACAGGAAAGCCGCATAGAGTATTGCTAACGCGAGCAGCGGAAGTACAGCATCGCCTATGGGGGCAAACTGCGGGTTATTGGGATCATGCGTACCATCATCCTTTACGGGAGGTGCTTTGCGTATGGAGCGTCCGGTTGCTTCCTGAGTTGACGATTCGACCTCATAGATGGTCGAAGCATAGGTGCTTCCAGAGGACATAAAAGATGCATTGTTGACCGACTGCATTTTAGCCAAGGGAACATTCGCCAGTTCGACAAACGGTGTAAAGTTCACTGCAAACAGATTGATAGCTAAGGAGCAAATCAGTATAGTGATCATTCGTTTCATCTTACTTTCCTCCTACCATTAGTTTAACACTCTCGTTGTCAGCGCGCAGGATATACAATCCCTCGCCATAGGATTCACTGAGCCGTTGTCCGGCTTCGTTGATTGAGCAGTTGCTATACTGCGTTACGCAGACACCGCTAATCGAATAAACGATTATGTGCGTCTTGATTTCTGAATTGACGACATCGTCCCAGCCTGTAGGCGTATCTGCAGCGGTCATGCCCGGACGAATAGCCATGTAACGTGCTCGAGTGGGATTATTGACAAGCAGATAGCACTCGAACGGAGGTATAGGTCGTGACTCAACAGCATTATCCAAGCGCAACCACGCGCCATTGCCATAATCGCTTTCAAGCATGTAAGCACCAGCCACTGAACCTGTTGTCATCGAGTTGTTGGTACATACATTGATCACATCGTTCGAACTCGGGACAGTACCGGCGCTAAAGGATGTAGGAATTGTTTGACCGGTTGCACCAAAGAAGGACACATATTTGTTCAAGAAATACGAGTTATGCCATTGGATGATGTAAGGGGCATCTTTTGTTGGCACATAACCAGTCGGACTTATCGGATCGCGCCAATCGCCGAATTCAGCAATCGGCAGATTTGTTGTTTGCCTCGGCGTACGGATGATATAGTGTCCGCCATGTATCTGATCACCAACCTTTTCACGATAGTACGGTTCGATGCCATAGTATGCACCATCGTCCTCATCCCACACCTTGACTGCGCTTACTGTGAACGGCAGACAGAGACTGTACCACATATCCAGATCACGTACTTTCATACGAAATTCGATGGCTTGGCTGATTGTGCCGCCGCCATAAGACTCTACATCATCCAATGCGGCACGCGGGTCATCATCCTTGTCGCCGGAGCGATAGATGACGAAGTTGGTTGACTTGAATTTGGCGTAGGCATTGGACGTAGCTGCTACACTACTATTGGTCCATGGATTATAGGTCGTGAATGGATCGCCATAGGAATCATTAACGCACCATCCTACAAAGGTATAGCCGGTATTCGGCGTTGCCGTATAGGTGACAGAGCCTCCGCTGCGTACATATCCGCCATTAGGGACGGCATTACTGTCATCATCCACTACCGATACACTACCGCCTACGGACGCTCCATAGTTGACTTGGTAGGAATCCGGATAGGTGACAGTCATGGTCTTGTCGGTGACATTCCATGTAAAGCGATATGTGCCTTTACCTGCTGTTGTGATACCGCAGTTGTAATTCTTATCTGTAGCAAAAGCCCAATCAGAACTATTGCCGTTAGTCATATAATATACCTTGTCGGATCCATTCTTGTAAATATCATTGGTCAGCAGGTCTTTCATCGTGAACTGATAGTTCGTATTGGCTGCCAACGATATATCTACATAACCGACTACATCACCAGAAACGGTAGCGATATTACCGATTATAAATTCAGAAGAGCCCCAGCCGTCAGATTGAGCCGATAATGCCCAGCGATAGGTAAAGTTAGCGGTAACCATTTGACCGGAGGTAGCGCCTACTCCTTGTCCTCTAAGGGTGGTTGGGTTGGTGGATGTACTTGAGATCGTAATATCATCGCCGGAGGTTTTTGTCCAACTGCTGAACATATAGCCGTCATTCGGAACGGCTGTCAATTCACGGGTGGTCGTCACACCGCAAGTGGTGCTCGTTTCTGTATTGCCCCCTATGGTTACATGTCCGTTCCCATCATTAGCAAGGGTGACAGAGGTGGATTTCTCTTCGAATTTCGCATATACATGGTCATCGCCGTTTATGTTGTAGTGAACCCAAGGGTTGTCCTGCGTAAAGCGCGACGAGTATGCGTCGGAAGTGTAGAAACCCTCGAAGGTATATCCTGTTGCTGCAGACGGTGTATAGGTCACATTTGTTCCATAAGTTACCCAGTCCTCATTAGATAGAGAACCTGCGCTTGTTGTTACAGCCAGCGTACCACCTGTGGTTCCGCTTATAACGGAGCTTAAATTATCTATTCCGGCATAACCGGTTCCAAAATATACTTGGTGCGGACGCTCGACAGATACCGTCGGACGACCGGAACCATCTACATCTGTAATCTTGAAGGTATATTCCGTACCACCGTTGGAATAGAACAAAACTTTGTTATCTTTGTCTGTGAACGACAAGGCATCTCCATCTCCAAGGTGAGAATCTTCCTTACCATAGCTATATCCATCCGCCTTATCTCGCACCATGATATAGAAGGTCTTGTTTGTACTCAACGTCAGTTTGCATGTATCCAAAACAGGACTGGTAGTAACTACCTTGAAAGGCTTGTTATAATTACTCCACCCCGGCATACCTCCGTCAGCGGTATCATCCCAAATCTTACCAACCAGATAGTATCTTGGTTCAAAGACAGCTGTGAGGGTTCCGTTATGTACTGCATTGATATGAACGGGGTTGCTATATGAATTATAATCATCTGCAGCATACGCATCATAGACCTCATCCGTCTTCGAGAACTGCCACTCTTTGAATACCCAGCCGTCATTAGCGGTAGCGGTGATGTCTCCCGATGCGGTGACAAACTTGGCTGTAGTAGAAGAGCCGCAGCTAACCGATCCTGCTCCGGCAGGGGAAACAGCGGTAGTAATCGTATATTCATGTTCCGTCCACTTGGCATAGATGGTAGTTGACATACCGGCATGGATCCAATGCTTGCTGGCATCCGTATAATCCGTAACGGAAGCAATCCAATGACCGTCTTTGTCAATGACTTGCGTACCCGTACCACCATCTTCGGTATAATAGCCCTGGAAATCGTAGTGCGTCTTCGTAGGGCATGTAATATCCGATAGGACACCGGAGTTAAAGGCTATATCCTGGTACTCTGTACCGGCACTTGTTGCGTCCTCGTTCTCCAATTGAATACGAACAGTGAAGGTATCCCATATCCAAGTAGAACCATTGTAATAACGACGTTTACTATAACCATCGGATGGTTGCACCTCACCTGTTCTATCAGTTTCATGTCCATTCTTACTAACCATGAAATAATCAAACTCACCCGGGGCAATGTAGAAATATGATTGCCCGCCAATAGTGGTTTTGTTCGACAATGCAGCACCCGGCCAGGTACTTCCTGCTACAGTACTACTACCATCCCATTCAGCCACTTTGGTACTGGTACCATCCCATAGGTGCAAATTGGCAGAAGGGCTCCAGCTGTAATCAATCACATAGCAATAATCAATGGAAGGGTGCAATGCTTCCGGATACGTTATAGAGAGCTGGTGATTAGTGGTATTATAAGCAAACGTATATGTACCAGTGCCTGCTGTACACAAACGCACTTGATAACCACTGGTATTGAGCGTTTGGTTCGAAATAGAACTTGTAGCGATAAGATCATTTAAGCCGTACAAGGTGGATGTTTCCAAAATCTTGAACTCATAGGTCTTATGCGCCTCCAAAGTGACGGAATACTCGCCATTGGTGAACATCTGGTTATGCGGATTCTTAATATCCACCAATCCGTCAATAGCCGTACCGGGAGCATAACGTTGGTTGCTTCCTACATTTTTTTTGCCCTCTGTTTCACTATCCAAAATACTCCATCGGTTATCTGAATTAATTGCGATATCTGTGGTCTGATTGTCCCAATCTCCGTCTTCGCTTGACGACCTATAAAACAACAAATCGGTATGGTAGTCATCTATATCGCACCTCACAAGATTGGAGATTCCCGTAGCTACCATTGTATATTTTTTGGCAGCTTTTCCACCACCCCATGCATATATATAAGGTGTCGCCGTTCTGCCATCATTACCCCACCAACTACTTACAGCTGAGTATTCGCAATATATACGCTTCGTGCCAGCCCACATCTGACCGATGGTGAGAGGACATAGCATGCTTATCAATATGACGAACTTGATTCTGTTGTAACAAGTACTCTTAAATCTATTGATTCTGTTTTTCATAGTCTCGTAATAAGTTACATATCGCTTAATCGCCGACAACGCCTGTTTCGGGGATTTGCGAGCCGATGTTTATACCCAAGGGTTCGGAAACCGTACATACGGCACTCATGGATGTGCAAAGCATATAATCCGTTTGCGGTTGAATGTAGTTTTTCATAATATTATCCACTTAGAGTTTAACTGTTTATTTATGTATCGGCAAAGTAGCTGATTGCCCTTGAATGGTATAGATGCGTCCGTCGCGCTCGATATACAGATGGCCATTGCGGAGCACCTTACGCGTAGAAACAGCGTCTGCGGCGGCATTCTCCACTGCCGTCGGCATGCTCGGGCGGTTGATGCCCATACGGCGTTGCGGTGCAGGCGCGGGAGCAGCAGGGTCAAAGACGCTCATTTCCGACAGATCGAAGTAGGCGCGGTACGCACCCACCTTGGAGTGATTGACCTGATACAACTGGTTGTCATGCAGTATGTAGTTATACTCTTCATCATCAATGTCCCGTATTTCAAAGGAACCGATTAGTCCGTTCGATTGACTGTTATCGGGTTCCGTAGCGGCTTCTCCCTCATTATACAGCACCATGATCTCGGCTGTAGCTTGGAAGAGATAAGGAACACCGGCGTTGATGGCATCCACACTCTCGATAACGATATCTTTCGGTGCGCTATTCTCCAGCTCCTTACCAGCCACGCGGTAGAACTCCGCTCCTGCGAACTGAGGCGAAGCCATCGGAAGGCATACCGTGCCATAGTTACCCGGAGTCAGACCATCACGGGTGTAGAACGGTACATTATGGTTTGCCCAATAGTTCACCCCTATTCCGTCCGTGCCTTGTGCAGCATTGCCGTCAGCGAGATAGAGCACCTTTTCCGTGATCGAATAATTGCAGAAATACAAGCGATTCGTACCTGAGGGCATGTTATAGACGCTGTAATCACCATTATTACCATTGTAATCGGTGATGGTCCAGACGAGGGCATTGCTCCAATCCTCAGAATCCACATACCACAAGTTTGTTCCTGCCAATTGCGTCATCGGCCATGTAGCGGCATAATCGCCGGCTCCGGTGAGTGCGTCGCGACCGATACGCACATATACATGCTCCCATTGGGCATCGGAGTTATCGAACCATATACGGTTGCCGGCAGTACTGCTGATGAAGGGGAAGTCTGCCAAGAAGTCTGAATTCCAACCGTAGAACACTTTGTTCTCAAAGTCGTCTTTTTCAATCCAATGGTCGGTTGCACTTGTCTCCGGTGGCCAGAAGGTATAGGTAAGTTCTTTGGTATCCCCATCATAGGCTTCAAACGCCATCTGGGCAAAACCGCCGTAGCAGATCCATACATCGCCAAAATATACGGCTTTGTTATCATACACGGCATCGCACTTATAGAACGTATAGGTATCCCAGTTGCCGCTGTCTTCGTCACTTCCATTCCATCGCTTGAGCGATACTTTGAGGGTGTAACTATCCGACCACTCTGCCCATAAGGCTTCGGGAACGACAAACATGTGAACGGCTTCCCAGTTCTGATCGGCATTCATCCGCCCTACTCCTATGGTTAGCAGGAGCGCGAGGACGGCATAAATCTTAAAACTAAAGTCTTTCATTGTATTATATTTTTTTGTTTATCAGTTACCGGCTGTTGTTAGTAATCCTGCGGCAAACCAATGCCACAGGACTGATAGAATTAGAACTGTTGTCCTAATACATTAAGTTGTACGCCGTCACGGATGATAACGAGTTGGCCATCACGGAGCATCTTGCTAACGCTTTGGTTCAGCAGGTTGGTTTGGATGCCCGTAGGAATGCTTTCTGTCTCACGATGGCTTGCCCAGTAGTTCACACCTATTCCATCAGTACCTTGTGCAGCCTCGCCATCAGCTATATAGTATATATCTTCCGCAATCGAGTAGTTAAAGAAATACAGACGATTAGCACCGTTTGGTATGTCATAGACGCTATGCTCGTCGCCATTGTTGTCATTGGTATCGGTGATGGTCCAGACGAGGGCATTATCCCACGCCTCGGCATCCACATACCACAAGTTTGTTCCTGCCAATTGCGTCATCGGCCATGTAGCGGCATAGTTACCTGCACCGGTAAGCGCATCGCGACCGATACGAACATATACATTCTCCCATTGCGAATTGGTGTTGTCGAACCATATACGGTTGCCGGCAGTACTGCTGATGAAGGGGAAGTCTGCCAAGAACTCTGAATTCCAACCGTAGAACACTTTGTTCTCAAAGTCGGCTTTGGCAATCCAATGGCCATCCTCCGTCTCAGAAGGCCAGAAGACATATGAATCAAACGCTTTGTTCTCGCCATCATAGGCGTCAAACGCCATCTGGGCAAAACCGCCGTAGCAGATCCATACATCGCCGAAATATACGGCTTTGCCATCGTACACTGCATCGGACTTACGGAACACATACGTATCCCAGTTGTTGTCATCAGCATCATCCCCATTCCAGCGCTTGAGCGCAACTTTGAGGGTGTAATTGTCCGACCACTCCTCCCACAATGCTTGGGGAACAACAAACATGTGAACTGCCTCCCAGTTCTGATCTGCCCACATAGTGAACGAGCAGAGAATAGCAATAGCTAAAACAGTAAACTTTTTCATAATGATTTAATTTTATATGGTTAATACTAATTTTATTCCGTTATAAGGGTTTGATTGCAATAGCGCACCCACCTCCGGCAGCTGTGAAGATTTTGAGTTTGCTCTTGCTGGTCACCGTCTTGGTGGTGATGGTGTATGCCTGCGGATTGGTCTTGTAGTGCGCGTCCTTGGCATCGGCATAGATGGTAGCCTTGAACTTCTTGCCTGCAGGCAGGAAACTGAGGTCGATGGTAGCAGTACGCGGGTCGCAGCCGTTGGTAGAACCGACGAACCATGCATCCACATCTTTCTGCTTACGGGCGATGGTAACGTACTCGTAGGGTTCGGCTTCGAGGTAGTAGGGTTCATCCCACTCCACCGGCACATCAACGATGAATTGGAAGGCATCGCGGAAGCGCTCGTAGGTCTCGGGCAGGTCGGCAGCCATCTGTAGCGGGCTGTAGAGGGTGACATAGAGCGAGAGTTGGTTACAAAGCGTCGTGTTGACCCACGCCTGGCGATCCGGGTTGTACTTGGTCATATCGTTCTCAAACAATCCCGGTGTATAATCCATCGGCCCACCAATGAGTCGCGTGAAGGGCAACATCGTTGTGTGGTTCACCGCCGAGCCGTGGAAGCCCTGGTACTCGGAGCCTTGTGCCGACTCGTTACCGATCAGGTTCGGCCATGTGCGGCATATACCGGTAGGACGAACGGCTTCGTGTGCATTGACCATGATATGGTACTTAGCCGCTTTCTCAATGCAATACTGGTAGTGGTCGATCATGCGTTGCGAGTAATGGTGGTCACCCAGTGGCAGGATATTACCTACGTAACCCGACTTGACTGCAGGGTAATCGTAGCGGTTCATAAACTGATACGCCGAATCAAGACAACGCTCGTAGCTTCGGATACCGCCGGAGGTCTCATGGTGCATAATCATCTTCACGCCTTTGGATTTGGCGTAGTCGTGAATGCCCTCGACATCAAAATCGGGGTACGGGGTAACGAAGTCAAAGACGTAGTCTTTCTCGTTGCCGAACCAGTCTTCCCAGCCTATGTTCCATCCCTCGACCAGTACACCGTCGAAGCCGTACTTGGCAGCGAAGTCGATATATCGCTTGACGTTAGCGGTGTTGGCAGAGTGGCGTCCGTGGGGTTTGGCGTGGGTGTAGTCGGTCTTGCCGATATGTATGGATGGGAAGTCCCAGGTATAGGACCAGTCGCCCTTGCCGGTAATCATCTCCCACCATACGCCTACATATTTCATCGGTTTGATCCATGAGGTGTCCTCAATCTTGCAGGGATCGTTCAGGTTCAGCACGATGCGCGAAGCGAGGATGTCCTTTGCCGTCTCGCCTACCATGATCACGCGCCAGGGGCTGACAGCATCGGTCTGGATGTGGCCTTTCGTGCCGTCAATATCCGGCGTGAGGTGCGAGGTGAAGACAAACGTCTTGTCATCGAGGTCAAGATGCATGCAAGAGTAATTAAGCAATGCTGCTTCGTGGATATTGAGCCACAGACCGTTGTCTGTCTTGAGCAACAGCGGAGTCTGCACACCGGTTTTGGAGAAAGCGGTCTGCGACAGGTTGGGCTTGCGTGTACCTTCGTTGAGGTCACGAATCTCGCTCAAGCGTGAACGCGTATATTCGTACTCCTGGGTGTCATAATCACCGGAAATCCAGTATGCGGTGATGTCGCCGGTCATGGCGAACTCCGTCTGCTCCTCTTCAATGACGAAGTAATTAAGGTTGGGCTGCTGCGGGAAGATGTAGCGGAATCCCAGGCCGTCGTCATAAAGGCGGAAACAGATCTGTATGCTGCGATTTTTTGCGGGCTGCTTGAGGGTGATCAGCATCTCGTTGTAACGATTGCGGATGTTACGTTCCTCACCCCATACAGGCTGCCATGTATCATCGTGGCTATAACGCTCCGAACCGGTGAGCACAAAACCGTTCATTAGACCGCTTACGCTGTTAGAAGTAAGACCGGCTGCGCCTGTCAGACCGCTATCGCTGTTAGACTCATCATTGAACTCGCTGAATCCGCTTCGCGAATGCTCGCCGCGGAGTGAGAGCCCAAGATGCGAAGGACGGATGACCGTGTCGCCCTTGTGCAAGAGCCAATAGACGGGACGACCATCCTGCACGTCGAAATACGCCGTAAGGTTAAGCGACGGAGATTCAACTTTCTCGATGGCAGCGACAGGACTAACGACCGCTGCGCATAGAGCGAGGAGTAAGATGGATTGCTTGGCGTTCATGATATTTATGATTTCAAATTTACGATTTATTATTTTACTTTTCGATGACTACCATCGTCCAGTATTGCAGGGCGGGCAGGTTAAAGGTGAGTTGGCCGTTGGCATAATTCCAGTCAAGCGTTTGTGCTGCTCCTTGCCTGTAATCGGGTGTAGCCACCCAGACGCGCTGCGGGCGTGCACTGAGTGGTATGGACAGAGGTATGTCGGTGAGCAGCGTCTGTGCGGGTTGGTTGCCATTGGTATCGCACCAATCCAGATGCACGGCGTTGCGGTAGGAGAGCAGATGAATCACATCGCGGCTGCCAACCTGACGGCCTACGGTAGCGATCTGCCCGAGTTGCGGTTTCCACTGATTGAACGTACACCCCTCACGTGTGGTAGTCACATCTACTCCGAACCAGTCGGTATTGGCCCCGGCTTGAGGCATATCGGGGCGCAACAGTTCCTCATACGCCACAGCAAAATCGTAGTAACGGATCATGGCGCGCTGCAGCTCCTCGGTCATCGACAGGTTACTGAGCGGGAAATACTCGTGGCAGAGCATGTGCTCACCCATCTGCAGGATCGTTCCGCCCCATGCAGAAGCCGCAGCCGTAGCCATCAGTACGCCGGGGGTATTGAAGTTGCCCTGGCCATTGAGTGCCTGATTGTAATTCATGTACGCCGCCAGCACGGTCTGCTTGCCTTCGGACCACTCGGTATTGTCGGTGATGATGTCCGAGAACACTTTGTAGCCGTCGGTATCGCTGTGCTCCCAAACCTCCGTATAGCAGAAATCCACCGGTGAGGGTGCGATCTGCCCGTACTGCCCGAACTGCCATACGGCATTCATAGCGAGGCGTTTGTCGGGGCGTGCAGTCTTCTCATCCGCGATGAATGAGCCGAAATCCGCCCATACCGTAATCGGATTGCCCTCGTAGTCATACACCTCGGTCGGGCGCGGACCTAACTGGTCGATTTGCCAGCCGTCGAAGCTGAAGACGGAATAGACCTCGTCGTTGCGCGCACGTATATAATCCCGCCAGCCTTGACTGTGCAGGTTAGCCAGGAAGATATTACTGCGGAACGGCTCACCTATCGTGTGGGAGTCCAGCTGCGAGTGCTGCTGATCGGTGTACATCATCCATTCGGGGCTGACGCCATCCTGCGCATAGTCCTCCAGACAGCCGTTCGCGAGGTTGTAGTAGAGCGTGAGCATGCCGCGTGCATGGGCTCCGTTGATATAATCCTGTATGGTCTTGCGGTAGCAGTTGCGGTCGAGTATGTCCTTCCACTCATTCATCGGATTGGCGGCACTGCCTGCCAGGGGATGATGGTGCTTCCAGTGCCAGTCCTGGAACTGCAGGTAGTTGATATGATAGCGTCCCAGCAGATTCAGTACGGCATTGATCTGTGCATCGGACATATTGCTGAACGATGAGAGGAATCCGTTTCTGGGGTAGCGGCTCGGTTCAGATGATACATCTACACCTATCGCGGCAATCACACTGTCGCGGCCGTTGGTGCTGACGAACAGTTCCGCCATGTATCCACGAAAATCATCTGCTGGCGGCTGCCAGGTCCACGAGAGCGAACTGACCTGCTGTTGGCCGATAACCTGCCCAAGATGCATGTAGCGGACTTGCAGGTTCGCAGGCAGTTCTTTCAGCGTGAAGGTCACAGCCTCTCCGGGAAGATAAGCCGCCTTATCGGTGCTGACCGGATCGGGCACAGCATTCGCGACATCGGCATGTGAGGTGATGAGTATAGTGAGCGTACGGGTGTTGACATCAATCGTATATTCTCCCGTAGCAGAGATTTGCCATTTGTAGTCCGGATAGGCATCCTCGGTCTCACGGAAATGCATTTTGGTCGGATCCTGGTCGTCACGTACATAGCACGGAAGCCACGCCTCGTTGGAGGTCAGGAGTTTGAACTCGCCCACACTGAGCGTGCCGCTCCATACAAAGTGCTCCGAATCATCGGCATCCACATCCATCGGCATAGCACTCTCCACAAACCAACCGCCGGCGGTAGCATCTCCTATCATATATATAGAATCGATAACCTCGGGAGCATGGCGAGTGATGGATATGGTATAGTCGCGAATATTCACATCCACCGTATATTTGCCTTCCTCTGCTATCTCCCACTTATAGTCCGGGTAATCCTGATCGACCTCACGGTAGCGGATCTTGGTTGAGTCATCGGCATCACGCACAAAGCACGGGAACCAATCTTGATTGGTGGTCAAAAATTTCAGTTCACCGGCAACGAGCGTTCCCGTCCACGTGAAGTGCTCGGAATCGTTGGCATCCATGTTCATCGGTGACGCCTGACCGATGTTCCAGCCCCCCGGAGTGGCGTCGCCTACCAGGAACATGGATGTTATATGTTCGGGAAAATGGATATCCACAAATACAATACTGTCGATCTCGCTTACGTCAACGCTGTAGGCAGCAACGTCGCCTTTCAGCACACGCATCTCCGTCCGAGTGGCGGCATACATGATGCCTGATACGATAGCAAGTACAGCCAGTAAGAATACCTTTTTCATCTTATTGCTTGATAAATTTAACTATTTCTGCTCCCACTTGCAGCAGATAACTGCCTGTCTGCAGCCCGCTTACATTCACTGTTGCGGTGTTAGCATCGGCGACAGCAGTGATGAGCAATTGCCCCTGCATGGAGAAGACTCGTACTACTTGTTGCGCCTCTATCCCTTGCACGACCAATTGCGACTGCGTAGGATTGGGATACACCTCGATGGCAGACGCAAACAGCTTGTCGAAGCCCGTGGGAATCTCGGATTGGTCGCTGAAAACGATTTTCCTTATCTCGCGTGTAGGCGTGCATCCCAACTGCTCGCCTTGCTTGTCATAGAGGCAGGCTGAGCGATCCTCGAAGCGGATTTTTCCGATCAGCTGTATCGCATAGGCGCGCTCGGAGCCGGACAACGGCACAATCACCAGATTAGATTGTGCGCCGGCTAACACCGCCACGAACAGACCTACTATGAGAAAAAAACGTTTCATCATGCTTTTGTCTTTTGGCTACTTCTCCACCACAATCATCGTCCAATATTGCAGTGCAGGTACGGTGAGTGTAAGCTTACCGGCTGTATACTCCCATTCTGGTTCGACAGCCGCGCCCTGCTGCCAGTCGGGTGAGGCCAGCCATACTCGTTCGGGCTTGCTGCTCAAGTCAACGGATACAGCTATGTCGCGTAGCATCGTCTGTGCGCCTTGGTCACCATCCGTATCGCACCAGTCAAGATGCGTGGCATTGCGGTAGGATAGCAAGTGAATGACATCGCGGCTCCCCACATGACGGCCGACCGTAGCGACCTGTTCGCTAACAGGTGCCCACTGGTTGAATACGCACTTGCCGTCCGTACAGGTCACATCCACGCCGTACCAGTCGCTGTTGATGCCTGCGGCAGGAACATCGGGACGTAGCAGGTTCTCGTAAGCGACAGTAAAGTCGTAATAGGCAATCATCGCCCGCTTGAGTTCACCGGTCATGGCAAGGTTGTCGTCGGGGAAATACTCGTTGCACAGCATGTGCTCACCCATCTGCAGGATCGTACCGCCCCACGCTGTAGCCGCAGCCGTAGCCATGATGATGCCAGGCGTATTGAACCATCCGCGACCTTTCAGACCTTTGTCGTAGTTGAGGTACGCGGCAAGAACGGTCTGCTTGCCGTTAGACCACAAAGCATTATTCGTTATGATGTCCGAGAAGATGGCATATCCGTTGGTATTGCTATGCTCCCACACCTCGGTGTAGCAGAAGTCCACGGGTGCAGGTGCTATCTGACCTTGCTGACCATATTGACCTACAGCGTTCATTACGAGGCGTTTGGCGGGTTGTTGCTCTTTCATGAAGGTGATAAATGAGCCGAACGAGCTTGCCAGATCAACCGGTGTGCCGTTGTAGTCATATACAGCAGTCGGACGCACTCCGAGCTGGTCGATCTGCCAGCCATCGAAGGGGAAGACGGCATACACCTCGTCGTTGCGCTCGGAGAGGAACGTACGCCAAGCCGCGTTGTGGGTGTTGACCAGATAGATTGAACTCTTAAACGGCGACCCCAGCGGATGGTAGTCGAGGTTACGGTGAAGTTTGTCGGTATAGAGCATCCACTCGCGGCTAACGCCATCGGTCTCAAAGTCCTCCAACGCCCCGTAGCCGAGGTTATAGAACAGGGTGTACATCCCGCGACGATGCGCCGCATCAATATACCCCTGTACGGAGGAGCGATAGCAGTTGCGGGAGATGATGTCCGTCCACACATCCATCGGCTGCACAGCACTGCCACCCAGCGGGTGATGATGCTTCCAGTGCCAGTCCTGGAACTGCACGTAGTTGATGTGATAGCGGTTGAGGTCACTTATGACAGACTCAATCTCACGAACGGACATACTGCCATAGGTTGACAGGAATCCGTTGCGTGGGAAACGTTTGGGGTCGGAGGATACATCAATACCGATAGCGGCATAGACGGTATCTTTGCCATTGACCGTAGCGTGGAGTTCCGCCATATATCCCTGGTAATCCTCGGCAGGTGCAGTCCATGACCAGCTTGTGGCAGTTACGGGCTTTTCCTCAAGGGTCTTACCCAAGTGCTGATAGCGCACCTTGACATCACCTGCGGGCAGACTGTTGATGGTGAATTGCACCGCATCGCCCGGCTTATAACAAGCCTTGTCTATACTGAGCTGGTTAGCAATATACGTTTCACCATACGTGATCGGATCATGCTCCGGCGCAATAATATTACATGCTGATGCCGCAACAAACAGCATGACGAGTAGTGTATGATACATTGTTTTCATCATAAGGCGCTGAATGAGATGGTGTTGTTCTTGATATCAATCGTTATGCTCCAGTTGCCGGCAGACGGGATGAGCCACTTGTTGTCGGGGTCACCCGTGTGGATGTCGTAACTGCCGTTCTCCGCAGGAGCGCAATCGGGCGTGGGGGCATAGATCATCTCGCCCGACCAGTCGTGTTTGATCTCGGTGGGGAACTTAATCTGCCCGGCATTGAGCGGGCCCTCGTAGGTGAAGATGTCCACCTCTGGATGCGAGAGCTCGGTGACTTCATCCCAACTCCAACCGCCAGGAGTAGCATCACCAATCATATAGATATGGCTGTACGTCTCCTCTACCGGCGGCTCGCTAAGCGAGATGATAACCATGTTCAGCGATCGGGTGTCCACCTCAATGGTGTAATTACCGGAGTATGGAATCTGCCATTTGAAGTCGGGGTAGTCCTCTTCGTTCTCGCGATAGTGCATCACTTTAGGATCCGTCTCGTCACTAACATAACACGGCAGCCAACTCTCGGTGGAGGTGAGTAGTTTGAACTCGCCTTGATACATTGGTCCGCTCCATGTGTAGTGACCAGGATCGTCATAATCAATGAGCATGCTTGTAGCCCGCTCAAGCGACCATCCATTCGGTGTGGCATCGCCGATGAGGTATAACTCCGGTACGGGTGTTTTGAGTTTGAGGACGAGCTTGATAACCGGTGAAACCTGTTCGTCGCCCGTCTTGACCACCTTGGCGCGTACGCGCATCTCAAAGGTATAGAACTGCTCCTCCTGTATGTCGGCAAATGCCTGCTTGAGCGTATCTGCCAACATATCATGGCTGAACACTATGGTGCGGTCCATGGTGCGGCCTATAAGCAGTTGGAGTCCTGAGGCAAAGGCGTTACCCGCCTTGTCGATATCTATCGTATAAGCTATAGCCGAGCCTGTACCGTTGTTCGTGCCAGCAGTCCACGTGAGTTGCAGAGCAGCCTGACCGGCTAACTGCGGTTTGCAGATGATGGTATCGGCAGAAGAGGTAAGAATAAGTGCCTCATCACGCTTGGGATCATCTACCGGTTGCTCGCATGCTGTCAGTGCGCAAAGCGCAAACGACAGGAAACAGAGTATATATTTCGTCGTTTTCATTAGTAGCCGGGATTTTGGGTTAATAATTCGTTTGCCTCAATCTCCTGCATGGGTATGGGGAAGAGCAGATGCTTGGATGTAGCATTGGTTTTGCCGATGGAGTGCAGGAAGTTAAGTGCATAGTTATTCGGATAACGGATCATGTCGAACCAACGGTGCCCCTCAAAGGCAAGTTCGATACGTCGTTCATGGATGATCTTGTCGCGCATCTGCGCTTGCGACAGGCCTTCCACTTGGCTGCGGTTGCTGAGGCCTGCACGTTTGCGCACCTGATAGAGCGGTGCTTCGGCTTCGGTGGTACGTCCGAGTTCGTTGAGCGCTTCCGCCTGCATGAGCAGTACATCCGCATAACGGGTAACTACCCAGTTCTGGTTACTGGTGTTGTAGTCCGGCGACTGCGTTTTTGTGAGCAGGAACTTGCGGACATTATAGCCTGTCGTGGAGTAACTGCTTGAATAGGTATAGCCGTCAAATGTCGGACATCCGGCATAGAACAGTGTCTTATCCTTCCTCAGGTCGCCGGGTTCGTACTGACCGGCGAACTCAGGTGTAGGCTGGTTCCAGCCGTAGCAACCGGCCGCCATACCTGAGTTACGCGGCCCTTGGAACGGACTGATCCACGAAGCCTGGTTCTCGTTGGACCAGAAGTCGTGATTCGTCTTGCCGTAATACTGAATCTCGAAGATTGACTCTACCCCATTCTGCTTGGCGGGATTGAAGTTGTCGGCATAGTCGGCAGCTAACTGGTAGCCCATGGATGTTATCTCTTCGCAGATCCTTACCACCTCGTTGTACTTGGCAACATCAGGCTGATAGGTCAGATAGACACGTGCCAGTTCTACCATGGCGGCTTCTTTGCTAGCACGCCCAACGTTCTTTGTGCCGTAGGCGCTACGTTGCGGCAGACGGGCTATAGCCTCCTGTAAATCAGAAATAATCAGCGCATACACTTCATCAACCGAGGCACGAGGCATCTTCAGGTTGCTGTCAGATGTGAGCGGCTCGGTAGGCATCGGTACACCACCGAACAAACGAACCAATATGAAATAGTAATGTGCGCGCAAGAAATGTGCCTCACCGAGCATGCGATTCTTAAGATCGTTCTCTATCTGCATTGAGGGCACCTCTTTCAACACGAAGTTACAACGCAATATTCCCGGTGAAGGTCCGCGCCAGAGATCAAGTGCGGCGAAGTTGTCGGCTGTGGCAATGAAGTTAGCCATTTCAACCGTCTCCAAGCCGTCCGAGCCACCGCCTGCACCCACCACGCTTTCGTTGGCAATAATATCCAGCGTCCAGATACGCATGTTGTACAACTTCGCCCATTGCAATGGCTGATAGCAGGCATTGACAGCCGCCTCGGCATCCGCTTCGGTCTGGAACCCGTTGGTGGTATCCACCGAATCCCATGGTTGACGCTCAAGGAAGTTGCAGGATGTGAGCGCTAACGCTGTCAGACCGGCTATAAATAGCCTGTATGACCACTTTGTTGTTAGACCGCCCTTCGGGCTGTTAGATATATTCTTTCTCATAACCGTATCCATTTAGAAGGTGATATTAAGTCCGAAGGTGAAGTTACGCGTGAGAGGATAAACATTGCTGTCAATACCGCTGCCTCCGACTTCCGGATCAAGACCTGTGTAGCGTGTGAGCGTGTAGAGGTTCTGACCTGATATAGAGAAACGCACCTCGTCCATGAGGGCTTTCTTGGTATATTGCTTGGGCAGCGTATAACTTACAGTAATGCTCTTGAGTCGCAGGTAATCACCCGATTCAAGGAATCGGTCACTGACCCGATTGTTCTTGTTCGGATCACTGAACACTGCACGCGGCACGGTAGTGTTGGTGTTATCCGGACGCCAGCGGTCGAGCACCGTAGTCATCTGGTTCTGGGCTACGGACATCGCCTCAAGGGTGGAACGGTTGCCATTGTAAATCTTGTTACCGGCTGCGCCTTGCAGATACACTTCGATGCTAACTCCGTAGAAATCAAAACTATTGCTCATCGAGAACGTCCATGCCGGTGTAGGCGAGCCAAGGACCGTACGGTCATCCTCATTGATAACACCGTCGTTGTTAAGATCCTTGAATCGTATATCCCCCGGCTGGGTGCTGGTGTATGCATCGCTACCGATGGTTTGCACGGCATGTGCGTCAATCTCGGCTTGTGACTGGAAAATGCCGTCTGTCACATAACCATAGAATGCGGCAACCGGGTAGCCAACCTTATGGATATTGCATCCAAAGTACATCGGCACATCACCATTGAGTGACAGGATGCGGTTGCGGTTGTAGGCAAAGTTCACCGTAGTAGTCCATGTGAAATTGCTATTCTTAATATTCATGCTGTTCAGGCTGACCTCCACACCGGAGTTACGCATCCTTCCCGCATTGATATTTGGCACTGCTTCATCGGAATAACCGCTGCTGATTGGTACAGACATCGGCACGAGCATATCATTTGTATTCTTGATGTAGTAATCGACAGTCGCATGCAGGCGCTGGTCAAACAGCGACAAGTCTAAGCCAATATTGTATTGTTCCACAGTCTCCCAGCGCACATTCGGGTTAGGCAGCACCCATGGAGCAAGTCCGGGAACCTGCTTGTCACCGAACACGTACTGTACGGTCTGCAATTGGCTGGCATAAGCATAGTTGCCGACACTGGCTTGGTTACCCGTCTGGCCGTAACCGGCACGTAACTTGAGATCGGTGAGCCAGAACGATTTTTCGAACCACTGCTCCTCACTTATTCTCCATGCTGCAGCTACGGAAGGGAACACGCCCCAACGGTTCTTTTTTGCAAAACGGCTTGAACCGTCGGCACGCACCGTAGCGGTAATCATATATCGGTTCGCGTACCCGTACGTGGCGCGCGCCATGAACGAGAGCAATGACCATTGGCTGCGGTTGCCGCCTATGGTCGGTTCCAACAGACCGTTACTAAGCTGGCTGGCGGTCTGAGAGATGAAGCCCTGTACAGCGCCATTCATAAACTCGTAGGTATTCGCCTGCATTGACGAACCGATCATAGCCGTAATGGAGTGTTGGTTAATCGTCTTGTTGAAAGTCAACGTATTATCCCACAGCCATGTAATGCTCTTGTTGAAACTACGGCTACGCTCCGACTCCGGCTGAGCAATGGGCTGCCAGTCATATTGCGGAGTCCATCCTTCGGAATCCCAGAACAACATTTGCATGCCAAACGTTGTTCGAAAGATGAGCCAGTCAATAGGAGTAATCTCGGCGTAGATGTTACCTAACAGATTATAACCCTTGGTCTGACTGCTGTTCTCCATCATCTTGCCGATAGGGTTAGCTATGTCACCTACGTACATTGCCAGGCCGACCGGTCCTGCCCATGAGCCGTCTTCGTTCTTGATGGGTTGTGTAGGCAGGGCACGCATGGTGTTCTGTATGTCATAGTTGCCCTGCGCTTTGATGTCGTGGTTCAGACTTAACTTGTGCCCGAAACGCAACCAGTCAAACAGTTTGGTGTCATGGTTGAACTGCAAGGTAATACGCTTGTAATCAGTGGTCTTAATGATACCTTTCTGATCAAAATATGCGCCGGATACGTAGAAGTTGCTCTTCTCTGTACCACCGCTATAGCTGATGGCGTAGTTCTGCGTGGGAGCAAACTGATAAAGTTCGCTCATCCAATCCGTACCATCGCCCAAAGCGGTCGGGTCGGCAAACGCAGGGTTCTGCGGCTGACCGGCAGCAGCCATCATCTCATTGTGCAGCGAGGCAAACTGATAGGCCTTGAGCAATGGTAATGTTCGCTGAATCTGGTCAAAACCGAACGAGGCTTTCAAGCTGATGTGTCCCTTCTCGTTGCTACCTTTCTTGGTGGTGATGATTACTACACCATACGCACCGCGCGAACCATATATAGCCGTAGCCGAGGCATCTTTGAGTACATCCACACTGGCAACATCATCCATGTTGATCATGTTTAGCGGAACATCAGTTGGTACACCGTCAATCACAATCAGCGGTTCGGAGTTGTTGATACTGCCAATACCACGAATGTTCAGGCTCACATTGCTACCCGGTGCACCGGAACCGGTAACCTGCAGACCGGCAGCACGCCCTTCCAAAGCAGCACCAAGCGATGGTGACGGTTGCTTCTGCAGATCCTTGTCGCTAACCTGAGCGATACTACCAGTCAAGTCACTCTTTTTCTGTACGCCGTAACCGATTACAACCACCTCTTCCAAGAGTTCGGTACTTTCTGTAAGAGTGATGTTGACAGGTTCGCTGCCAACAACTTCCAACTCTTTCGTGTCATAGCCCATGTAACTGACTACAATCGTAGCCGGAGGGGCTACATCAATGGCAAAATTGCCGTCAAAATCTGTAATCGTTCCTATGGTCGTACCTTTAACCATAACGTTCACACCGATTAGCGGCTCACCTGTGTTATCCACAACAACGCCACTAACCTGCGCCCGGACCGACAAGACGATACATAGCAGAATGCTTAGAATGGAGAAAAATCGAATACTCTTCATACGTATCGGATTGTTAATTTTTTATGATATCTGTTTTCCAAAAACGATGCAAAGTTACTACTTTTTTTCAAATACGCAATAGCGTGCACGCAAAAAGTAGTGGATTTTGCATGTACAAAACCCACATTTTGCTGATTTTCATGTACGAATGAGTTAGCCCGCCGCAAGAAAAAAGTAGTGAACCAAACATAGCAAAAAGGCCGCTTTAGAGCATTGCGACCTTCTTTTCGAAACTATCCCTATCCCCTTTAGCCAGATTTCGCATACGCGTGCGAGCATTAAATATAGTAGATAAAGAGTAGCGCAGGAACGATGCTATCTTAGCGCTGTCAGTAATTCCCAAACGGATACAACATAGTACACGCAGGTCCGTATTGAGTTGTTCGCCCGACTTGATGCGGAACTCTGTGCCATCCACCAGCAACTGCTTGACATCGTTAATGAAGTTGGGAAAGATATTGAGGAACGCCTCGTCGAAATTGCGATAGAAGGTCGCCAACTGTTCTTGAGTAAAATGGTGCGAAGCCAGTTCCTGTTGCACCTTGGCTATCTCGTTGTTCTTGAATTGCTGATTCAATGCTTTGCGCCACGAGTCGAAGCGGTCAATCAGCAGCGACGACATCTCCATATACCGACCGACATACATGGCTTTAATCTGGTCACTTTCCTTTAATTCGGAGTAAGTCACCTGCAATTGTTTGTTCAGCGATGCCAACCGCCTGCGCTGACGGGCATTGTACAGCAGGAACACCGCCAGCAATGCGGCTACAAGCACTATACTACTCATAAATCCTATCAGCAGTCGGTGGTGAACCTGTTCATGCCGCTGGTAGGCGCTCTCAATAATAGGATAAAGCATGCCCAACTCAATAGTTCGGCCGCGAGCACAGCCGGCCTTGGCATCCTCAATGGCACAACGCATATAGCGGTAAGCATTTTCAATATCACCTGAGTGATATAATAGTAATGCCAACTCACGCAGAGATATATACTCCCGGATTGCAGCCTGCATATCGCTGCAAGCTGAGATGATCAGCTGCTCTTTCTCTTGATCTGTCATGCCCAGCTTATGGTATATCTGTGCCTTGGTGATAGCACAGATCGCCTGCTGGTCTGCACTGATAGAGTGTTGAGATTCATATCGGCTCAGCAATTCAAGAGCCTCGGTGTACTGCCCCTCCGCACATAGCCCGTCGGCATGCACTACCTCTTGATAGAACGAACCGGGCTCTTGCACCTGCATCAACGAGTCGGTATAAAGCCGCTTAAGAGAGAGATAGGAAGTCTGCTGGGCCTCAGATATAGCAAAATCAGCCATCAATCCGTATAGCGTGCGACGAAGATTGTAATAATACGGATACAACACATCTATCACTCCTTTTGCTGACGATGAATCAAGATATTGAATAGCATCATGATACATACCTAAACGCATCATCACTTCCGACATATTCATCTGCGCCGCTTCCCGATAAAACGCGTCATCCATGCTTCGAGATAGAGCCAGACGTTTGTCTGCATATACAAGTTGCGAATCAATATTGAACGCACGGTAGCGGTCAAATATCTGCCCGTAAAGCTCAAAACGGTCTCGGTCGTTCAACTGCTCCATCGGCATCCGACACAACGAATCCAAGTCGTTTTGGTGATGAGCATGTATGGCATAACGCCCTTCAATTAAGTAATCTAACTCACACAGAGCCGTATCTTGCTTTTGACACGCTCCCATCATGACTAAAAAGGGCAGGAGGAAAATATAAGTACATCTCATTTTTTTCATGGTAAACAGCTATTGCGACAACGACAAAAAATAAAAGCCTACAAAGGTACAAAAAAAAATACAAATATGCAAGAGGGAGGTGAATATTTTTGCAAAAAGGAAGAGAAAAGCGGAAAAATTAACGGGAAAGGCGATTAGAGGTTACAAAATGTGACCGAGATGCAAAATACGGTTCGGTGGAAAGGACACCCCACTGCACGTTGATTGTTGGGTCCCCGGGCGCACCGAGAGCAAGACAGCATAGCATATACTGCGCTCAAAAATGATCGCAAAGTGCACGATATCGGCGAATCTGCAAAGCCATTGTTCAAATACAATCAGAACGCAACAAAGAAAAGACGATGGACACCTGCATGACATGCAGGGGGAATGAACAAAATAGACTCGCTCATGAAATCGCGAGCACAGGACACCCCAATATACACCTAAAAAACAACAAAGAACAATGCCACCGGAGGTAATGGACTGAAATCAATGCAAGAAACCATTGTGGGTGGGTGGGCGGGTGTCGCGTTCGGCAATCGGGTCGCACGGATGACGCACGCGTCATAAAAGCGACCGATGCTATCTATGTCGGAGCGACGCTCCCCGCTGCTCCTTCCGTTCGAAAGCAAAAGTCAATTGCTTTCTCCATGCTCTCCCCAAAGAGAGCACTACGTTAGCGCTCTTTGGGGACCCCATTGAAGGGCGGGAGGGAGGGTGAACAACGTAAACAAGACGAATCCAACGTAAACAAGACGAAACCAACGTAACAAGACGAAACCAACGTAACAAGACGAATCCAACGTAACAAGACGAAACCAACGTAACAAGACGAATCCAACGTAACAAGACGAAACCACTGTAAATACAAGGCGTGACAAAACAAAGAGCCTCAAGGATTGCTATCGCGTTCGGCAATCGGGTCGCACGGATGACGCACGCGTCATAAATGCGACCGA
>CADBYS010000034.1 GCA_902798965.1 uncultured Bacteroidales bacterium | reverse complement strand
GTGCCGATAAGTTCGTCGGGGAGTTTGAAGATACTATTAAGGATATTTGTGTAGATCAGTTCGGGGTTGATACTAACATCCCGAAGCTTACAGGATATATCCGTGCGGCGGTATGCTTCCGAGAGGCAGGCGTTGAGGTTTGTAACGCTCAACTCTTGATCACCGAAATCGGTTTTGCTGAGGAAGAGGAACATGTCGGTGAGCGTGCCGATAAGTTCGTCGGGGAGTTTGAAGATTCTATCGAGGACATTAGTGTAGATCAGTTCGGGGTTGATACCAATATTCCGAAGCTTTCGGGCTATGCCGGCTCTGCGGTTATTCTCTGCAGGGGTAACCCACTCGAGGTTGACAGCATGCCAGTTCATCAGGTTCGTGTCCTTATGGTCGCACACCATACCTTCCGGGCGAGCACCATGCCAGGCGTGAGCAACCAGCAGGTGGCATAGTAAGCCACCATATTGACGCATGATTGGATGAACGCTTCCTTTTTTATAATTTTGCATAGCCGGACAGTAGTTGTACTTTTGTTCCACCCATCCGTCCTTGCCGCGGTCGAAGAATCTGCCGCTATTCGTGGAGTACAGGTAGGAGACTATTTCGCCGTGTTTATTTAAGCCTACACCACTCGGGCGGATATGCAGGCATCGGCATTGCATGGAGGTTACGTACTCCAGATCGGGCTCAAGAGGCGCGAGCAGGCGCTTGATGAGGTTGGGGGTGACATACAGGTCGAACATCTCGCCCGTGTAGTACACCCAGTTGAGTTTTGATTTGTCCATTGTTGTAGTGCTTTCGGGGTTGAGGAGGGCGCCTTCTCCTGCCGAAAAACGATGCAAAGGTAGGGAAAATAAGAATGTGTGCCAAATGTGCGAATTGTGCATTTTAATTACGCACAAAAAAAATACGGGCAATCCTTTCGGAAAGCCCGTAATTACTGGGGTTATAGAGGTTTAGAAAAAATGCCTTGTGCGGAAATGTGCGAAATTGTGCAAAATTATTTTTGGAAATATTCGCTTATATCACCGCTCCATTGGGGATAGTTCTGCTTGCTATTGATCATGCGTGATAGGATGTTGCCGAGCGCCTTTTCAAGAACGGATATCGGGAGTCCACAATCATTCTTAAGGAAACGTACATAAGCGGTACTTCCTGCTTTGTTGTCCAGCAATCCGCGTTTAGCCCATTGACGATAGAAGCAAACTGCAATTTGATTAACAGTAGAATCCTCGGAAGAATCGAATTCACGCGAGCCTAAGTTATGCTGATGGAGAAAACTCAAGAGGCGTTTTTTCTCTTGTCCGGCTGTTTGTTCATCGATAAAGAGACGCTGGATTTTTCGACCACGTTGGGCACTGGTGCCCAACCGACAGTCAGACACATGGGGAGAATTCTTCTCCACATTATTACCTATATCATCTGATGAAGGAGAATGGATATCAATTGTTTGTTGTCCGTTGGCTTGGTGAATGGTTGCGGAAACATTATTGAAGACATTAATAATTCCCCCTGTTTGATTATTGATGGATAGAAACATCGGAGTTGACATTTTGGTTAAGTGTTCCGTTATTTTCAATGCTAATTTCAGTTTTCGAACCTAATGAACGTATCTTATTTCTAACTATTGAGTTATCCCATTCTTGCTTTTGAAAGCAGAAATATCTCAGCATAGCGGCAATAGCGTATTGGTGTTCACCGGCCTCATGGTTGGCATAGTTCATAATTTCATCAATCGTAACAACGAAATCGCTATTTTTTTTCTTTTCCTGCTTTTTCTCTGCTGCCTTTTGCTTGGCTAATTCTTGTTTCTCTACTTTTGCAGCAGCCTCACTTTCAGCTTTCAGTCGTTTGTATATAGGTAGCACATCTTTTTTATCCCATGAACTGCGAACGAAAGAGCCTTGGCAGATTGAGTCCACAATTTTTATAATGTGCTCTAGGATTTGTACACGAGTAGCAGCACTTTTTATATTATGAATAAAATCTTCAATATGATCTTCACGTATGCAATTTCGCATAGCACTCCAATCAACGAATGCCGGAGATTTAAGCCAATTGTCATTGAACATTTTGATAAGTCCCCAACGTGCGTATTTCCACTCTGTGGGGTTAAAATCTTGTCCTCTCTGGTGGTAATATTCGGCTAACAAGTCTTTGTCGTAATCATAGAAGTAGTAATCACGACATTTTTCCTCGGTGGCACGGTCGTCCACATCACAACCGACATCTTCAATTTTCCAATCTTCAAGTGACTCGTCATCAATTTCTTCTATTACCTCATTTCCTTGCTCATCTTTATCGTGAAAATGCTTTCTATCAAGTTTGCAATCTTCTCTTGTTAGGCGTTTCTTCTGTTCTGACTTTTGGGATTCTTGATTTTCCATATGTGTTTTGTTAATTGTTATATGTTACTGACTACTAATGGTATTAAAATAACAAATCCGCACTTTCTGAGTGCGGAAATGTTACGAAAAAAGGTGGTTATTTACTCCTCATATCTAATACCACTTCCGCGTTTCTGTATAGCGAAGGAATATCTGTATAACGAATCCGGAATTTTGTTCCATGATTATGTCCTGTACGAGCATCGAAATCTACATACACTTTGCCTTGACGAATTGCTTCGATAAATTTTTCTTGGTCAAATTGCGAAAGCTTGAGTACGTAGTTGTAGAGGAAGTAGTTCTTACGTTTGCGCCCCTTTCCTTCCCATTTCTCGTCAGCTTGGACATAGAAACAATTAGTCAGTTTTACCCCTGCCTTATGAAACAAATCGTCGAATCCCCAATAGGGTATAATCTCAAAATTATTTAAGTGGCCTACTCGATTCTTAACACTGCGTTCCCACTCTTTATGACGCTCGTCAGTGTGTGAGTTATCAAATACTATCTCCACACGGCGTTCTTTATCGTTGACTTGTACTTTAAAACCTCTATCTGAAAAATTACGAGCATTCAGAGTACCACGAAATGATTTCTCATCTTCTGGATATTTTAAGCCAGCCTCTGCAGACGGCCAACCATATTTTAAGAGTAGGATATCGGACACAACATGCATTGCACGCGGTGAAGGCTCCATATGGAACATTGTCAATAGTGAAGATGTCTCAGAACGCTGAGCTTTCAATTCCCATTCTGCGGCATTTGGTATCGGCAAATTGTTTTCGGGGATTCCTAATAAATCTTCCAAAGTGTTGCCTACCGCGCCATCATTGCGACCGCGAACGTTTTCTATCCAACCCTTGGCGTAAATTTCTTTAAATTTTTGTATTAGTTCCTCTTTAGAAAAGGCTTGCAATTGTGTACTCATGGTTCTCTGTTTTTTTCTTTTTTATAGTTGAAATTGATGCAGTAAATAATGTCTGTGAATGAAACTTTGCCACTTCGGGTTGTAACTTATTTCTCTCCAAACGTTTCATTGCACTCTCGCAATATATCGCTGATTTTTCTATACCAATAAAATCACGCCCTAAACCGGCAGCTACAACAGCTGTTGTTCCTGATCCCATAAATGGATCAAGAATGACTTGTGCATTTGTACTACTAATTATGCGATCTATTAGTTCAACAGGAAATGGTGCAGGGTGATCATTTCTTTGCTCTTGCATTATTTCCCAAACATCTCCATATGCATTGGCTCCTTTTGCTAGTTTGAAATCCTTTTTTGCAATGAGATATATTACCTCATATGTAGGAAGGAAATAACTGGCATTGAAGTTAATACCTCCTTTACGTTTCCATATGATAATTTGGCGCAACGGGACATCATAAACAATATCACGACGATCTTGTATGAGCCCCGCCTGCACACGCCATTTGTGATTATAAAAGATAGCGCCATCTTCTTTAATTACGCGTACCAATTCCAACAACACCTCATGTTGCCAAGCAGCATACTCGTCGTTTGGCATGCAATCATCATAGTTTTCGTAACCATTGATTAGTGCAGCATTTGCCCACTTGCCTCCGCGACCATCTTTCATACCATTGCCTGTAGAATTTTTTAGATTATAAGGCGGGGAAGTAACCACTAAGTCAATGCTATTATCTGGAATTTGATGTAACACCTCCAGACAATCGCCATTGATAATTTTATTCAAAAATTGCTCTAACATACTTATTTTTTCATTTAAGCCTACAAAGGTACAAAAAATTTTTGACATTTGCAAGTGTTTAGCAAAAAAAGTGCCCAGATGAGCACTTTTTTTGTGAATTGGCATGTACAATTGAGATGGATTGATAAAGCCAAAAATGACCCAAAATTACCAAAATAAAAAAAAGAGCCGTGTGAGCGGCTTTTTTTGTGAAAATATTTGCAAATGTCAAAATTTTTTACTATCTTTGTGCGTTATTTTGTTTTAACAAAAAGATAGTATTACCAATCAAAAAATCATTATACCTATCTATATGACAACGAACACTACGTATGCAGCGAAACGATTGCTGCTGATGGCAATCCTTTCCGTTATGATTGGTCAGTTCAGTCCCCTACGGGCTAACGACTACCTCGAGCAGCAGAATCACTATACCGTGATAAGTATGGGCGAGGGGGTGCTACGGTTCTATATCCCTATCTGGGTGTATGGCTCGTGGAACGACTACTACCTGTGGGGCTCGACGAACTTCACCGGCAATCATGACTCGTACGTATGGTACCAGATGACCGAGGGCTCTGACCAATCGCGGCACCGTATAGCCTCGGTGGCTGCCGTGCAGAAAGGTAAGAACGAGAGTTCGGAAGATGTGGGCGAGGGATACATGTATGTCCACGAGGGAAGTTGTATCGTTCGCAGTACGTACGATGGGCAGCAGATTGTGCTCAACTCGCTCGACGAGTCGCACTGGAAACAGAACGCGATGCAGCTCAAGCGTAGGAAAGACGACGGCCACGAGAAGATCACGTACCTCACGTTCGATTGGTATCCGCCCGCTTCGCTGAGCGGGAAGAAGTTCAAGTGGGGCGTTTGTGCGGCGATCTACAAGAAATCGAGCGGCGATGAGTCGTACTACAAGGACTGGAGTTGGCCGGAGATATACACAGGCGGTGATATACCTCAGACGCCTCAGCTCTACGAGCCGTATCTGTATACGCTGGATGCCGACGGTGCCACGGGGTATGGTTGTGCCGCCGTGCAGTACGTGGTGTTCCAAGACCCGATATCTTACTATACCTCGCTGAACCCACAAAATGTAGAGACGACGGATCGCTCGGGTACGATCGTGGTGCAGACGAAAGATACGGTACAGCGCTTCATGTCGGCTACGTTTGTGACATACAAGAACAAGGAAGCCGGAACGACCCAGACGCTGAAAACGAACGAGGTGCATATACCTGCTTACCACCGCGTGTATGACCTGAAGGGTACGGAGGAACTGGATGCACAGCAGCGCGTGACGGGCAGGGTGAACCTGCAATGGGAGATTCATAACTCCACTGCAGAGGATATCATCCAAGGCGATGTGTTTGAGATGCAGCGTGCCTTCAACCGCGATTTCAGCGATGCGCAGACTATTGGCGTGATGGCATATTCGGAAGACAGTACCGTCTATCGGTATCCGGATAACCCGCAGCAAGCGATGCGCGAAGCCGAGGTGCAGATGGATACGGTTGACAAGAAGTTCTCGAAGGTCGGCAGGTTCTACACCTATGACCCGGATGGTAACCCTGTCAATAGTTTTGAATGCTCGTTGACCAGTAACAGCATGTTCAAACCCGGGCAGACAATCTACTACCGTGTACGCCGTGCATCGGCTTCGATATGGGGATGGAATCATGACTTCGCCAAGACGGACAGCGTGATCAAACATAATTACCTCGCACCCCTCGCGTACGACCAACCGGACTATAGCCCGGACGAGGATTTCGATACCAACCGCAAGGTACATTTCCATTTCAACTTAGTGAACCAACCGGTTGCCATGACCCCCGAGCCGAAAGAGGATTGCGATTATACCTCCAAGTTAGTGAACAATGCTACGCTGGTGGAACTGCATGCCAGGAAGTATGATCCGTCCACTCCGGACAGTGTACTCAAGGATTATGAATTCGAACTCCGGTATATATTGCCGGAGGGCAACGACTATGTGTACCGGTACTACACGTTTGAGCAATTCGGCGAGCGTAAACAATTGATCATTCCGACGGATTCGCGCGAGTTCCGACTTGCTGCCCGGCACAAAGGGGCTGATTTTAATTTTAATTGGGTTGTTCCTGTAGCGCGCGAGGGCAATTCGTACTTTGTGACGATTAGGGATGGGATGTGTCCCATTACTTCCGAGCGCTACCGTAGCAGTCAGCTGACGGACTCCATCAAGCAGGCATGGGGCACTACCATCAATAGTGACAGTGTGCGTACCATATTGTACAATGCTATACAGGCCGAGTTGCGGCAGTTGTACCCGACCGACACGGCATATTGCAACTGGGATAACGGTGCCCGGCTATGGCTGAGGCGTACGCTGATTGAGACCGGTGAGGTAATAGAGACCCCTATCCCCAACGACAGTGTGAAGCTTGCTGAGGACGGCTCGTGGACGATCCACACGACCGATATCGCCGACCGTTCGTGCGTGCATTACCGCTATGAGGTGCGGCTCGATCAGAGCAACTCGTCGCTGAAGGTAGTGAACCTCGAAGATCTGGCACCTAAACCTGTTCGTGGTCCGAACTTGTATTACAATGCGACGGCGAAGATCATGAACCAGAAAGCCACGCAAGGCACCGACCGCTATGGCGTGCTGCTGACCTGGGATATGGGTTCCGGCGGCGTGGATGACTACCTGATCGAACGCCGCGAGCAGGGCGTTGCGCGCTTTGATTCGCTAACCACGGTCAGCGCTACAGGTGTCCGCGATACCCGTACGGCGACGGACAAACGCTATGACTACCGTATCATATCGCGCTACAGCTGCAACGGCACGACCACGACCGACACGGCTCTGTGCACCGGTTGGCGTTCGCCTTACGGCAAGATTCAGGGACGCGTACAATACTCCGACGGTATGGGCTGCGCCAATGTGACGGTGACGTTAACGGGTGAAGGGCTGAACGAGTTAACGGCCGTGACCAATGCGGCGGGTGAGTATGCGTTCGACAGCCTGCTCTACGGCCACCGGCAGGAATATACGATCACTCCTACGAGCACGTATGCCACCTTCCGCTTCAATAATTCCACGATGGGTTCGGCTACCGTGACCCTGAGCGAGGACAATCCCGTAGCAGACGGGCTGACGTTCGAGAACATATCATCCGTACGATTAAGCGGACGCGTGCTGTACGAGAACACCACGATTCCTGTGCGCGATGCCAACCTGGCTATGGACGGCAAGATAGTGAGCTCAGGCAATACGGCCTACAAGACCGACGGATCGGGTAACTTCACCATTCAGGTGCCGTTCAACCACGGCTTTACGCTGCAAGTGCTCAAGCCCGGACATACGTTTGCCGGCGGAGGCTTCGTACGCATCGACGGTGATAGCGTGTTGCGCCTGGATAAGGCGCTGGATGGTGTGCGCGTATATGACCAAACCCGAGTGCGCCTCACGGGACGTATCGTAGGCGGACAGAACCAAGGCGATAAGCCCTTGGGCTTCGGACTGAGTACGAACAACCTGGGCGATGACCTGCAACTGGTACTGGAGCTCGAGGGCGATAACATATCGCAGATCGTCCATGACCCGCAAGACCCGACATTGGATACGATCCGTCAGACGGTACAGCAGCTGGCTATAGCGCCGGGCGATACGCAGGTGACGGGTACCACGCAGGTCATCTACTCCAAGAAACGTATTATCATCCGTCCGGATCAGACGACGGGTGAGTACTGCGCCGACTTGTGGCCGGTGAAGTACAAGATCACCCAAGCCACGGCTCGCGGCTACGCAACGCTGTATGCGGAAGGCAAGACGAGCGAGACGCTCGATCTGCTGCCTACTGCCCAAGATACATTGCAGCTGACCCATAACGATCACGTGATGACCGCCAATGCCGAATACAGTATCATCTACCACAGCCCGATCAACATCAGTTGCAAGCAACTCATGTACGGTATGGAAGTGGGGTACTACGGCGAGCAATCGATGGAGCGGCAGTCGATCGACAACAGCACGGTGGACGTACCGCTGGCGGTAGAGCAACAGGATAAGACCTGGAGCTATCTGTTCGGCCATCCGGTATTCAACACGGGCACCTACAGCTTCCGTGCTGCAGCCCATGAGGACTACTACTATAACAACGACCCCACGAGCACGCGCCACGAGCAGGTGCGTATCAGCAATGGTGTGCTCAAGGTATATAACGGCCTGCACGAAGCCAAAAACACGCAGATCCAAACCCTGCAGATGGACGCTAACGGCGAGGCGCTGTTCAATATCCCTGCGGATTATGTATCGTTCCTCAAGACCGGCGAAAGTGCCTTGCGCCCGCTCGATCTGTCGGTGGAGTACCAAGGCAACTATATCGAGAAGCAGGCTTTCCGTGCGTACGTAATGGGTAACAAGGCCAAGGGAAGCGACTTCGTCACTTCCACCACCGCCGATATCGTACTGCTGGATGTGCTGCGCGACCCGCCCGGAGCGAACAGTACGGCCTATGTGGAAGCCGGCACGACGTATAAGTACAGCCGTTCGTCGGAGGTTAAGTTCCAGTTCGGCCTGAATGTAAATATCGGTTACGGCACGAGTGCCAACCTGGCGATGGGTACGTATGCCGGTGCCGGAACAGGATTCTTTACCGGTTACCTGATGAATATGAACACCACCAATCAGGTAAGTATTCCTGTACAATCGACCTATTACTACAAGCATACTGCCACCTATACCTTCGGCCTGACCGAGCGTATAGAAACGGAGGCAGATCACGGTCATACGGGCGAGATGGACGATATCTATATCGGTGCGGTTGAGAACCTGTACTACGGTCTGACCGACGCCGTCAAGCCGATCGACTCGCTGACCTATGCCGCTTTTGCCCCGCAGTTTGCCGACGGCACGATGCAGGTGGTGGATAGCGGCCGTGCACCCGACGGCAAGCAGTGGTTCCTGGTGATCGGCCTGGAGCGCGAGGTAGGTACGTACATGAGTTCCACCTTTGCCTATACGCACGATTATATCGAGAATACCTTGCTGCCCAAGCTCAAGCGCGACCGTGATGCCTTGCTGCTCACCCTGGATAGCGCTACCGTGCAGAACATGGCGAACACGCAGAAAAAGTTCCTGTACTGGTCGAAGGTCGCACCTGAGGACGAGAGCTTTGCTTCCGAGGGCTACTACCGCCAGATTCGTCCGGCTAACAGCAGCAAGGAGCAGGCGGACGAGGTAGCAGGCTACAACCGTGCCATAGCAGGGTGGATAGGCGTGATGATTCAGAACGAGAATGAGAAGATCAACGCCATACACGGCTACGGACGCAACCACGTAGGTACATGGTCGGTGAGCGGTGGTAGTAGAGTAAGTTACAGCGAGAACTACGAGTACGCCAATACCTACCAGGATTACGTGGATTACCCGGGAGCATCGGCGAACTTCGGGCAAGGAATCATTAAGGCGGTGACAAATGTCTTCGGCAAAACAGTCACGCAAATGATTACAAGTCAGCGCTCGCATATTAAGGATAATAAGGGATGGCCATTCATCCTCGCTCTGGAAGCGCCGGAGTCGAAGTGGGTATTCGAACTGACTCCTATCCTGAATGTCGATTTCCATCAAGACCCCTCCAAGAGCGACAGCCATACCAAGAAAGCAGGCTTCACCTTGCGTCCGAACGAGTACGGATATATGGACGTGAGTGTGTATCGCGTACAGAAGAGCGGGGATAACTTCGCTCTGGAAGTTGACACCACATTGGACTTCATGGGTAAAGATACAATCAGCAACCGCTACGGTTCGTTCGTGTATTACCTGAACGGCGGTGCGAGTCGATGCCCGTGGGAGCCGGCTGACTCAACGCATTACTATGAACCGAAGATTCCGCTGGGCAACGGTACGCTCAATCTGGAGAACCAGAAGATCGATATCGATGTGCATGAGCGCTCGAACGTGCCCGTGGATAAACCCGCCGTATTCAACCTGACGATGACCAACGAAGGCCAACAGGAGTTCGGAGGCGGTCAGGAAGCAATTATCTTCCAACTCAAGTTGGCGGAAGGCTCTAACCCCAAGGGCGCAAAGATCATGATCGACGGTATGCCGCTCACCGGCGACGGACGTGACATACGGTTGATGCACGGACAGATCGTCAACAAGACCATGGAGGTCTATGCCGGTCAGGGCTACGACTTCGAGGATATCGTGCTGGAGCTGGCATCACCTTGCGACCGATTCAATAAGGCAATGTGTACGTTCAGCGTCCACTATATGCCTGTCAGCTGCGAGGTGAACATAGCCGCGCCGCATGACAAGTGGACAATGAACACCCTGTCGCCGCAAGACTCTGCAGGTTACTACCTGCCGGTTGTGATCGATGGATTCGATGTCAACTACAAGAACTTCGACCATATCGAACTGCAGTACAAACTCAGCAAGCAGAGTGACGACGGCTGGGTGAACCTCTGCTCATACTATGCGACCGACAGTCTCTATCAGGAGGCTTCGGGCACCAAAGCGATGATCACCGGCGGGCGTATCGAGAACATACGTTTCTACGGCGAGCGCGACCCGATGGAGCAGCAGTACGACCTGCGCGCCGTATCGTTCTGCCGGCACGGCAACGGCTTCATCTACCGTGCCTCGGACGTACGCAGCGGTATCAAGGATACGCGTGTACCGCGTGTGTTCGGCGCGGCACAGCCTGCCGATGCCATCCTCGGCGTGGGCAACGACCTTAAGCTGCGATTCAACGAGCCGATAGCAGGCAACTACCTTGACGAGGACAATAACTTCCAGATCATAGGTATGACCAATGCCACGGGTATCACCACGGGCACGAGTCTGCATTTCGTAGATGACTTGCAGAGCAAGGCCAAGACGAAGGTCGAGCGCTCGCTCACCGACAAGTCGTTTACCATCGATATGCTGGTGCGACCTAACAATTCCGAAACGATGGGTACGCTGTTCACTACCTCGAAGCCCAATAGCGACTATCTGGTACAACTCAGCGGCGGCGAAGGACGTCTGGCATTGTTCCTGATCAGCGAAAACTACGTATATATGTTCGCTACCGTTCCGGATGTGCTGCCCGACAATGTGTTCAGCCGTGTGCTCGCCGTGTATGATAACGACAAGAAAGATGTGCGGTTCTATATCGGTACAGAGTCTGTGCCCATAGCAGCTGACGCTCATGACTCCTTGCCGGCTAACTTCGTGCTCCGCGGCTCGGCACCGCTGCAGTTCGGCGGGGATTATGAGGGCGATATACTCGAGGCACGTATATGGACGAAAGCCCTGACGCAGGACGAGATAGTGGCTACGAACATGAAGTACCTGACGGGTTACGAACGCGACCTGATGGCATACTACCGTATGGACGAGGGACGAGGCAACGAGCTCACCGACCGAGCCAACGGAGCTACGCTCTATACCACGCAGACGAGTTGGAATCATCAGAAAGGCATATCCGTGACCCTGAAACCGAACGAACAGCTGCAACTCGATGGCAACCTGCTCGGGCGATCGAGCGTATATGACGAGTCGTTCATGATATGGTGCAAGACCACCGCAGCAAGCGGCTCGATCTTCAGTGCCGGCAGAACCGACGACAAGCACGGTACGCTGCTCGCGTTAGAGGACGGACGATTGATACTACACAGCGATTCGGCACAATGGCTCATTGGCGATGATTACGCCAACGGCGAGTGGCACCACCTGGTGCTGACCGTCAACCGCACGATGAACAACGCCGCGGTATATGTCGATGGCGAGATCAAGCAGTCCTTCTCCGCATCGCTGCTGGGCAGCATTAGCGGCGCAATGTACCTCGGCGGCGACGGCTACGATGGTGAGATCGACGATATATGCTTCTTTGAGCAGGCACTGCCCAAGTATATGGTCGAGGGATTCGATAACCTATCACCTACAGGCGATGAGATGGGTATATTCGGTTATCTGCCGTTCGAAGAGACGAAGGTGAACGACAACGGTATCATCGAACTGGTGTTCAGCCCCAACGACCAGCGCGTGTTCCGTGACGGTAACGGCAATGTGATTCACAAGGTTGTGCCGCTCATCATCGGTCGTCTGGTCAACAATATGGCGGTATCGCAGAAACAGATCAGCGACGTGGCAAACAAGACTTCGTACGCTCCTACGCGCAACCAGGGTACGCCCACTAAGATGAACTTCGACTGGTCGTTCAACAACGATGAGCTGCTCATCAACCTCAATATGGCCGACCGCGAGATCAACAAGCAGACCATCTACCTCACCGTCCGCGACGTGGAAGACCTGAACGGTAACCCCATGGCTTCGCCTGTATCGTGGGTGGCATTTGTGGACAGAAACTCACTCAAGTGGAGCGAGCGTACGCTGCGCGTCACAACCGACTACGAGACGTCAGACGAATTCACGTACCTGATCAATATAGTCAATCAGTCCGGTCGTCGTCACCAATATTCGATTGAGTCGCTGCCCGACTGGCTGACCGTAAGCGAACCATCCGGCTCGATGAACGCGACGGAGGAGAAGCAGATACGACTCACCTTCGATGCCAACCTGCCGGTAGGCGTATATAACGACCAGATATACCTCACCGACGAGGACGGCTTGGCGGAACCGTTGATCGTGGAATATACCGTCCGGGCTAACGCACCGTATGGTGAGGTTGACCGGAACAAGTACCCGCTCAATATGTCGGTGTGCGGACACGTGATGCTTAGCGGGAAAACGGTAAACGGGCAGTTGGCAAGTGTGTACGATTCCGATGAAAACGATATCGTGTATGCGATGTACAAGGAGGAATGCGTCGGAATGGCACATATCAGCTTCGATGCCGTATCGAATCTGTCGCAACTCTACCTCACCGTCTATGGCTCGGATGCGATGAACAAAAAGGCGATCCGCTTCCAGCTGTGGCAGGCATCTACGGGTAAGGTGTACGACTTGACTGCCAGCCGTAACATCCAGTTCGAGCATGGTGCTGTGTATGGCTGCGGCGACGGCAATCCTGTCGTGCTCACCACGAGCGGTAGCGAGCGGCAGACCGTTAACCTCAACGCGGGCTGGAACTGGACATCATTCAACCTCGACCTGCGTCAGAGCACAGCGAAGATAGCGAATATCCTGACCGCCAACGAGCCATGGGCGGAGGGTGACATGATCAAGAACCCCACAACGCGGCAGTTCGTCAGCTATTCCGATGCGCAGGGACGCTTCACCGGAGGCTTCGATTACCTGAGTTACCTCTATACCTATATGATCTATAGCAAGAACGGCAACACCATCCATGTCAGCGGCAATAACCTGCACGCCGATTCGATGTACGTGCCCGTTCGCGGTAGCGGCCAATGGAGCGCTATGCCGTGCCTATTGAAGCAAGTAACACCGGTAGCTGAGGCGCTGGCGGACTACTACGACAAGGCTACGCCCGGCGATATGCTCAAGAGCCATAACCACTTCGCCTACTTCTCCGAGGACGGGAAGTGGAAAGGCGACCTGACCACCATGCGCCCGGGTGAGGGCTACCTCTTCCGCCGCATGGCTAAGGGCGATGTGACCATCCGCTTCTACAACCGTCACTCTAACAGCGCAAGCGGTCTGTCAGCAAAGCGGTCTAACAGCGATGAAGCAGCGCAACGTTCGCGGGTTGCCTCCTCTTTGTCGGGTGCTGCGGACGTAAGGTCGCAGTTCTCCAATCCGCAGGCTGCAACCAATATGACTATGATTGCGAAAGTTGATAATCTTTTGTCTTTGAGCGCAAGCGGTCTTTTGTCTTTGAGCGTAGCGGTCTATGTCGGCGATGAGTTGGCAGCCGTAGCCGAGCCAATCATGATTGATGGCGAGGCACTGTACTTCCTGACGATTCAGAGCGACAGGGTAGGCGACCTCCGCTTCGAGATGAATGGTCAACCGCTGACAATCGTCAATAATGAGCAATCGGACAATCAATCGTCAATTGTCAATCGTCAAATCGTCAATTACGAGGCTGACTCTCACCACGGCTCGCTCCGCGCGCCGGTGCTGCTCACTCCTGTGGATGCTGATCGCCCCTACAAGATCCTCGAAGATGGTCACGTAGTGATCATCCGTGGCGGCGAACGCTACGACGTGACAGGATCAAAGCTGGATTGATGAATCAATCATAAAAAAAGCCTCACACGAGGCTTTTTTTATTGAATCGTTTTTTGTAATTTGGTTATTCCTACGTACGCCAACAGGATAAGGTTCATCATCAGGGCGTAAATGATAGCAGGGATGGCAATGATCTCGTTGTTGAAGATCAGCGGGCTGCAAGCGATGGTGATGGCTTGCGCGGCATTCTGCATGCCGATCTCGATTACTAAGGTGCGGCGTTCCTTGGTGCTCAACCGTAGCAGCCACGACAGCAGCGCTCCGCAGCCCGTAGTGGCAAGGATGAGTAGGGTCATCGTCAGGCCTAACGAGGCGAACTCATCGACTATCGTCTGCTTGTGCTGAAAGAAAAAGATGGTTACCAGCAGCACCAACGCCGGCATAGCGATGCGCTTGAGCACGTTATGGATCTTCTGTGCTGCCTGTTCGCGGAAGATATTTACCACAAACCCGATGGATATCGGCACAACCATCAGCACAATGTTCTGCATCAGCAGCTTACCTACCGGCAACTGAATACTGATTGCTGACTGCTGAATACTGTCCACCACCCACGCCATGATCAGGGGCAGGGTGAACAGGGTGATGATACTGCTGCATGCTGTCAGTGTCACCGACAACGCCACATCGCCTTTCGCCAGCATCGAGAATACATTACTCGAGCTGCCCCCCGGACTGCATGCAACGAGCATGATACCTATGATAAAAAGAGCTGATAACTGATAACTGAAAACGGATAGCTTAATAATCAGCCACGCAATCAGCGGCAGTAAGATGATTTGACCTATCAAGCCTGCGATCACCGGTTTCGGCCGTTGTGCAATCAGCTTGAAGTCCTGTGGCTTGAGCGTCAACCCCAAGTCGAACATCAGGATGGTAAGAATCGGTAGTACAATAAATATGGTATTCATTCTATTTGTTTATTCGTCCGTTGTCAATCCTTCGCTTATCCATTACGCCTGCAAGCGTTACGCTCCGAAGCGTAATCGGTAGGTTGTTCCCCGCCATACGCGCAATACGTCTCTCCATTTCTTGAGAGATCCATTCGTTATCTTGCCCAATAATTAAATCGAAGATTCTTTGATAATGGGCTTTACGCTCTTTGGGCAACGTCTCAAAGTCGTGGGAGGGGACGATATTTCTATCTTAAAATATAATCATGCTTTGCGGCATAATGCGTAAAATGTACACATTTTCCCCTTCTACAGTATAAACAATGGTCATCTTTTTCCCATATGGAATTGTGCGAACCAATATCCCGTACTGATAACTTAGATTAAAATCAATTGCCGGTAACTCGGCGTACTTTTCTAACCAATCCAAGCGTTTGCCTAAGTCTTCAAACTTACGCTTGGCGGTCAATGGTGCATGGCAGTCCTCAACAATATACTTCTCCAACTCTGATAAGTCGAATTTTGCAGACTGCTTGAAAACGACTATGTAAGCACCACCTATCATTGTGCATCTCTAATATCGGCTAATCCATAATGCGATCCTACTCGGCGAGCTAAATCATCCATGTATTCTTTACGAGAATAACTCGGCTGATTCCTCCAATCCGGATCAATAATTGGGTGCATCATGACATTCACGTCCAAATCGTATAATGTCTCTCTTATTGCTTCCATATAATTGATTTTAATATCTGTTTATCATTCACAAAACATCAATCTGGTATTCAGATGACAAAGTGGCTGGCAATCATAAAGCGACGCCATAATAGTAGTTTATATCGTTGCATTGTGCCATCTATACAAAAATGCACAATTCACGATGCAAAGGTACAAAAAATTTCTGACATTTGCAAATATTTCCTCAAAAAAAAAGTGATTTTTGATAATTTTTGGCAATTTTTGACGAAATCGGGCTTCAATGTAAGGTCACAATGTAAGGTTTATTTTTGTTTATCGCTGCTGATGGCTTGCGTTGCGGGGAGATTACTTGGTGAAACGTTCCACTAATATATTCGGGTCTTGGCGTATATCCCAAACATCTGCAATGTATAGCGTGTCGCTATCCGTATAATAAATGATCTTACTCAATCCATTAATAATCTTACTGTGAACAGAACCATCTTCTGCCAATTCATACTCCGACTTTCCAATCCCCGGATGTTTTGCCAACTGCTTTACGGCAAAATTAACAGCTGCGATGTACTTCTTTTCTGTTCTGCTCCCGAAATGTTTGCGGATGGAGTCGCAGATTTTCAAATAAGCCTCGTAGGCTTGCATTGACCAGATGGGTCTCATACTGCAGCACTCATTTGTGTATGCATTACCTGCTCATGTGTAAGGTATTGTCCCTGACGAAATTGTTCACGGGCAGTCTCCAACCGTTCACGTGCCTCATCCCACGTATAAGGTGTGACATCGGCATCACGAAAGGTGTCGTTTACGAGTTGAATGGCAAACCACTGTTTGTCCTCAGGAGATAAAGTCTGCAACACATATTGCAGCAATCCGTTCAATGTTTCCTGTGCCATAGTAGTCAGTTTTTGTTGTTATGCTCATCCCCGAACAGCACATCGCCCGGCTTGAGACCTTTGCGACTGCAAAGGTACAAAAATTTTTTGACATTTGCAAATTTTTCCTCAAAAAAAAGTATTTTGGGGCAATTTTTGATAATTTTGACGAAATAGGGCTTCAATGATAAGGTTTATGTTTGTTTATCGCTGCTGATGGGTTGCGCCTTGCTTAAATTGTGTCAATGGCGTTGATACAAATTGTGTCACCAGTGGTGACACAATTATATAATAGAACTTTTTTATCCTTTAGCTCAGACGCATACAATCTAAAAGCGATCGTTTTCTATGCATAGGCATAGTGTTGCGTTTGCGGTGTGTAAATGAAACTATGCACAATTGAATTAGCCAATTGTTCTTGACTTTCGATTAGCCTGTCGCGGAACGTGTTTGCTATATGTTGTAGCAAATACTCATCATAGCTATGCTGTGCATTCAGCCAATAGTGCGCCGGGATTTGCGTCACTTGTTCAAACGCCAAAGCCAACTCGGCTGTTATTGACATGTTTCCGGCTATTATGGCCTCAACAACAAATACCGGCACTCCGGCTTGAGTTGCGAACTCTGCCACTGTCATTTCCATTTCGCTTAACTTTTCGCTAAGCGTCTCTCCCGGATGAAATACCTTTATGGGATTATATGCCGTTTTCATATTTGTAGATGTTTTATTTGCCATGATAATTAACAATTTCGGTGATATCAACTGACTCTATTTCCAACCATATGTATATTCCTGCTTCGGAAGTCGGAATAGGCTTTTCTGTCGGCTCAAATATCAAGCGATTTGGTTGCAATAGGTCACAAGCCCATTGGCCTTTCCTGTCACCGCTCAATTCGTGAAAATGTCCGGGTAAGTGCCGTACATCCTCTAATGTCTGTGCATTTCGCAATTGATCCAATCGCCGAAAGAATATATTAGCCTGCGCAGCGCCCAACTTCCGTTTACATAAGCGCTCATCGTTGGCATATTTCTCCAATTCCGGATTTGCGAAATATATAGTCATATGGTCTTTTTATTTATATATGGTTTCCAATTTTCGATTCCGCCCGCAAAGTTACACTAGGTTGTCCCCGACAAACGGGGAAAACCGCCACGGGGAAAGGGGTGAAACCTTTGCGACTGCAAAGGTACAAAAAATTTCTGACATTTGCAAATTTTTCCTCAAAAAAATGTATTTTGGGGCAATTTTTGGTAATTTTTGACGAAATCGGGCTTCAATGATAAGGTTTATTTTGGTTTATCGTTGCTGATGGGTTGGAGAATGAATGATGATTTGTATGGGCTGTTGCTCAAATGTATTTGAAAGCAAACTGACCATACAAACCATCACAAGCACGTATGTGCTTCAAACCCATCAGCAGGGTTGATATATGTTTATTTTCCTAATTCCGCATCGACAGCAGCTTTGCGTCTCCGCCAAGCCATCGCCCCGGCTGCGGCAGCAGCCATCAGCATCATCGGTAACACCGCATCACCCACGGGCATAGGATCCTTATCAGGCGTAACCGGCTTAACTTTCCTTCTGCCGCTTACCACGATCACCGGCTCGGTTTTCTCTTCGTACGTCGCTTTGCCTTCGTCGTTCAGTTCTGCGGGCGTAGAGGTATAAGGACTACCCGAACCTTGCATGGCACTTGTGGACTGGAATGCGCTCTGCTGCTCTGTGGCGTTTGGTTGTTGCTCTTGCTTGATCCAGCCCGCCATGGCAGGCAGTGCGAACACTGCCGCCATGATCATAACAATAACTCTATTTTTCATATCTTTCATATTTATCAGATTAAGTCTTTTGCCTTTCACTTTTCACCTTTCACCTTTCATTTCACCATTTGTCCATCAGTTGAGTATATTCCTCCATCGCGGATGATATACAGCTGCCCGTTGTGCAATATCTTCTGAACATCTGATTTCTGATTTTTGATATCTGATGTCTCCACGTCCGTGGCCACTGCCGGCGCATGCTTGATGATGATGAACCGCATTTCGCTATCCTGAGCCTCGGAGGTAAAGGTGTACGTAGCCTCGGTGTTGATGAGCGTCTCAATGTTCAGCTTAGTGTCTTTGAGGTAATACTCCTCATCGCCATCGTACGTGAATGAGAATGTATATTCATTATCCTCACTACCCGGTGTGAAAGCAATCACATTGTTCTCTGCTGTAGGTACGCACGCTACGGCCAACTCTCCATCATTGCTTACCGCGTATAATTGCGGAGCTTCAGGATAACCGAACATCTTATGTCCATCCCAACCATTCTCAAATTCGTTTGTGAAATCCTCGTGGATATAGAACTTCAACTCATCTCCCCAGCCATTTTCGCTCGCGACATTCAATTTAAGTAGATCCATTTCGTCAGCAAGATTACGAGCAGGGGCTCTGTTGGCAGAGTTCATCGTACCGTTAGCCACAGGAGTCTTCACCGAATTGGTATAGTTCAAAGTCAGACTTGGACTTGAACCTGTTGTATATACTGAGAATGACTGCATGGATGGAATAACTGTTTCACCTGCAGATCCGATTGTATAAGTGGAATAGTTACCGGCTCCTCCGCCTGTTCCTCCACTTCCATCTGTTTCGCTACCCATATTAAAGATATATATTGTGCCCTCAACGTTACTGAAATTATTGGTAGCATCCATGGTGTTTATCTTAATTGGCGCAACCCATGAGTTGGCAAGAACATTCTCCGTCTTGGACGAACCATTATAATATAGAGCAGGTGTAGTTCCTGTAGTGAGAGTAACATTGCCGTTGCTTACCAATGTTCCTTCCATCTGATATGTAGTTGCTGCATTGTAAGCGGAAATCAGATCGTATCCTTCAAATTCATTCATGGCAGCATCGCTTGCCAGAGGTGTCCAGTAAGGTTCGCCATCATCTGAATACTCAATCTTATACACCCACGAATAATAGAACTGATACAGCACTTGCTGGTCATTGCTAAACGGTGTTCCTATATATTGGTTTTTAGAGGTAGTATTTCCTTTTACACCTAAAGCCGCCGTATAGAAATCAACCTGTGCATCGCCGGGAGTTCCGCTTGTGCCCCAAACAAGAGCGCCATTGCCGGTTAAACCATCTCCCGCTTCGATATGCAGCACATCAGCAGTTGTTGCAATCTTTGTGCTACCATCCTCAGTCTTCTTGATATCCTCTGCTACAACCAGTGCCTTACCCGCACCAATAGTCAACTTACCTGTGTGTGTGGTACTCTCTTTATTGTAAATCTTCACGCTCTTGGCCTTTGCATCAGTAATATTTACAACTACTGGCTTGTCAATAACCACATCATGCTCAATCGTCGGCACGCAAGCCGGTGACCAGTTATCTTCCTCGTTCCATTCTGTTGCGTGACCTACTACATCGCCTTCGAATGTAAGCGCTACCGGTGAAAATTTAGCTGTTAACGTAGCGTCGGCATCATACTTGCTCCACTTGCCGCTTGTAATATAACCTGATACATTAGTTCCAGCAAACGTACCATCAACATTAAGCACTTTTGTATTACCATCGTAATATCCTTCGTGTTGATAACCCGGATTAGCCGATACAAGAGAACTACTTGCTAGTGTAGATGTATTAAATACTACCGTAGCCGATCCATCAGCTGCTCCATGGTCACCCTTATCAAGCGTGATACTATAAGTGTGTGCGGTAAAATTAGCAGTAATAGTTACGCCATCCGCTGTCGCATTAATGCTAATAGGGTTGCTTGTTGCAGAATATCCAGCAGCGGCCGTTACGCCTGTAGGCAATGTCCAATTCACAAAATCGTAGCCATTATCACGAACTGCAGTGATTTCTGATGAAGCCGTTGCAATACCTACACCCGTAACAGAGGAAACAGATCCGCTTATTGATCCATGACTTCCCGCTGCAACCGACACAGTGTGCGTGTCTTCTGTCCAATGAGCATGTAAAGTCGGAGCAGAACCAGAGTTCGTCCATTTGCCACTTGCATCTGTATAGGATGTTCTATTCTGCAACGTACCGTCTGTCGCAATGACCAAAGCATTTCCATCTGCTGCAGCGTACCAACCGGTAAAGGTGTAACCTGTTCTCGTCGGGGTTGTAATCGCCGGATGTGAGTTGGAATTGTATGTCATCGTCACGCTGCCATTACTTTCATCATTATGCTTATTCAAAGTAACATTCTGCGTCCATTTTGCATAAAGATTTGCAGAAACAGAAGCACCGGTCTTAATCCATTTTCCGGATGAAGTGTAACCTTCCAAATTAGTAGGAATCACCTCTGATGCGGTTATTACTTGTGTGCCGGAGCCTCCTGGCTCAGTATAGTAGCCGCCGAATGAATAGTTTGTATGTTGCGGGCTTGTAGAAATAAAATCAGTATTGATATTAGTACCTGCACCATATGTTACAGTAATACTGGTCGGAGAAGGATTTCTCGTCTCGCCTTGAGTCGTAAGTAGCGTTAATGTAGCATCAAACGTTTTCCATTTGGTAGCATCCTCACTAGATTTCGTACTTTTGTTTACAACATCATACCATTTGCCCTTTCCTTTGCTTACCGTCAAATCGGCAGTCTTGTCATCCCAGGCATCTGTAGTTTCTTTAGCTACTAGAATATTTGTGCTGCCACCAGCTGCTGCATAATGGTAGTATGTTCCATCAAAATTTACGGAATCCAAAACAGGCAAAGCATGCCATGCAGTACTTGCCGGAGTTCCATTAAATAGATGCCCCATTACATTAGGCCATTTGCGATTATTCTTAAAATAGATATAATCGCTACTGGGGTGCGTAACAGTTGGATAAGTTACTGATACTTGGTGCGTAGAACTATTCCAATGGAAAGTATATGTTCCGGCTCCGGCTGTTTTAAGGATAATTACTTTTTGAGCATCTATACCTCCAGAATATAATGTATGCTTTTCTGATTGTCCCACGAACGATTTTCTGTAATCATCATTATCCGAGCATCCCCACCATCCTCCTTCTACACCATCTGCTATCTTGAAATAATACGTAGTATTTGCATTTAAGGAGATTCCAACAGATCCATCTACGAACTTATTCGTAGTGTAATCATGATCATCTGTTTTCCAAACAGCAGGGCTCGGTGCATATTTCGTCCAACTGGAACTATTACTCCAGGCATCATCAGCAATCCAAACACAGTTATTGAATCCCTGACCATCTGAACTTGGAGCCAAGTCATCTGTTTGATTATATACATTACTCCAAGAATCTGTAGTATTGCCACCATTCATACGACAGACAATAACATATGGCCATTCTCCCGCTCCCGACGTAGGAACAGTGACAACATAATAATCTCCTGTTACTTTTGTGAATTTAGCCCATGTTTGTCCAGTTTGTCCTAAGAAACATGCAGCAAAGCGAGGACTATTACCACTACCGTCTTTTGTTTTCCAATTAGTACCTACTCTCAAATAAAGTTTCTGTCCTCCTGTAAACAAATCGATAGAACTTGTAGTCGTTCCAAAACAAGATGTCCTTCGGTCTCCGTGATTTGTGTGATCAGAAGAAATCGTAAACTTGCGCTTCGAAGAAACATAACTTTGCGCTAAAGCAGCATTTACTTCCCAACAGTTATCATACGAACTTTCATTTTTTGTCCAAAATGATACTTTGCCGGTTGTGGACTGCGAAGTCACCTTTCCCGCATATAAATTGCCAGCAACTTGTGCAAGCGTAATCCATGTATCTTTTTTAGGCGCATAACTTCCCGCACCTGTTGTGTTGGTTGCTGTTGTCGTGTGGCTTGAGTTTTCTGAGGCCGTCACAGACATATAGTAAGCCGTTCCGGATGCATCCCAATCGCCATTATTGAGATTAGCAACATCCACATAGATGATTGTGTTTGCCGGAATAGTTTCCGCCCACGCGGTGTTAATGCTTGCAATACTAAGAATAAAACTCAGTAATAGCCATTTAACTTTAAAGTTTTTCATTGTTTATGATTTTTTATATGTTAATATTCAATATTTAAATTGTTACTAACGCTTGTAAAAATGAAATATCTACAGCATGCTTTTGTAGTAAGTAATCATTTTTATTTTGTTGACATACTTCTAAAATAACATGACTATATTTGGGATTAAGCAAAAGTTGCAACAATTCCTTTGTGAGTTCCTTTCGTTTTGGATCTTTTGTTACACTATCTGCAAACTTGCAACCAAGAATGACAGAGGTAATTGCTTGTGGATTAATAGTCAAAAGCTTGCGTGCTTCTCCGACCTTTATAAGCCTAAACTCATCTTCCCCCGCCCAGCAATCAGCTTTTTGTGTAATTGACCGAGTTACTCCGAAAGGCTCATTTATGTAGTTAAAGCGCACATAATCTTTCGAATAATTCATCGGCAACAAACTATCGCATAACTGTTCATCTTGCAATGGATCATACTCGATACAAATACCTTTATGATCTTCTGCGTAGTATGCCCACATCGGAATTTTGTCGTACCCTTTACTAAAACAGAAGACGCCACTTTTTTCTAAATTGTCTCGAATAATTGGTTCTAATAACTTCTGCGCCTTGTCGGGATTAGCAGCATAATATACTGCCTTTTTCTTTATATTACTACTTTTATACCCTATATTTTGTAAAAATGTTTCCCATTCTACTGTTGTGTTTTTACTATCTAAAACAAAGTGTCCTTCATATGGGTCATTAAAGTTCACAATAGAATTCATATAGATGGACGGAATCCTCAGATCTCTAACCGCCGACTCAAGTGTCCTGAACTTATACAAATAGCGAGGGTACTGCTCATTCAATATCCCTTGTGCTACTGCTGCTCTATTTTCTATTTCATCTTTCATATACTTTAATGGCTCCTATTTTGCTTGTTCCATATTCCGTTCTAATCCTCAAATTTTCTAAATATCGTTTCCTGCATCCGGCATCAACGGGTTAGTTCTTTTGTGTACGTATAATCGTCCACCATGGTTTTTGTATCAATGCCAAGAAGTTCCGAAAATAGAAACGTATCTTGTTGAATGTATGGACTTGATTAATCTTTAACATCCAGTTGCTTTGATGAGCTTTCTTTGCTGCTCGATGTAACATATTCTCTTCAGTAACAATATATACCTTGTGATTATTTACCGTTGTTCCGAGATGATAACATATCTCTGCATCCCAAAAGGTGTTTGCCGTTTTAAGTTTCTGAAGATTATAGCCTCCTTCAATGTACTTTTTGTCAAATTCACGCCATATTTCTATGTAAGTAGGATGTTCTTGGACGAACTTTCTTAATGTATTGGCTGTAATAACTTTCCTAGAGTCAACTTCACGACATGCAACAACCAGGCTTTCAAGGAATGATGTTGCTCGATATTGTAAATAATCCTTAGTATTGACTATTTGGAGCATCCATTTCCGTTGATCATCTTGAGTCTGAAATTGAGGACGCAGCCGTTGCAAATCCGCTAAGTAGTTTATCCCTACATTATATAAATAATTGTCAACTCGCTCAATCAATTTCGAATTTGCTGCAATCGTTTGTGGTGTTGGGTTATTGATCATCTCTTGCAAGAACTTAATCAAATAGTCAATACTTACCAACTGCTTTTGAAATTCATTCTCTATATATGATGCGATGGGATTCTTTGTCATAATTGGGAATGAAGGACGACAATGAATAGCTAACGCATAACAAGCTCTTATATACAAATTCAATTCATTGGGGTCATTACTTGCAAGATGTTTAATAAGCTCAAAGGCAACTGTAGTATTGAGAATGGGCACCAAAGATAAGCGTTGCTCACAGTTATGCAAGCGCGCCACGCTTTCTTCAATTTGGTTGAATGGCTTGTTTGAATCACCAACCATTCTCACATACTCATTCGTATCATAAATTACATATTGCATTTTGCTCAATTTTTATTTTAAGCCATTTAATCAGTATACTTATGCATAACACCAATTATCAATCAAGTTAGCTATCTCCTCCGCCCATTGCTCGTTGAAGCGAGATAGTAATGCCTTCGGAGCGTTATGGATGTTTTTATCTATCTCTTCGTAAATACGAGCGTTTTCTGTCCACAAAATGCGATAGCCTTTTGCTTGGAGACTATATATCTTTTTAGTCGTATCATCATAATCATGACAGGCGACAAGGATAATATCACATTCTTCTCCGACTAATTCGTCTAACCATTCAGCATATTGCTCTATATTATCGCCCAAACTGGAGATACCTACTTTTTTGTTATTGATAGTAATGATAGCACAAAGGTCTCCGTTGTTATCTTCCGGCGAATGAAGGTCACGGCAGTTTTCATCTGCGATAAGTTGGTGGAGTTTATGGTACACCAACTTAACCGACGTTGTTTTCCCCACATTCTCGGTACCATAATTTGCTATGATTGTTTTCTGTGTCATATGTATATTATTGTCTTTTGCCATAACTCTTTCGTTTAATGGTGTCCGTTATGTTGCTATATTTCCGTTGTCGTTCTTGACGATCCTGACGTTCTTGTAGCTTTGTCGCTATTGTTATTCCATTTTTTAATTTTTGGATCATTTTGGGCAATTTTTGACTAATCAACTCCTTCGTAATAGTTTTTAATAGTTTTTAATGATTGACCCAAATAATCCCATTGTCCTTCCGTTCCATTGTCCTTCCATTTACGGGTCAATATCGGGAGTGATTGCTGTTTTCCGGTTGCTTTTCCCTCTTAGGTGATCTTAATCGGGGTCAATTGCTACTTTTTGCCTACCCAATACCTGCTTATTACCTCTTTAGCCCAAATTTTTGCCTGGCACTTTTGGCACTTTCCCCTTTCCTCAACCCTCATCCACCTTTCACTTTTCACCTTTCACTTTTCACCTTAAAAAGTGTGAACCTTACACGGGGTTTTATCGGGGTTTTGTCATGGTTTTATCGTGGTCATCCTATTTAGTCCTTATCATCCCCTTATCATCCCCTTGTCATTACTATGTCCTCACCTGATCATCACGCGACCATCTCCCGAGAACCTCCCAACCAAGTCTTAATCATCTTCCCCTCAGCCTGCCCTTTTTTGTTAGCTTCCTTTTTTGTGCGCTTTACCTCTCAGCTTGTTCCTTTTTTTGATGATTGTGTACATACAAAAGCAACAACCCCTTTCGGAATTGTTGCTTATAGAAATGATAATTTCGGATTGTTTACCCTAATGCTTTCATTAACTCTTCTACTGATTCGTAATGGGTAACTTCTCCGCGAGCTTCTTGCTCAAGTGAGATCTCTAATGCTTTTCTTAATTCATCACTCATGTTGTGCTCCTTTCTTTTTATTAAATAAATACTCGTGCGAACCTGTATTTGTAAAAAGTAATGTCAACTTAAAGTCGTTTTGCTTCCAGATCAGCAACCAATCATCCTCAATATGGCACTCCCAACAACCGGCAAACTCATCGTGTAGCATGTGTGGTTTATAAGAATCTGGAAGAGTGCCTTCGTTTATTAAAATACGGGCTGCCTCCCAAAGAAGCTCCATTCTTTTGCCCTGTCGCTTACATTTGTTCGCATCGCGTTTAAATTGTGGAGTAATATTCAAACTATACATCAGCCTATCTCCTTAATTAAATCATCCAACGAATCATAGTGAATAATCTTCCCTTGCTCTGCTTCACGAAGAGAGCGTTCTATAGGACTTAGGGGTTCCACCATGCATCCTAAAGCCTTGACGATGGTTTTGAATCTTTTCAACTCCAAGTGCGGTACCTGAACTTGTACTACATCATAATTTTGTGCTACTGCAGCTTGCATATCTGCCTCCTTTCTTTGTTGTCCGTTACCTTTGACGTCGCAAAGGTACAACTTTTCTGGGAAATATGCAAATTTATCAGCAAAAAAATGCATTTTGCCTGCGAATTTCTCTCATTTCTATAAGTACACAATACATCAAAGATCCTTTTGCCTCGGTTTATAGCCTCGAGACGCGGCTAATCTATTTGTTCATTTTTACCTTGACCCTTTTGCCCCTTTCTCCTCCATGGCTTCCTTTTTCCGTTCGGCATCAATGGCTTCGTAACCGATGGGCTTGCGGTCTTCGTCTTTCCTATATCTTTCGGTCAACACGCCAAGAACTTTATAGATCTTTTTGAGTTCCTCCTTCATTTCAGCGTTGAGGTTATCTACTGCACCCATGTTGTTATCCAACGCATCCTCAAGCATCTTCATCCGCAATTGTAACTCGCCGATAGCCATCTCATGTTTGTCGCTTTGAGCCAATATCCGTCGCGCTTCCACGAAGGCATTCATAATGGCTATGCTCACAGAAATAGCTGTAGGGCTTTTCAATACGGCTGACAACATGGCAACACCTTGCTCGGTAAACACGTATGGAGCATGGCGCAGACCCATTTTGTCGGAATTGGACATCACAAATTGTGATCTCCATTTTTCAAACTCCTGATTGTCAAGTTGAAACATAAACTCCTCAGGGAAGCGTTCCATGTTGCGCTTGACTGCCTGTTTCAAGATGCGCGTTTCTACCCCATATAAAGCTGCCAAATCTCTATCCACCATTACCTGCTTGCCACGAATCAGAAATATCTGTTGCTGTACAGACAATAGTTGGATAGATGTACTTGTAATAAATACAGGCTTCTTTATTTCAACCTTTTTCGCCATACTTATGTCGTTATATATTTCGTTGTCGCTCTTGACGCTATTGTCGCTATTTGTTCATTTTTTGCTTTGCACTTTCCCTCTTATTACATGGTTATTCATTTCAACTTCACGCGATAATATATATAATATATTATACCTTCAGTAGGATACGGTTTTACCCCGTTGGGCTCCCTTTCCGCTCCCGTTGCGGTTATGTGGCGTTCCTTTGATGCCCGCTAATATGAGCGGTTATAATGGACTTAATCTGTCAACAATTAAAGACAATTACCAACAATCCGATGGACATGGTAATCAACTCCTCTTACCTTGAAACTTCATGTACTTCTACAAACAAATAAGAGCAACGGATAAACCGTTGCTCCTATTGAGAAAAACTGTTGTAAGAGTGCTGCTCTACAGCGCCACTCTGCCAACAAAACGCGGTGAGAAGAACTCCCAGAACCATGACAAGTCAGGCTTGGACTTGATGATCTTCAAGAAAGATTTCTGCACCTTTGCGCAAATCTTCGCATATTCCTCCTCGCTGAACTGATGTTTAGCGCCTTCCAGATATCCCATGAATACTGCGGGCGTTTGTACCGAACGTAACATTTTGCCGATTGATTCGCTCGGCATCTCGCCTTGTTCGTACTTGGTGTATTGGTTCACGCCAAGTCCCAGCACTTGTGCCATCTTAATGGCCGACAAGCCGTACTTTTCGCGCATCTCCGTCAACTCTTTCGGCGAAGGTATATCGTGCCGCTCGCGGTACTGGTCGTAAACACGTTGTACGTTTCCTTCGTCAATTTCGGTTGTCGTGTATTCAATGTTTGTATCCAAATCTCGAACATTGTGATGCTCATAAAGGAACTTCTCGCCGCGAAACTCTGTCTCGCGCATCTCCTTTTGATATACGGCTTCACCGTCAGTTAACATACTTTTCATAGGTTGCCTCCTTTCTTATATGGATAGTTCATAGGATTTGCTGCAAAGATACAACTTTTTTTTGATATATGCAAGTTTTTTCCACTTTTTCGTGAAAAAAAATCACTTTTTCTCAATAGAAGTACATTATTTCAATGTTCGCTGTCTCGTTTTTGAGACTTTTGCCTCGGTTTATTGCCTCGAGGCGCAGGCTGAAACAACGGGCTGCCATAGCCATAAAGACATGTTTCGACAATGATGCCAAAACTGCCAACAAGCGTCACTTGCGTTGTACGGAAGAGTGGGGGAGAGGCGGGAAATAACACCCGCACAATTGAATGACTTGCATGCTATTGGCCATACAGCACAGCAAGGGCTGACAGCCAATAGCCAATGCAAGATCAAAGAAATTTAACCCTAATGTTTTCCCATACAACACCCCTATTTATCAATCTCGCGGCAAAATTACAAAAAAAATATGAATAATGCAAGAATTTTTGCAAAAATTTTCAGAAAAATGCAAGTTTGTAGCAAAAATGGCGTTTTTTTGCATGTCAGAGAGGCTGTTTTTTGAAATTTCCGCGCGTATTCGTGCGCGTACAATAATTATATAGTCGAAAGTCGATAGTAAAAGTCGAAAGATTTACAATGCACTTGTTAGGTCAAAAATTAACCAAAACCAAGATAAACCCTGCCTGCCGGTTTGCCGTGCTGCGCACGTGAGTCTTAGTTCGCTAAGGTGCTCTTTCAAATAAATTTGACGATCACCTTATCGCTCTAATCCTCACCTCTGCGATGCGCAAACCTACAAGCAGCGATAAACCTAAATAAACCCGTTGCTCAAGTACATAGGCTTTTATAAGTCCAATGCCCCAAAATTAACAAAAATTCATTGTGTTTTGGGATATGTTGGTAATTTTTGACTAACCAATAATCATCGTAATCCGTAAGATCCGTGGAATCCGTACAGGAAATTTGGGCAGAGAATTTTCTGAAAAATTTGCACACGAAAGGGGCAAAGATGCAAGATTTGGTTGAAAAATGAAAAAAAACAAACGATTTTTAGAAAAAAATGCGGAAATATTTGCAAATGTCAAAAAAAAATAGTATATTTGCAGCGAATTTCGTAAAAACGCGAAATTTTGTAGCGTGACGCCCCGCGGAATACACGTGATGCGCGCTACAATAAGTACACAAGCAAACATTATAAAATTAAATCTATATGCAACTGAAAAAATCACCAAACGCCAGCTTGGAAGACAAGAAGTTTACCTATATCCTTATAGGTTTGGCTTTCGTGCTGAGCATCTGTTATGTCGCTCTTGAGTGGACTGAGAAAGAGGTCACCAAGTATGAAGTGGCAGATTTGGACATGAGCTTCGAGGAAGAAGTCGAGATTCAACAAACACAACAGGATGTTACGCCTCCGCCCCCACCCCCACAAGTACAAGAGGTAGAAGTACTGAACGTCGTTGAGGATGAGAAGGAAGTAGAGGATATCGACATCCAGACCGAGGATGACAAGGAGGTAGAGGTAGTGATTGCCGCTCCTGTCGAGGCTCCGGTTGAGGAGGAGGACGAAGAGGTTGTGTTCATGGTGGTAGAAACGATGCCTGAGTTCCCCGGCGGAACACAACAGCTGTTCAAGTTCTTGAGCGAGAACGTGAAATATCCGGTTATTGCTCAGGAGAACGGTATCCAGGGTCGTGTTGTTTGCCAGTTCACGGTGAACAAGGACGGTTCGATTGTTGACGTAGAGGTTGTTCGTTCGGGCGGTGACGCATCGCTGGACAAGGAGGCCGTACGCGTGATCAAGTCGATGCCTAAGTGGAAACCCGGTAAGCAACGTGGCAAACCGGTACGTGTAAAGTACACCGTACCTGTTAGCTTCAAGTTACAATAACGCGTTCAACAAATGTTGCTCACAGATGTCGCCCTGCGACATAGAGCGCAACATTGTTTCCGCTTTCCCCACGCGAAATATACTATTTCTTTGGGGACCCCGTATGTTAGACAAAGAAATAACATATTGTAAGAATGTCGGCTCGCGTAGGGCTGACATTCTGCGTAAGGAGCTGGGCGTAGATACTGCCGCCGAGCTCCTGGAGGTGTATCCGTACAAGTATATCGACCGCTCGCGGTTCTATTATATCCATGAGATAGAGGACGAAGATACGTACGTGCAGATCAAAGGCGAGATCCTGGAGTACCACGCCATGGGTATAGGCAAGGCGCAACGGATGTCGGCAATGTTCTCGGACGGGCAGTCGCAGATCGAGCTCGTCTGGTTCAAGGGCATACAGTACCTCAAGCTGCAGACCGGAGTGCCGTATCTGCTGTTTGGCAAGCCTTCGCGCTTCAACCGCACGTACAACTTCGTTCATCCCGAACTCACGCCGATGGACAAGGTCACGCCGCAGATGGTCAGCGGGCTGGAGCCGTACTACAACACCACCGAGCGGATGAAAAACGCCGGGCTGAACAGCAAGGCGCTGCGCGTGATCATGGCGGGCTTGATGCCCGATGTGGAGCGCGGATTGCCCGAGACCCTTCAGGCGGATATACTGCAGCGCTACCACCTGATGAGCCGCACCGAGGCGATGCAGCAGATCCACTTCCCGCGCGACACTCGCAGCATGCAGAAAGCCCGCGAGCGCCTGAAGTTCGAGGAGCTGTTCTACAACCAGCTGTCGATCCTCGGTCGTGCCTCGGCGCGCCGGCAGAAGACCGACGGCTTTGTGATGTCGGTCGTTGGGCGGCACTTCAACTATTTCTACAAGAACCTGCTGCCTTTCCCGCTGACGAACGCGCAGAAACGCGTGATCAAGGAGATACATGCCGACATGAAGTCCGGCAAACAGATGAACCGTCTGCTGCAAGGCGATGTGGGTTCGGGTAAGACGCTCGTGGCGCTGATGGTAGCGCTCCTAGTGATCGACAACGGCTACCAAGCCTGTATCATGGCACCTACGGAGATCCTGGCGAATCAGCACCTGGCTACTCTGCAAAAATTCCTCAAAGGTTCCGATGTGCGCGTCGAGCTGTTGACAGGCAGTACCACCAAGAAACAACGTGCCGAACTGTTGCCGGCACTCGAGCGCGGGGAGATAGACCTATTAATAGGTACGCACGCGTTAATAGAGGATACGGTGCAGTTTGCGAATGTGGGTTTGGTGATAGTAGATGAGCAGCACCGCTTCGGCGTGGCGCAACGAGCCAAACTATGGTCAAAGAACATTCGTCCGCCGCACGTGTTGGTGATGACCGCTACGCCTATCCCACGCACGCTGGCGATGACCGTATATGGCGACTTGCAGGTGTCGGTGATTGACGAGTTGCCGCCCGGACGCAAACCCATACAGACCTACCACTACTCGAATCTCCGCCGCAAATCGATCAACGAGTTTATCACCAAGCAGGTGGATATGGGGCGGCAGGTGTATGTGGTTTATCCGCTGATTCAGGAGAACGAGGAGCTGGACTTGGCTGACTTGGAGAATGGCTACAACACCTTGGTGCAGACCTTCCCGAACTACCGCATATCGATGGTGCACGGTAAGATGAAAGCTGCGGACAAAGAGGCACACATGCAGCGCTTCGTGAGCGGCGAGACGCAGATACTGGTTGCCACGACGGTGATTGAGGTGGGCGTGAATGTGCCCAACGCCTCGGTGATGATCGTGGAGGATGCCCAGCGCTTCGGACTCAGCCAGTTGCACCAGTTGCGCGGCAGAGTAGGGCGCGGCGCCGACCAGAGTTACTGTGTGTTGCTCACCCCGCCGCAGATGAGTGCCGACACGCGCAAGCGGATGGAGATTATGACTGCCACGAACGACGGTTTCCGTATCGCCGAAGCCGACTTGGAGCTTCGAGGCCCCGGCGACCTGGATGGCACGATGCAGTCGGGTATGGCGCTGGACTTCAAGATCGCCAACCTGGCGACGGATGGGCAGTTGCTGCAGATTGCCCGCGAAGCGGCGAATAGTGTGTTGGACGATGACCCTGAGTTGTCAACTGCCTACACGCAGGTTTATCGCGACAACCTCGCTAAGTTCAAGAGTGCTGTGGTCGAGTACCGCGAGATATCGTAATGGATATTTAGGAAAATAAACATACATAAACCCTGCTTGTGTGTTTGCTGTGCAACGCACGTGAGTCTTAGCTTGCTAAGGTACTCATTCAAGCGAGCTTGATGGCTACCTTATCAACCTAATCCTCACCTCTGCGAGGTGCAAACCCACAAGCAGCGATAAACATACATAAACCCATTGGATAAATTCATCGTAATATATTCATTGTAATTTATTTATGTTTATGGCTGACGGTGTCTGTTACTCGAAGAGTTGTGGCTTAGGCGAATAAGGCTATCGTTAAGTCACACTTAAGCGAGAGACTTATACGACTAAGGCAAAAGTCCGGTACGGACAACAGACACCGGCAGGGTTGATTTAGGTTTATTTTCGTAAAAAGGAAAGTTCATGAAAAATTATACAACAATGAAATATTCGAGAATTATTATTATGGCAGCTATGATTAGTGTGCTGAGTGGATTGAGTGGTTGTGGCGAGAAACCGCAGACCGATGACAAACAACCGATTACGAAACCGCAGATTACGCTTAAGGGCGACAGAATGACTCCTGAGGCGCTGTGGGCGATGGGCAGAATCGGCGCCGTGAAGGCGGATATTGAGACAGGGTTGATTGCCTATACGGTGAGTTATTATAGTGTGGAGGAGAACCGATCGACTTCGTGGATACGGATTTGTAATCCGTTTGAAGTCGAAAGTCAAAAGTCGAAAGTCGAAAGCGGCTTGAAGGTTGTTGACGAATTCGTGGGCAGCGAGCCGGCGTGGTTCGGGAGCAGCGGCTGGCTGGCGTATCTGAAAGGCGGGAAACTGTACCTGAGGCGCGATAATGATGTGATTGAGGTGCAAGGAAGCGGTACGGATTCCACGGATCTTACGGATGATATAGAGGGATTCCTCTTCTCGCCGATGAGGGATAAGGTAATCCTGATCAAGTCGGTGAAGACCGTGGAGAGCACAGCCGACAAGTACCCCGATCTGCCGCTGGCAAGCGGACGCGTGGTGGACGACCTTATGTACAAACATTGGGACGAGTGGGTGGAAACAGCCCCGCAACCCTTTGTGTATGACCTGCAACTCGAGTGGTACGGGGAAGGCGAGCGCATCAAATCCGCCAAGCTCGGCGAGGGCGTGAACCTGCTCGAGGGCACGAAGTTCGAGAGTCCGATGAGGCCTTTTGGCGGCATTGAGCAGTTGGCTTGGAGTCCTGACAACAAGACCATTGCTTACACTTGCCGCAAGAAGACAGGCTTGGACTATGCGGTTAGCACCAATTCGAATATTTATCTCGTTCAAGTCGAAAGACAAAAGACAAAAGACAAAAGCCTCATTGTCTCTGAAACCCGCTGCATTACCGAGGGTAACGACGGCTATGATACCAACCCTGCTTTTTCGCCCGACGGCACGAAGATTGCCTGGCAATCGATGGCGCGCGACGGCTATGAGAGTGACCAGAACCGCCTGATGGTTATGGATCTGGCCACCGGCGAGAAGACGTTCCTCAGCAAGGCGTTCGAAAGCAATGTGGATGAGTACGCATGGTTTGACAATCAGTCACTCGTGTTCACGGGCTGCTGGCATGCAACGGTGCAGCTGTATCATATCGATCTCGATGGTGCTTTGTCCGTGCTCACGCAGGGGCAGTATGACCATGTGCTTGGCGATGTGTGCGACAACCGCATCTATCTGCTGCGCCACTCGATGCTTGAGGCGAATGAGGTATATTTCCTGACACTTAGCCGCACGGAGCGTGGCGAGCCTGTGGCATCGCCGCTGGAGCAACTGACGTACGAGAACAAGAACATCTACGACCAGTTGGCTTCGGCAACCGTTGAGCCGCGTTGGCAGAAGACCACCGACGGCAAGGATATGCTCACCTGGATTATTCTGCCGCCGCACTTCGACCCGAACAAGAAATATCCGACCTTGCTGTACTGCGAAGGTGGGCCGCAAAGTCCTGTAAGTCAGTTCTGGTCGTTTAGGTGGAACTTCTCGATCATGGCGGCGCACGACTATGTTATCGTAGCTCCTAACCGCCGCGGCTTGCCGGGGTTCGGCATGGCTTGGAACGAACAGATCAGCGGCGATTACGGCGGACAATGTATGAAAGATTACTTTACCGCCATTGACGAGGCCTGCAAGAACCTGCCGTACATCGACAAAGACCGTCTGGGCTGCGTCGGCGCTTCGTTTGGCGGATTCAGCGTATATTGGATTGCCGGTCATCACGACAAGCGCTTCAAGGCGTTCATCGCCCATGACGGAATCTTCAACCTGGAGATGCAATACCTTGAAACAGAGGAGAAATGGTTCGCCAACTGGGACATGGGCGGCGCATATTGGGATAAGGACAACAAGATCGCGCAGCGCACGTTTGCCAACTCGCCGCACAAGTTTGTGGATAAGTGGGATGCGCCTATCCTGTGCATCCATGGCGAGAAGGATTACCGTATCCTCGCCAACCAGGCTATGGCGGCGTACGACGCAGCAAAGATGCGCGGCGTGCCGGCGGAGCTGCTGATCTTCCCTGACGAGAATCACTGGGTATTGAAGCCTCAGAATGGCATCCTCTGGCAGAGGACGTTCTTCCATTGGCTGCATCGCTGGATCGGGGGGATTGACGAATGAGGATGAGGGTTCACGAATTAAGCGAATTAAACGAATTACATTGGACTTTTTTAGTCAACTATTAAAGACTATTAAAGACAATTGCATCGATTCTTGCAATTTGGATATTACAAAAGTGGGCGAAAGTGTCCACTTTTATTTGATTTGAATAATTCAATTTGCATAATTCCTGCCTGATTTAACAAAAAGTATATATATACTATGTATATATATAGTATTAGCATGTGTATGCAAAAAATGGCGGAGTATCCTACGGTGATCCTGTGGGGATTCTACGGTGATCCTACGGTGAGGCCATGATTTCCGACCATATGTCGGGGGACGAAAGGAGTCGAAAAAGAGACAGAATAAATCTGTACGGATTAGACGGATCGGACGGGTTACAAGGGATTCCGTATATTCCGCGGCTTCCATACTCCAACGTTTTTGCAGAATTGTAAAATCGCAATTTGCAGAATTGTAAAATCGCAATATTGAGGTAGCGAAAGGGAAAAAATGACTGAAAAATTTGCAAAAGTCATTTTTTTTTTGTAATTTTGCAGGTTAATTGTGTGTGCGTGTGTATGTATATATACGTGTGACGCATACTCTGCGCGCGCAGTGCGCACGTAATCAGTGGAATATTAACAAAGTGGAATATTAACAAACGAAAAATATAATCGCGAATATGAAGCGTTTGACTATGATACAAAGCAGATTGTTGAAAATCGGAGTGTTGAAACTTGCCCGGTTCGGTGCGCTGTCGCGGCGCGCCGCGTTGGCGTTGATGATCGGTTTAACCGCAGTGGGTGCAGTATATCCCGTTATGGAGAGTTATGCAGATACGTCGTCTGTGCCGGATTATGTTCCTTCCGAGGGTACAAAATTCTGGGTGACGTTCCTGAGTAACAACAAAGGAGCGGCTGAGAATGAGGCCGATCGTGAGGTGACACTTGTAGCAGCAGGCCGTTCCGGTATTGCTGTTACGTTGACATATACTCAAGATAATAGTACGGAAACGCACACCATCCCTGCAACGGGACAACTTACCATGACGTTGAATAAGGATAAGGTGTATAACTTGGCTGAGGATGCAGGGGTAGAATCAGGCAATCGTCATTCGGTATTGGTAACAACCGGTGCAGTGACAGATACTATTTCTCTATATGCAGCCGCACGCGATGGTTCATTCTATGAGTCAACATTTGTTTTGCCGGAACATGCATTGGGCAATGAGTATGTTGTGCAGACAGGAAGAACCAACCATCCAACTTTCTGTTCCGAGTATGCAATAGTGGCTGTAAAGAACAACACCCATTTGACGATACGTCATAGAGAGACTAAAGGTAATTCAGCTGCATTGACGGTTCCGAGTGGTTATACAGAGAAGACGTTAACACTTAATAAGGGTGATGTCTATTTTGTTAAATCTACACAAACATTCAAACAGGGATTCTCTACTTTCTATTATACGTTAGCAGGTACGTCAATAGTCGCGGATTCAGTATTTGCTGTTTTTCAGGCAGATGAGGCTACTCGTGCTCCGTATATAGGTGGACATACGCAGAACTACTTCCTGGAGCAGGCTTTGCCTATCTCCGCCTGGGGCAAGGAGTTTCTGGTTGCAAAACTTCCGACAGGGTTATTCGAAGAGACGTTTGCGATAGTGCGTATAACAGCTGTATATGATGGAACAACAGTTACAATCCGAGATCTTAACGGCAAGACAAAAACAGAAACTCTAAGTGCCTTTTCGACCTTCGAGTTTCCGTGGATGGAGAATACTTCATCGAACCCAAATTCATCTTCGTATGCGAGCAGTACAAACAATCTTGCTAACCAGTATGAAGATATTTATGTTACAGCGTCTCACCCTGTAACGGTGTCATCTTTTATTCCGAACAATGCGTTAAATATGTATGAGGGGCAGGCAGTTGGTGCGCCTGCTGTAGCATGCATTCCTCCGTTACGGCAAGGAACGCATAAGATGACATTGGGTAAGACTGCCAACGATATGGCACTGTTTTTCGTAAATATTGTTCTGCCGACAAATGCCGTGGATTCAATGAAGTTTGACGGCAACTATATTACAACAAATCCTGATCCTGATTTGATATATGAGGTTGTTGCTTTCCCCGGAACGGATTATTCAGTAATTAAGTTAGTTGTAGGCAATGACGAGAATAGTGATCAGAAGCACGAATTCGAGAATCATTTCAGCAAGTTTATTCTCACTTCATATGGTTTAGGTAATATCAATGCCTACTATTATGCAAGCGGTTTCAACGTTTCACCGGCAGCACCGGTAATGTTTGTGGATGATAATGAGGTTGTTCATGGCAAATCGCTTGATTATTGTAACCGCCATCCGGGTATTCACTTTACCGGTAAAGTGGATTACCCTCATGATAGTGTGCGTTGGGATTTGGGCGAGGGCGTAACATTTGTGAGCTATCCCGATGGGGATGATTACAGTGCTCAGCACATGTATGGTCATAAGATTTCCGAAGGTGATACAACGCATACCATACGATTCTATGTTTACCGTCATTCACCGCTTACCAATATTAAAGATACAGACTCAATACGCGTTGCGCTGAGTGTGCATCCGGTTTACTATGATACGTTGGAAACATGGGTAACGGCAAAGTCGCTGAAATATTTATGGGATAAGAGTTCGAAGCATGCATTTAACTTGCCCGGAGCTCGCGACAGGGGAGAGTTGGATCTGACGAAAAAGTATGGTAACACCTCTGATCCGGCAGATTCTGACGAGAAGGGACGAAAAGCCCCGATTGAGTATGGTGCGAACGATACGATCAAGAATGCAGCGCATCGCTGGGAAGACGGAGAGACGGAAAAAGTGATTTTCGACTCGCTGATTTATCATACCGATGTTTACGATTGCGATTCAATATTCTATTTGAAGTTGCACGTGACGAAAAACATCATCATGGCAACGGAGTATGACACTGTTTGTCAGCATAATCTATATACGAATTGGACTGATTTGGGTCATGGTATAGGTACGGGACATAAGTTGAGCCGTGAGAATCTGAAGACCAGTGCCATGATATACAATGTGGACGGTGAAGGATCATCGGATATTTATGCGACGGATGTGCCTGGTAACTATGAGATTCGCGATACCTTGCTCTCGAAGGTTTATCCGTATCCTGACTCGATTCATATACTGCGGTTGCATGTAAGTTACAAGCCGACGATAACGATTGAGAACAGGGAGGATTCTCTGTGCGAAGCCTATCCGGGCGCAACGCTCTCGTGGACAGTGAATTACACCGCAGCCTATGCCGACTCGCTGTATTACGAGTTGCGCACGAATCCGGGGAATGAGTTGAAACGAAGCGGCGGTATGCGTCGTACTACCCAAACCTCGTTCAACATGGGGACTCTGGGAACCTTGACAGACGGCACGTATAAACTCAGGGTGCAGGCGTTTAATGATACGCTTTGCGAGAGTGTGGTGGATGAAGTACCGTTGGTAATCAAGAACCGTCCGTCGCTAAAAATCAATCCGATAGCAGCGCAATGCTATCCGGCAAGTGAGTACGAGATTACGTATGTTCCGACGGATGCGGTGAAGATACGCTATCATGTTACTCCCGCCGGCAGTACCACGTCAAAGATTGCGGAGACGGTTATTGATGTCAATGCGACCAAGAAGTTTACGATCAGTACGGATGGTTGGGATGCCGGCAAGTATGTTCTGCACACTCAACCGATATCCGCCTTGGGTTGCGACAGTGTTTGGTCGCATGATACGATTACGATCAATTTGCAGCCGCAAGTGAAGTCGGTTGTGGTTGATTCGGTTTGTGATACGGAGAGCTCTGCCACCGTAACCTACCGCACGCAAGACGCCGATACCTGCTACTACTATATTAAGAGTGCGGGTGTAGGCACGATGAAAGGCATCAAGCCGGCGAACGGCGCAGAACAGACGTTCAGCCTGAATGTCAGCGCGCTGAATGTGCCCGAAGGAGATGCGGAATATGTTGATACCTTGCTGATTGTGGCTAATTGTCCGTGCCCGAGTGATACAGTGAAGACCCCGATCGTGATCCATCCGATGCCTACGGCAAAGATCACGTCCGCAGCTCCGAGCAAGTGCGTGACAGCTGTGACAGCCGATGAGGTGATCACCTATACCGCTTCGGCGAACACCACGCAGATCAAGTGGCAACTGACCAAGCCGAGTGGCGTTTATGGGCCATTTAAGGTTGCAAAAGGCAGTTCGCTGACAATCCCGAAAGCGCAATTGCAGGCTGCGGGTAACTATCAGCTGAAGATTGACAGTGTCTGGACAAGTTACTGTGATTCAACGGGTTTAGCGTACGGCACTTTGGACTTCGAGATTTACGATACGGCATCTATTGTGCTGAATGACATCGAAGGTAAGTGCAAAGGAACAGCGCTGACAGCCACTTACACGTTCCCCGTATTGCCTTCGACAAGTTCGTACACTTATACGGTGAAGACGAAGGCGGGTGCGCTGAAGGGCGGTTCGGCTGCGCCGATCACCACGATTGACGGAACAATCAAGTGGACAGGAACCGACACCTTGTCGGCAGGCAAGTATGTGCTGTATGTACAAGCCACGAACGATCACGGCTGTGCTGCTACGGAGGTAAGCAAGGAGTTTGAGGTGTTTCCTATTCCGCAGATTAAGACTCTGGCAACTCCGGATAATGTGTGCGAGACGGAAGTGGCAAATCGTGAGGTAGCGTTCACGCACAGTGATGCGCAGACAATCAACTATATCATCAAGAAAGGTTCGGCAGACTGGATCACCGGTCAGTCGGTAGCCGCTTCGGCAGGCAAGATAACCGTTCGCACCGATACCTTGAGCCCGGGTAACTATACGATAGAAACTACGCCGGTTTCGGAGCACAGTTGTACGGGCGATAAGCAGTCGGTTAGTTTCGAGGTATATGAGCAGCCGACGATTGACTTGATAAACGATGATGCCTTCTGCTACGGCAAGCAAGAGAATCTGGTGGTTGCTTATACCCGTTCGGCAAACGTCACTTCGTTCGAGTACTTCCTTAAGAAAGGCAGTGCGGTATATAAGACCGGAACGATCACTTCGTTGGGCTCGAGCTTTACGATTGCGAAGGTTGACACGTTGTCGGTAGGTGAGTATATATTGTACGCTATAGCCAAGTCGCATCACGAGGATTATGACTGTACGAGCAAGGCGGATACGGTGCAAGTGACTGTAAACGTTATTCCTACGGCAACGATAACGAACATTGCGAATGCTTGCGATGACAAGACAACGACATCCGTCACCTGTTCGGTAACCGATGCAAAACTGTACAACTACAAGATTAAGGATCAGACTGATTGGTTAGGCGAATGGAAGCTTGTAAGCAGTCTGTCGGAGGGCAGTTTCTCGCTGGGTATCGGTTCGCTGAGTGCCGGCGATTATACCTTACAGTTCAAGGTGAAATCCGCAGCAGGTTGCGAGAGTGAGGTAGCTGAAAAGAACTTCACTGTCTATCCGTTGCCGGAGATCACCTTGCCGAGTGATACGGATGTTTGCTATCCGGCAGCGAAGGCATCTATCCGCTACACGGCCAATGCTGCGGCTGTGGGCGGCACATATACCTACTCATTGACCGGTTATGGTATATCTACAGCTATTCAAGGAACAGGCACATTGGCTGCCAGTGGATGGATAGAGGTGAATACCAGCGGCTTAGAGGGCGGTCACGACTACACGGTAAGCATTACGGCTGTATCGAAAGATCCGCAAAACTGCAACACCGCTGAGGCTAAGACGCGTAAGATTACTATCCATCCGCAGCCGTCGCTGACGCTGAATGATATAGCTGATATCTGCGAGCAGACGGCTACCGTCACGGCAACCATCAGTTCGCTCACGGGCGCAACGAAGTATGATTACGATGTGCTGAAGGGTGAGGATGTGATGACCGGCGAACATAATAGCGGTAAGACCGGCTCGACCATTACGCTGAACACGGCTAACTGGGCAGCAGACACGTACACACTGCGCGTGACAGCCGTTTCGGATAACGGTTGCGGCAGCGTGGCAGCAGAGAAGTCGTTCGTAATCAATCATAAACCTACGGTAAATGTTACCAACCGCAACGACTCTATCTGCGAAGGAACAGACAACACGTGGACTGTACACTATACGGCTACGCATGCCGATTCAATCTACTATCGCTTGTTAGCGTCTTTGGGTACTGCACCTAAGGCACAAGGCGGAATGCGCCGCACCAGCGAGACAGCGTTTGAGATCGCGGGACTGAAGACGTACACAGACGGAACATACTACCTGGTTCTGCAGTCGTTCAATACGGTAACGGGTTGCGAGAGCAAGAGCGATACACTGAATCTGGTAATCAACAACCAGCCGTCAATCAGTTCGCTGACGATAGCCAATGAGTGCCATCCGGCAAGTAAGGTTACCGTAACGTACACGCCGGTAGATGCCAAGAAGATTATTTGGACGGTTGATGGCAAATATACGAATCAAGAGACTTTGGTTCCCACCAGCGGCAGCGCTCCGTTCACGTTTGATATTACTACAAGCGGTTGGGCAGCTGGCGATTATACGTTCCGTGCTCATGCCGAGTCGAAGTATGGTTGCAAGGGCGCGACGATAGCGGATGTGACATTCCATATCTATGAAAAGCCGACGGTAAGTGATATCACTGTAATCGAGAAGTGCGAGGATAGCAAGACGCGCGTTGAGTTCAAGCACAATGATGCGGCTGACCGATTTGAGTATTGGATCATGCAAGGCACGACGGAAAGCAAGCACAAATCTGTAGCGGCAATCACGGAAACCGAAACAGTGGGAACTGCTTATTTCGATGCTGACATCAATACCCTGAAAGGCAATAGCTACACGATTCGCATCCTGACGAGCAATGCGACCACCGGTTGCTTGAGCGATACGGTAAGCAAGGGCTTTGAGATCTTTGCTCGTTCGAACATGCACTTCACCTCGTCGTCGGATGACCTGAGTGCCCCGCAACCGTATGGCACTCATGCTGTTAACTTCGCGGATAACTCGCAAGCTACCTCGGCGCGCTGGTATATTGTTGATAAGGCGACCTACGACTTGGGCACATGGGCATCGAGCGCTGTGCTCAAGAGCGGAACAATCATGAGCGGAACACCGGTTGCCAGCGGTTCGTTCAATCTGACAGGTATGGAGGAATGGAATCCGGGTATCTATTACCTGTATGGCGGCGTGACAACGGCTCATGGATGTAACGATACGATTGCTGCTGTTCAGTTTACCATTTACGACCCGACAACCATCAAGCTCAACAGTCTGACAGAGGGTAGGTGCGCAGGCGATGACACTATTTTTGCTCAGGTTGAGACTACGTATGCCGACACGATACATTACGTAGTAAAGAAGGACAACGTAGTCATTGACAGTGATGGCCAAAAGGTAACCAACCAGAATGCAACGGCAACGGTTACTGACTTCTACCTAAAGAAGACTACCGGATGGACGGAAGGTACGTACGACATAACTATCACGGCAGAGAACACGACCACACATTCCACGAAAGAGGTAAAGAGTTCGTTTGATATCTATGCTGTACCAACGGCAAGTATCGAGGGTATCGATAACCTGTGCGATTACGTAAACAGTACAACCGTAACGTATAAGACGACGGATGCATCGACGTACAAGTATTACATTGTAGGTCAAACGGCATTGTCCGAAGCCAAGACGGCTGCCGCCAGCGGAACGTTTACGCTGGATATCAGCAGTCTGGATGCAGGCACTTATACCTTGAAGCTGGTTGCCAATTCCGATCATTGTGTCAGCGATACGGCAAGTGAGACGTTCGTAGTTTATCCCAAACCGACTGCAAGCATCGAGAGCATCGATAACCAATGCGACTATGAGAACGGTACAACGGTAACATATAAGACGACGGATGCGACGACATACAAGTATTACATTGTAGGCAAGACGAGTCTATCGGCTGCGCAAACGGCAGTAGCAAGCGGCACATTCACGCTTGATATCAGTAGCCTGAGTGCTGGCACATATACCTTGAAGTTGGTTGCCAACTCCGCCAACTGCGTGAGCGATACGGTAAGTGAGACGTTCACTGTTTATCCGAAACCTGCCGTAACGATCTCGAGTATAGACAATCCTTGTGGTGTTGCTTCCACTACAACCGTGAACTACACGACGACGGATGCTACGACGTACAAGTATTATATTGTCGGCAAGACGGCATTGTCAACAGCACAGGCAGCTGCAGCCAGCGGTTCGTTTGATTTGAATATTAGCGGGCTGCCGGTAGGTGATTATACCTTGAAGATGGTTGCCAACTCCGAGC
>CADBYS010000033.1 GCA_902798965.1 uncultured Bacteroidales bacterium | reverse complement strand
ACCATCGGCAGAGGCATTGGCAAAGGTCACGGAAGCAACTTCGGAACTACCACCACTACCGCTTGTTTCTGTTGTCTTGTAAACGGCATAAGCTGAACCAGTGGCAGTCAGTTGGGTGAGATACGTCGGTTTCTCTGTGCTCTTGGTATAAGCACTGCCATACCAGCCATCGAACGTCCAGTCACCGCTACACATTGCTGTGTTATAAGGAGCATCAGTCGGTAAAGTGTACGGATTTGTCTGCCCCGTCAAGCTAGCAGAAGTTCCGTTGTAATACAACGTTACATCAATCGGCGCAGCGGTCACATTCAGCGTGTATGATGCCGACGCAGCGCAATAATCACCATCAGCTGCTACCGATGCCGTGATGGTTGTAGAACCGACTTTGCCTTTGAGTGTTACAACGCCCGAGTTGGTAACGGTTGCAACTGTCTCATCATTACTGCTATATGCAACCGTCTGACCACTGCCATTACCGCTAATCGTAACAGTTTTCGTAAACGAACCATCGGCTGTTGTCTTACTTACCGTTGCCGGCGTGAAAGACATACTCGGCGTATTCGTACATGTCGTACATGTCGTCGAATAGTCGGTATAACTACCGTCTCCACCGCCAGAGCCGCCACCTCCACCGGATGTTTCTTCGTACACCGTTATTGACGAAATATATGCACGTTTGCTCGATGTCGCAACTGTAATAGTAGTGACACCTTCTACTGCTGTTTCTGCAGTAAATATCAAATCTCCACCATCTGCAAGTGGTGATTGAGCACTTCCAATCGTAGTAGAACCTGCTGTTACACTTAATTTTCCTGTATCTGAACCGTACTTTTTGGCGGTGACTTTTACCTCCTTAACTGTCGCACTCGATGCTAAAGTAAGAGTTATAGAACCTACAGCACTTCCTGAGCCTATTTTCACTCCGGTTGTTCCCGCATATACCTTCGAACCGCTATAAGATGATATACCAGAAGCAGATGACACCAAATCACTAATCGAACTTGACTTGTCTGCTGTCCCGTCAGAAGAAGCATTAGCAAAGGTAACCGAAGCCACTTCGCTCATCCCGGCCGCAGCCCGTCTCGGTGCCCCATTGCCAGCAGGCGTAGCATATACAGCGTAGTACGTTGCTACGGAATACTCATCCTCATCCTTGGCGAACGTCGGGGCGGTAGTAGCATGGCTATAGTCGCTGCTTGTGCACCACCCAACGAACTTCTTGCCATTAGTTCCGGAGCAATCTGCCGGATTGCCTGGCAGAGTAATTTTGTCACTAATTGACATGTTGGTTGTATATAGGCTACCATTGGCGTACCATGTAACCTGATGACCTCCAAATGCATAAATCTCTACATCTCCTGTCACAGAAGCAATAGAGAATGCACCTGTACTTGCATTATATGTAAAACCTGAATTATAGGTCAGCGTATTACCACCCATCGTTACCACCCAACAATCAGCATTGGCAAGGGTATAACCTGTAGCAGGCTTAATGGTCAGGTTGAGAGCAGCATTCTTTTCTAACGTACCACTTAGTTCCTCAGTGCAGCTCTCACCAAGCATTTCGTACTTGTAGCGATTCTTTGTCCAAACGACAGTAATTGTCAGGTCATTTGAGTCACTGCCGGTAATGGCGCTGCCATCGATGGTTAATGTTGTATTATTATTTGTCAGCGAATATTTGCTACTGCTTATTGTAGTGCTGCCCAACTTAACCGTTGTGCTGGTATAGTCATAGGTTTCGTCGGTCGGGGTGATGGTTACAGTTACACTGTATCCATTATCTACTCGTTGTTTATTGGCACTAAGCGTACAGCCTGTACCGTTCAGAACCACATTATGACCTGTCCAAGCCGGCTCAATGCCAATAATAACATCTTGACCATCAGAAAAACTGTAACTACCGCCGCCGGCACCACCACTACCGGGAACAAGGTTCGAAAGTGTGTACCAGCCGTCGTTGCTGCCAGACCAACCCCAGTTGAAGTGGAAATAGTCTTGGTCATCATAACCGTCGCAGATAAAACTATGACCTCCGCCGCTACCTGATCCTCCATACATAATCGGACGTCCCTCATCCAATTCTGCTTTAACCATGGCTGTCCAATCATCATCAGACCAAGATTTGTAATATTGCCTACCTCCATATGAATAACCATCACGCATATAGCCGGTCGGTTTCTTATAACGGAAGAAGTTGTAAAGTGCGTTTTGTGCACATTCACCCTCACTATCTGACCAATCCCAATCGCCATAGTTAACCGTATAAGTAGCAGAACCGCCGTCAGCATCATTACCATACATCATGTCCGTAGCAACACCGCAATGGTACATAAGCGTAGATATAGCGGTCTTCTGTGTAGTATTGTCAGAAGAAGAATGTTTCTTCTTCATATTTGCCCAATCGTAGGTTGTGCTGCCAAAGTTGGCTGTTTGCTGACCATAACGTTTAGAAGTTCCCCCTGAGTCACTAGTCGGATCTTTTGGTTGATAGGTGCGCGAACCGTTTCCGGTTACCGGCCACTGCCAAAAATTCATAACTTGTGCCATGGCTGTTGCTACGCAACCGGTGTAAGCTTTAGTGTTACCCGAACCCGGACAAAGATTGTTGTATGGCGCACCCTGATCCCATTGAGTCTGCACCAACACATCCACAACGATATTGCCCTTGGCTGTAGAAGGAGGTGCCTTGCGCAAGGCTCTCCACTGAGCTGCCGCCTCTTTTGTTTGAGTCACACCTTCATCTTCCAACTTCTTGATGAACTTGTCGTAGTGCCCCAGCCAATGAGTTACGTTGCTTGGCATATTGTCTGCGAGGAACTCACCTTCGTCAGAATAGGCAAGAATAGGCTTTACCAAATCGTTGGCAGCCACCATCACCCAACCATTGCCGTCGGCGTTGGCATAGACGTAGTACTGCGCTTCTGGTGCAAGAGGTACGCGACGCATCTGGCGGCTACGTCCGGGAGCCTGTGCGGCTTGCGTAGTATCAGCCTGCGTCGTATCCGGCGCGTTAAAGAAGTTCGCCGCTACAAGCGCCGCATCTTCCTGAGTGACGCGTTCAGCCCAAGTTGTACCTAATCCGATAACCAGTGCACAAAGCACCAATAATAAACGGGGGAAATTATGTTTCATTTTTTTGTTAATTGATATTGTCGTTGGTATTGCCCAAGAGTGGTTGATGGCCTTGCGGGGGGTATATCTTCCACGTTTGGTCGATGCTTTAGTTTATCCGCACAAATGCACATGCACGCGAACGCGGGCACAAAAACATGCAAAATTACAAAAAAAATCTGACATTTGCAAATAATAAGCCTTCAGAAATGCTTAAAAACATAAAATTGTAACACGAATCTATTAAATACATATTACTCTGAATTCGTGAAATAATCGTGTCCTTTAGGGCTAAGAACATTTTAGCCATTTGCAATTTTGGATAATTTTGGGCAATTTTTGACCCGAAAATCAGTCGAGAGGCCTTTCCTCACCGTAGGATAACCGTAGAATCCCCACAGGATCACCGTAGGATACTCCGCCATTTTTTGCATACATATGCTAATCCTATATATATACATAGTATATATATACTTTTTGTCAGTCAGTGCAAAATTTTCGAATAATTTTGGGTGATCAATCAACATGCTGCGAATGTTATTTCCCATGAAGCCGGCGATTTTATTTATGTTTATTGCTGATTAGTGATTTTATCTCGTAGAGATGGGAGATTTGTAGGGCTGACTTATGTCAAATTTATTTGAAAAAAAGGCAGTTCTACAAAGATCCCATGGTGCGTCGCACATAAAATCAATAATCAGTGTTTATCTTGGTTTATTTTCTTAAAGTTAGCGCATCAGGACTAATATCCCCAAATATTACAACAATCTAATTCGTTTACGCGTACGTGTGCGTTCATTAAACTCTATTTTGCAAAACGTATGAAGATGCCAAGTATTCGATGGTAGCATTTGCAAAAGTCAAAATTTTTTCGTATCTTTGCAGCCGTTAACGGAATTACTATGGAACAATTTATTCAATCATTCGTTGAAACGGACTGGCTGGGGGCGATAATTAAGATTGCTTCGGCAACCTTTTTGGGATACCTGATAGGCGTAGAACGCGAGCTGCACGGCAAGGTTGTCGGCACGCGAACGATCTCGCTGATAGCTATCGGCAGTGCGCTGTATGTGCTTATGTCGCCTACTATAGCCGGGGGCGACAACTCGCGAATCATCGCGCAGGTTGTGTCCGGTATAGGTTTCTTAGGTGCAGGTATTATCTTCAAGGAAGGCGCTAATGTGCGCGGTTTGACTACGGCGGCTACCGTTTGGTGCGCTGCGGCTGTAGGCGGCTTGTGCGGCTTTGGGATGTATGCGGAAGCTTTGCTGGGAACAGTAGCGATCGTGGGCATCAATATCATGTTCCGCCATCGTTTGTCGAAGTTCGAAAAGAAAGAACGCGAGAACCGCTCGGAAGAGTCAGCCGAGAATAGTCAGGAGGCTACAAAACAATGATACGAGCGGCTCATAAAGGATTGCATCCGCTACTCAAGGTATGCGAGTGGTTGCTCATCATGGTCACCTGCACCGTGTTGTTGTTCACCATATGGCATCTGTTGCCCCTCAACCATGGCGATACAGCTTCGCTGCTGCTGCTCCAAGCCATGCAGGCTATAGGTCTGTTTATCGTACCTGTGGTAGCCGTATCCTGGCTATGGAGTGATGAGCCTGAGCAATGGTTGCACCTGACCGCCGGGCGCGCCACGGAAGCCAACGCTTGGCGCTTGGACGGGCAGTTGGCGCTGCTGAGCGTGGGTATCATCGTTACGGCTATTCCGCTGATCAACTGCATGGTTGCGTGGAATAGAATGATTCGTTTGCCGGAGAGCTTGGCGGGACTGGAGCAGATGTTGCAATCGTTTGAACAGCAAGCCGAAGCGATGCTGCTTGCCTTCATGACCTACAAGAACGGCGCATGGTGGATGCTCCTGGTGAATCTGATCGTGATGGCTATTCTGCCTGCCATCGGCGAGGAGTTGACTTTCCGGGGTGTGTTACAGTCATTATTCCGGAACAAACATGTAGCCGTGTGGGTTACGGCTTTCGTCTTTTCGTTCGTACATTTCCAGTTCTACGGATTTTTTGCCCGGATGGTACTTGGCGCGGTGTTAGGTTACGCGCTGGTGTGGAGCGGGCGGATAGGTTACAGCATGATCATGCATGCTACGAACAACACCCTATCGGTGTTGCTGTTCTACTTAGGCACATATGTATGGCACTTGCCGCAAGCCGAACTCGATGCCATTGGCACCGAGCAGACTTGGTGGCTCACATTACTCTGCACTCCGCTGATGGGCGGAATGCTCTACTTGTACTGCAAGCGTTGCAAGGAGTTGCAAGCCGATTCGGCTAATCAGAACTCGTAATCCACTGCGGCACGTGCGGTACGGCACTTGGCTATATAGCCTGCCACCTTCAGGTGCTCGGGGTGGTTCTGGTAGATATCCACATCTTCCCACGATGCAAACTCGCACTCCAGACAGATGTCGTAGTCGGTCTTCTTGGCGTTGGGGATGTTGATGCCTACGCGTTCGAATTTCAATACAGGCACTTTATCAAGCAGGGACATCAATCCCTGCTTGATTATTTGTGCATTTTCCATCTTTGTCTTCCCTTCAGCTTCGTCGGCCAAGCGGAAGAATACAATGTGCTTTACCATATATGTACACGTTTTTCGGGTTCAACATACATCGGACTTTCCTCGGTTACGTTCCAAGCCTCGTACCAGGCAGCGATATGCGGCAGCGCACCGTTGACGCGCCAGCGGCCGAGTGAGTGGGGATCGGACTTCGTGCGGTTGAGTATTTCCTCTGGACGGATGTTGCCTGCCCAAACATTGGCGTAGGCCAGGAAGAACCGCTGCTCGGGTGTGAAATTGTCGATGACACCGAGACGCTCAGCTTCCGGTTTGGCTTGCTCGTTGTTGCGGAAAGCCTGGAAGGAGATCTGCAATCCGCCATGGTCGGCAATGTTCTCGCCCAGTGTGAATGCACCGTTGGCGTGAACGCCCGGGGCAACCTCAATGCCATTGAAATATTCCTCCATGACCTTGGTGCGGGCATCGAACTTCGCCTTATCCTCTTCCGTCCACCAGTTGATCATGTTGCCGTCCTTATCGAACAGACAGCCCTGATCATCAAAGCCGTGCGTCATTTCGTGACCTATAACAACTCCGATGGCACCGTAGTTGAACGCATCGTCGGCACTCATGTCAAAGAACGGGTATTGTAGTATACCTGCCGGGAAGCAAATCTCGTTGGACGAGGGGTTGTAGTAGGCATTAACCGTCTGCGGAGTCATGTACCATTTCTTTTTGTCCACGGGCTTGCCCAGGTACGAAAGTGAATATGCCTGCTCGAACTTGGCGGCACGTTGCAGATTCTCGTAGTACGGCAGCGATGCATCGATATGGAGGTCGGTGTAGTCGCGCCACTCGTCGGGGTAGCCGATCTTGATGGTCATAGCCTGCAGTTTCTCGATGGCTTTTGCCTTGGTAGCATCGGACATCCAGTCGAGTGCTTCGATGCGCTGACCAAGCGATGCCTGCAGGTTGTGGACGAGGGCTAACATGCGCTGTTTGTTCTCTTCGGGGAAGTATTTCTTAACGTACATCTGTCCCACGGCTTCACCGAGTGTTCCGTTGACGATACCAACGGCACGTTTCCACAGCGGCGAGGGCTCCTCTTTGCCGGAAAGCACCTTGCCGTAGAAGTTGAAACTCTCCATGTAGATCTCGTCGGTCAGGTACGAAGCCGAACCGTCGAGCACCTGCCAGGTGAAGAGAGTCTTGATATCTTCGAGCGGCTCTTCCGCCAGCAGTTTGCCAACCTCCTTGAGGTGAGCCACCTGCCCTACGTTCACGCTGTCCAGCTCAACGCCCAGTGCGGCAAAGAACTCGCTCCAGCTGATCTGCGGCACGAGTTGCTGCAACTCGCTGAGCGACATTTTGTTGTAGTTGGCAATCGGATCGCGCAGCTCTACATTGTTCTTGGCAGCCTTGGCCAGACGAGTCTCCAAGCGGAGCACGGTCTTAGCGGCTTTTTCGGGCTCGGGCAGACCATACAAAGCGAACATGTTGGCTACGTGCTTCTCGTATTTTGCGCGGATGTCCAGAGTATGTTCGTCAGTATCGATGTAATACTCCTTCTCGCCCAAGGCGAAACCTGCCTGGTACTCGTTCATGATGTTCATGGATGAGTTCATGGCGTCGGCATCAACGTACATGGCGAATAGTCCGTACTCCATCGCCGCACCGAGCAACTTCGACAACTCGTCGCGCGAACTGATGGCGGCAATATCGCTCAGCGTCTTCTGCACAGCCGCTATACCTTCCTGATTACGGCGTGTGGTATCCATGGCGAGGTTGTAGATGTCGCCAATCTTCTGTCCTACACTGCCCGGTTCATGTTTCTCGGCAGCGATCTCCTGAATCAGTCCGTTGACCTGCTCGAGGTTGTTCAGCGCCAGTTTGTCGAACGAGCCGAAGCGCGCATATTCGGGGGTTAAGGGGTTGGCTGCCATCCATCCGCCACAGGCGTATTGGTAGAAGTCATTCTGCGGCACGGCTGCCGTATCGAGGTTAGCGAGAGATATGCCCGTAGTCTGTTTGGGCGTTGTGGAACATGACGTGATTACTGTTGCCATGAGTACAATAGGAATTAGTTTTTTCATTTGTGTTAATGATTGATACGTATAGTTGATTAAGCATTTTACAAAATGCTATGAACATAAGTAACAAAATTTATGCCTAAAATTTGGAAATATCAAAAATATTTCGTAAATTTGCAGGCGAATATGAAATCTATTGCACGAAATATTGTTTTGTTGATAGCTTGTCTGACGACAAGTGCCGTTTTTTCGCGTGAGAGCCTGGATATCCTTTTGCAACACCCCATCACCTCTTCCGCCAATATCACGCTGTTAGTTCAGGATCTGGAGTCGGGCGAACTGATTGACCTGTATCGTCCGCAGAACGTGGCTCCTCCGGCTTCGGTAATGAAGTTGCTGCCCACTGCCACGTCGCTGGAAACCTTGGGTGCGGACTATCGGTTCAGCACATATATCGAATATACGGGTACGATACGCGACGGCGTGCTGCACGGCGATCTGTATGTCCGCGGCACGGGCGATCCTACCTTAGGGTCGCAGAAGGTGGGTGACCGCAACTTCCTCACGAAATGGGTGCGTGCCATCAAGGAGGCGGGGATCCGCGAGATACGCGGGCAGGTGATTGCCGACCTCAGTCACTTTGATGCCGACGCTATCAATCCCGGTTGGATTTGGGAGGATATAGGCAACTACTACGCGCCGGGTGTGTATGCCCTGTCGTACATGGACAATACGATGAACGTCGTGTTGCGTTCAGGGGCAGTAGGCAGCATAGCCGAGGTGCAATACACAGTGCCGGAGGTGCCCGGCGTGCAGTTCGACAACCATATACGTTGCACAAGTACGATGCACGACGGAGCGTTTGTGCATGGTGCGGCATACAGCTACACGCGTTACTTGACCGGCAGCGTGCCCAGCAACCAGGGATCGTTTGGCGTGCAGGGTGACCTGCCTAATCCCGGACTGCTGCTGGTGCAGCACTTTAGCGAACGGCTGGAGAGCGCCGGCATCGTGCTGCAAGCCGAACCGACCTACCGCTCGGAGGCAGACCGCACGAGCCGCACACTGCTCTATACATGGCAATCCGCGCCGCTCAAGGATATCATCATGGAGACGAACACGCACAGCAACAACCTGTTTGCCGAGTCGATCTTCCGCACCTTTGCCGCGAACTATACCACGCCTTGTACCATACATAACTCCGCGGATTTTGAGAAGGACTTCTGGAGCCGCCGCGGTGTGAACTTGCGCAGTGCGCGTATCGTGGACGGTTGCGGCCTGGCACCCCAGGATGCCTTGAGTGCAGAGATGTTGGTGCAGTTGCTCACCTATATGTACCGTTCCAAGAACCGCGATGCGTTCTATGCCTCGCTGCCGGTAAGCGGACAAAGCGGCACGTTGCGCTCCTTGCTGCCCGGTACGGAACTGGAGGGTAGGGTGCATGCCAAGTCGGGCACGATTGCCGCCACCAAGAACTTTGCCGGCTACATCGAGCTGCCTAACGGCAAGACCTGGGTGTTTGCCGTGATGGTAAGTTTCGGTAACGGCAAATCGAAAGATATACAGCGCGTGATAGGCAACTATCTGCTCGACCTCTATAAAACCAAGGGTAAAGAATAGCATCAGCCATTCTTGGCTGATCACAGCTTATGTATATTGACGAAACAGATAGTACGAACAGCCTGATGGCACGATTGTTGCGGGGCGAAGAGGAGCAGTATGCAGCGTGCTTAAGCGAGAAGATACCGCTCCTTTATACCACGTACCAGACGGCAGGGCGGGGGCAGACCGGCAACGGTTGGGAATCGGAGCGCGGAAAGAACCTGCTGCTGAGTTACTTGTTGCGCGAGCCGGATGTGAATATATCCGAGCAGTTCATGCTGAACGTGACCGCCGCAATAGCCGCTCATCGGACAATATCCGAGTGGCTATCCATCGAGCAACGCCCGATGCTGACCATCAAGTGGCCGAACGATATATATATCGGCAACCGAAAGATTGCAGGCATCCTGGTTGAGAATAGCCTCTGTGGCACAAAGATACAGCACAGCATAGCCGGCATTGGCATCAATGTTAATCAAGAGCAGTGGCTCGGCGGTGCGCCCAACCCGGTCAGTATCAAGCTGGTAACAGGCGTTAAGGCGGATATAGATACTATCGTAAAGCGGTTCAGGAACAAACTGGAAACCACCCTGTCGTGGGAGCCTGTGCAGCGGCGCAACTACTACCGTGTACACTTCTTTCGCCGCGACGGTTATTGGCCGTTTGTGGAACGCGAAGTAAGTACTGCGCCCACGATGAACGCCACTGCCGATACCGAAGGACAGTTCATGGCACGTATTGAAGATGTGCTCCCCACCGGCGAACTGCTCCTACGCGACCAACAGGGCAACCAACGCAAATACCACTTCAAGCAAGTGCGCTACGTGTTGTAAATTTGAAATTTGAAATCATAAATTTGAAATTATAAATATGAAATCCATCATCATCACCGGCGGCGCCGGATTCATCGGAAGTCATGTGGTACGACTGTTTGTAAACAAGTACCCCGAGTACCGCATCATCAATGTGGACAAGTTGACCTATGCAGGCAACTTGAATAACCTCAAGGATATCGAGAACAAACCCAACTATCGCTTTGTGCGCGCGGACATCTGCGACTTCGATACCATCTACGCCTTGATGCAACAGGAGCAGGTGACCGGCGTGATCCATCTGGCCGCCGAGAGCCACGTGGATCGTTCGATCAAGGATCCGTTCACCTTTGCCCGCACGAACGTGATGGGGACGCTCAGTATGCTGCAAGCCGCCAAGCTCTATTGGGAGAGTCTGCCGGAGAAGTTCGAGGGCAAACGTTTCTATCACATCTCTACCGATGAGGTATATGGCGCACTGGAACTGACGCATCCAGAGGGATTGCCGTCGCCCTTCACCACCAAGGCCTCTGCCGATGGTCACGAGACGTACGGAGAGAATTTCTTTGTAGAGACCACGAAGTACAACCCCCACTCGCCGTACAGTGCATCCAAGGCAAGCAGCGACCACTTTGTGCGCGCGTTCCACGACACCTACGGCCTGCCCACTATCGTCACGAACTGCTCGAACAACTACGGTCCGTATCAGTTCCCGGAGAAGTTGATACCTCTGTTCATTAATAATATCCGTCACCGCAAACCGCTGCCCGTTTATGGCAAGGGCGAAAACGTGCGCGACTGGTTGTACGTAGAGGATCATGCACGTGCCATCGACCTGATCTTCCACAAGGGTAAGGTAGCCGAGACCTATAATATCGGCGGATTCAACGAGTGGAAAAACATCGATATCATCAAGGTGGTTATTCGTACCGTTGATCGTCTGCTCGGCCGTAAGGAAGACGAGGATATGAACCTCATCACCTTCGTCACCGACCGTGCCGGACATGATATGCGTTATGCCATCGACTCGCGCAAACTCCAGCGCGAACTCGGCTGGGAACCGACTCTGCAGTTCGAGGAAGGTATAGAGAAAACCGTCCGCTGGTACCTCGAAAACGAAGCTTGGGTGGACAACATCACTTCCGGTGAGTACGAGAAGTACTACGCAGACATGTATGCGAATCGATAACCCGAAAATACATCAACCCATTTTGGAACTTGTCGGCGCGGAAGCCGATAAGCTTGGTATTGAATGCTACGTGGTAGGCGGTTGGGTGCGTGACCTGATCCTCCACCGCGAGAGCAAGGATATTGATGTGGTGGTGGTCGGTCAGCCTTCAGCGGACGGAGAAGCGCCGCGTTGGGGCATCCTCCTTGCTGAGGCGGTAGCCGGACGGCTGGGCAAAGGTGCGCACCTGAGCGTATTCAAGACCTACGGCACGGCGCAAGTAAAAAAAGGCGACACGGAGGTGGAGTTCGTAGGCGCACGCAAGGAGAGTTACCGGCACGACTCGCGCAACCCAATCGTAGAGGACGGCACCTTGGAGGAAGACCAGAACCGCCGCGACTTCACCATCAACGCGATGGCTATTTGCCTCAATCATGACCGTTATGGCGAGTTGCTTGATCCCTTTGGCGGGATGTACGACCTCGAGGACTGTATCATCCAGACGCCCCTGGATCCGGATATCACTTTTAGTGACGATCCGCTGCGCATGATGCGGGCGATACGGTTTGCTACACAACTCGGGTTCAACCTTACGGGCGAGTGTTTCGATGCCATTGCGCGCAACAAGGAGCGCATCAACATCATCACCCGCGAGCGCATAGCCGATGAGCTGAACAAGATCATGCTCTCCCGTCGGCCGTCGGAGGGGTGGCTGCTGCTCGACAAGACCGGTCTGCTGCCGCTTATCTTCCCCGAACTGGCTGCCCTGAAAGGCGTTGAAACCGTAGATGGCCGCGGACATAAAGATATCTTCTACCACACCCTCAAGGTCCTCGACAACGTTGCAGAGGCGCAAGGCGGGCTCTGGTTACGCTGGGCAGCCCTGCTGCACGACATAGGCAAACCCAAATCGAAAAAGTACGAACCCAAGGTAGGTTGGACGTTTTACAACCACAATTACATCGGCGCGAAGATGGTGCCCAAGATCTTCAAATCGCTCAAGCTCCCGCTGAACGAGAAGATGGATTATGTGGTGAAGATGGTCGACCTGCACATGCGCCCGATCAACCTGATTGAGGAAACGGTTACGGATAGCGCCGTACGCCGCTTGCTCTTCGAAGCCGGGGAGGATATCGATGACCTGATGATCCTGTGCAATGCCGACATCACTTCGCGCAATGCCGATAAGGTCAAGCGCTTCCACGACAACTACGAGCTGGTGGTGCGGAAGATGGTGGAACTCGAAGAACGCGACCGTATCCGTAACTTCCAACCGCCCGTGATGGGTGACGAGATCATGCAGATGTTCGGTCTCGAACCCTGCTCGCTGGTCGGCGAACTGAAGAGCGCCGTGAAAGATGCTATTCTCGATGGTATCATCCCCAACGACCACGATGCCGCGGTAGTATATATCCGCCAATTGGCAAAAGAGAAAGGCCTGGAATAAATGTTCCGCCGGCTACTCATAGTATTGTCATTCTGTTGTATGCTGAGCGCATGCTGCGGAGTCCGTGAGGCACAGCAAACCGTTGCTACGGCCGACAGCCTGCGCGTGAACCGAGGTGTGGCGTATGGAAACGGGGTCCCCACCAGTAACATGCAGCGGGGTGTCGGTGACAGTATCGCCCTCGCGCAGGCTTATACGACATTCGGGCGGGTGCAGCATATATATCCTAATGATTACGCGCGTGCGTGTTACTATTACGGTCGTCTGCTCCGCAACCATGGCGATCAGGTTGCTGCCATGCAGGCCTTCATCAACGGCTCACATGCTCCGTATTGGCATCGGTTGATTCCTCTTCCGCAATTTACCGACTATCATATCCTCGGACGGATATACAGCAACATGGGCACGATGTGTCATCTGGTTGATGCATTCGAATTATCATACGAGATGTATGAACATGCTTCTGAGTGTATGCTCAAAGCCAATGACTCAACGTTATATTATTATCTCTTAAATGATATGGCGTATGAACTTGCGGAACAAAACTTACTTGATCAAACATTATCCCAATTAAATACGATAAGCCGAAACTGCACTAATTCGGATGTGCTTACCAAAACTTTGGAAACAAAAGCGAGATTATTCCTTAATGTTTCTCTTTATGATTCTGCAATTTATGCCGCCAAAGAATTATATGCTCGAGGATATTATGCTTCATCAGGTTATGTGACTATTGCCCAAGCTTATTGGAACTTGCAACAATATGATTCTGCCTTACATTATGCCAAAATTGTTATGTCTATGCCCTGTGCTGCAGAGCAAGACAGATACAATATGTTGTATATTTTGGCATATAATGATAACTGTAGCAGTAAAATAGAGTCACAACAAAGGTCGGAAGAGCGTGAAGATATTGACAAAGATATTCTCGATCCTCTTCACAGGCAACTGGCTCAAGCAGTAACTATCTTACAAAGTGACTTAAACGATAAGCCATATTATGTCCATCTTGCTTTGATGGCAATATCTGTTGTATTTATCGGAATACTTACATGGTTCTCCATTACAAGGATTAAAAGGCATCGCATACAACTTTATGTAGAAACGGAACGGGAGCGTCAGAAGCAACAAGATTTATATCTGCAGCAACTTGAGTTAGAAAAACGAAATAGTGCCATGCGTGCAGAGCAATGCGAACAACGCGACATTTTAATGAAGGACATTGAGAGGAATCGCATCAGCATTCGCAATTTGCAGAATTGGGAAAATGATTTGTCCTGGAAGCAACATGAGCAGGTTTGCAAAATAGCCGACAAAAACTTCAATCTTATAGTACGGAAGTTGAAAGAACATTACCAACTTAATGAAAAAGAAATTCATCTGTGCATTTTGGTTATAATTGGTGATTTTAATGACAAACAATTGGCAGAGTTACTTATTTATGGAAATAAAAGCATTAGAACTATCAAGCGAAATGTGGCATTGAAACTGGACACGACAAGTGCAAATCTGCGAAAAACTCTTCTTGAAATTGCTGTTGGAATATCCGAAATATCGTCTCCAAAGTAAAATTTCTACATCGGTTTTTCTTATATAGCAGATTTTTAGTATTTTAAGAGAGAAGAGATTTCTACATCGTTTCCTTGCATAATTGAGAAAAAAGTTGTACCTTTGCACTCGAAATCGGAATGTCGGTTTCGGGTGTTTCATTTTATCGTTGTAGACAATGCTTGAACAACCATTTTTTAAAATAATACACAATGAAAACAAAAAACATTCTATGGCTTTGCTTAGGCCTATTTTTGTTAGCCGTTCCGGCTGTGCAAACATCTGCTTTTGATGACGAAGTTGAAATTGAGTTGTTTGAGGTTTCCGGATTCCTTCCCGGAGATAACCCGCTTGGCAATCCGGAACAGGAGGGATCGAATCCTCCACGTCCGGTTGACTTCCGCGCAACAATTGCCGGTCGCACGCTCGCGATCACATCAGGCGTGCATAGCGCGCAAGTTATTGTGCGTGACGGTTCCGGCTCTACTGTTCTGAACACGCAGTTCGTAGGCGGCACGGTTGAGCAACTCTCCAACTCAGGAGCTTACTCCCTTGAGATCCACAGCGGCTCTCTCACGCTCGTAGGAGCATTTGAGGCGCAATAAAAGAATCCGTTTCTCCGTTCCCATACTTCATTGCATGGGAGCGGAGAAACTATAATTTATTTAACTCATAAACGTATTACGATGAAGAAACTTCTATTATCATTCGCCATGCTGATGAGCATTTCGTTCTGCATGGCGCAGACTGCCCCCATCAACCAGACACCTGCGCAGCTTGCAGAACAGATGGTGGCTGCTATATCCCGTGATGTGACGCTCACAACGGAGCAACAGAGTCAGATTACAACCATTGCAACGCAGTATTTTACCGACCTGAGGAATGCCGCACAAAGCACACCACAAGAACGTACAGGATTATATGAACAATTCCAACATTCGCTGCAAACGATAATGACAGATGACTTATATATGCAGTGGCAAGCATTCATTGAGGCTCGTATGCAACAATCTTTAGGTTCACAACAATAAATAAACATAGACATATGAAAAGGATAATATTATTCATTCTTTTGATTTCAATATCAATTTGTGGCTTTTGTGACGAACCTGTTTCGTGCTCAGATAATCAGTCTGCATTATTGTCAAATGATGAAGATACATGTCTTGTATTATGTGCAGAAGATTATCATCCGCGTTATTACCCTAATGGTTATTTGAATGAAGAACCAATTACAAAATTTGTTGATTTAACAGATACGGCTATCTATTCCATCAGCGGACATGTGGAAATGACCTCTCTTGACATGGTCGACTTTATCTATATTCGTGAGGTGCGGGCAGATTCAAGCACTATTCGCCTGTTAGGAAGTTATTCGGGAATACAAGATATTCAATTATATACAATGCGTACAAGATATATAGCTATTGACATCTATTGTTACAATGGTGCTGTATCCAGTACTTCCGGATTTACCATATGCATTAGCCCTGTTGAACAAACATCAATCATCAATGCAACGATAGCCGATAAATTGGGAATAGGAACGACTAATCCAACTGTCCCGTTGGAAGTTGTTGGAGAGGTTAAAATTCGTGCCACAGCGACAAGAAACCTTACAATATCACCAATGTATCAAAAAATAGATTTCTACACTAACACAGATAATTTCTTTTTTAACAAACCCATAAATTCAGAAACTGGTATATTTGCAGCGTCCTCGCGTTCCAATCTTACATTACAGACTGATAATACGCCGCGCGTCACTGTATTAAAGAACAACGGCTATGTCGGCATCGGCACAACTGAACCACAAGAAATGCTGCATGTGAACGGTTGTATACGAGGTAGTGCTGAAAATGGTGAGATTATTATTCGCACCAATAGTGGAATAACGGAGATTGGCGCGTCAAACAGTGCATATTCACATTTCTATACTGACTTGGGAGGATTCTATTTTAATGTTCCGTTAACTATCAATGGTGGTACTATACGATCGTATTTGAATGATGACCTCAAATTAAACACGTTCTCTACCACTCGCATGACCATACTTAATTCCAACGGAAATGTAGGAATTGGAACAACAAATCCTCAATACAAATTAGATGTAGCCGGTGAAATACATTCTGCCGCCATCAATTCGCCGATTATTCAAACAAGTAGAGTGCAAGCTGATAGCATTCAGTCACAAAAAATCAAAACCGGCGCGGTTTTTGTAGAGTCTGTATATGGTGCAGACTTTGTGTTTGAAAACAATTATCAATTGCGTCCGCTGCAAGAGGTGTATTCGTATGTTCAAGAGCACGGTCACCTGCCGGAAATCCAATCAGCAGCAGATATGCAACAAAACGGCGTAAACATGTCCGAATTCCAGATACAACTGCTCCAAAAGATAGAGGAATTAACACTCTACATTATCCGTCAGGAAGAACGTATAAAAGAGTTGGAAAATCAGGTATCTAAATAGGAGGAGTCATTATGAAAAAAATCATGTTATTACTTACTACGTGCATGCTATGTGTTGCATGTCAGCAATATAACGATGTGGAAGAATATATGTTGCGTGGTTATTGGCAAGAAGCTGACAGACCAAATTATTACTATCTGTTTTCAGGCGAAAGCAAATTTGTTATTTACAACGTACGAAAGTCTGATGATGTTTGTGCCAAAGGCTTTACATATCAGATTTATGATAAACAAATGATAACATCGGCATATTATAAAATTTCTGATAACCAGGATCCGAGGCTCGGTAGAAGGTTTAGTGTTATTTATGATTATTATATGGAAGGAGATAGTATACTTAATCTATCACTAAAATCCTTCAACAAAGATGAAGATTATGAGGATCCATGTTGGACTCCGCAAAAAAAAGTTAAGCTTTTACGCATAAATTACGATAAATTTGGACAGCCATGGGACGAATGATAATATGCATAGTCCTGCAAATCTTATTCGGGCTGCAAGTATTATATGCTGAAAATTTGCGCAATGAGACAAGTTTTTATTGTGCAAATGATTGGTATTTTGACGACCAATGGAATTTGACTCATGATCAATATGGTATTAACTTTTGTAATGCTAAAGCCATTACACAAGGGAATAACAATATAAGAATTGCTATTATAAGTGATGGTGTCTTTACAGGTCACGAGGATTTAATTGTAACAGAAAGTTTTGGCATTGACGAATATAATAACTATAATGGTAACCCCTCTTATGGACCAAAGGGAACTAAATGTGCAGGTATAATCAATGCTCAAGCAAATAATTCAGGCATTTGTGGTATTGCACCAAATTGTTATTTGATTTCTATTGCAATTGAGGCTCCATCTCCTGACGCCTATACTGCTGCATTTCAACATGCTCTATGGCGTAACGCAGATATCATACTATGGTTGTGGGATAGTTTTGCTTATGAGCCAGATTTTTTTCTGGAGCAAGCTATTATTGATGCTTTATACAATGGAAGAAATGGAAAGGGAACTATTGTGGTTTTTGCATCCGGAGATAGTTTCTCTTCTCAAACTCTTATTGATGAAGCCATTACATATCCGGCAAATCTTTTTGATGAAGTTCTTGTAGTTGGAGCCATTAAGCAAAACGGACATAGACCATCAAGATTTCTGTATCAAGACGGTTGGTCGAGTTGTTATGGGGCTAATTTAGATGTTGTAGCTCCGGGAGTAAATATTCCGACAACATCCTATCAAAATAACTACGGTACCGATATGAGCAGCTATGATACTAGGTTTAGCAGCACATCAGCCGCTGCTGCACATGTGGCTGCAATAGCAGGATTGCTTCTTTCTGTCAATCCGGATCTTACCAGAGAACGAGTCAACAACATAATTGAAAAGACTGCAAGAAAATTGAGTGCTTATGATTTCACTAATAGCAATAATCATCCTAATGGAACATGGAACTATGAAGTAGGATATGGTGTTGTGGACGCATATCTTGCATTGCAAGAATTGATGGGAACAAAGTATATTCAAAATACAACATACAACCAATCAAGACCTATAAATGTTGATGACAAAGATACGATAATTGCCGGATATGCCGTCACAAATACTATGCCCTACGGAAACGTTGTAGTACAAGCAGGAAGTAATGTCACATATAAGGCAAGAACCAGAATTGAACTACGTCCAGGCTTCCGAGTAGAGCAAGGTGCTACGTTCAAGGCAATAATAGAAGCACCTTCACAACAATCTTCTGCACCATCCAATGTGCGTCGGAGAGAACTATTCACGGCAAACAATGAAGAAGATAATCACGATGATGCAGTTATAGAAAAACCACAAAATAACACATTTTCTATATTGCCCAACCCAGTCAATGCTATTCTGCATCTGCAAACGGATGAAGAACTATCACAGGTGAACATCTACAATCTTAACGGTCAATGTGTGCTGCAAGCGTCTCAGGCGGATATTGATGTTTCTGCACTTCCGCAAGGCATGTACATCCTCCGCGCTGAGACAACCGACGGCAATGCTCATCAGGCGAAGTTTATCAAGCAATAGTTGATATATATATCAAGCAAGATGACAATACATCCCAATAGGGAGAAAAACACAAGAATCAGAAAAACCAATAATGATATGAAACATTATACCTTATTAGGAATTGTTATTTCTGCCGTAATGCTTTCATCATGCGGTAGCAATCCGACAGAGCCGCAAAAACCAGTTACACTTGAAGACAGGTTATGGATTGCGGTCATTCGATATACAAACCCATCGTATAAGGAAAATATATTGGCGGTTGATAATAGTATGTATAGATTGACTGCTCATGATGATAGTGTCTTTTATGCATGCCGATTACCAATCAAAGAAAATCAAGTTCGGTATATCGAGTGGGCAGACAGTGTCAAATTATTACAAACATCTCCCTACATAGAGCTTGTTGACGGTTATTTGATGATTGATTGGAACTGGAGACCGATTTTTATACATTGCAATGATAAGGTCAACGGCAATTACGGACATACTATCCTAACTCAGTTAAAATGGAAGGATTTGACTGACTTTACCCAAGAATGGGAACGGACTATCCCCAATGACCACGAAGCAATAGATCGGATACATCTTTTTAAGGTAAAAGCTTTGGATGATTATCGAGGTGATCAAACTTACGCTACAGAAGGTTGGGAGAAACATATTATGTACTGTGGCACAAAAGAACAAATAGATAGCATGCAGAATATTTATGCTGATTGCCTCAAGCAAATATTAAAAAGAACAGAATATAAGGAGGATGATTCGTGTATCGTACAAATTGATTAACCTAAATAAAATGAAAGATTTACTTTATTATATCACTGCCTTTCTTTTGGGGATTACGAACACATTATGTTTCGCTCAACAAGTAGATGTCTCAACGGCCATTGAAACTGCTGAGGTATTTATGGGAGCATCCGTTAAAACTACTGGCAATAGTCATTTGCCAAAAACAAATCGCCAAAAATCTGACGATGCCATTAAGGTTATTTATGGAAAGAATGGCACTTGCCTATATGCAATAAATATTGAGGGAGGAGGTTGGGCTTTGGTTGCATCGGACAAAAGAATGCGTCCGGTGTTAGCGTACTCTAAAACAGGTGCTTTCCCTGATTGGGACGATATAAATCCATCTGCACAGGGATTGGTACAGTCGTATGTTGCCGAAATTGAATATGCAAGAGATTCAATATCTTCTGGCAGTATTCATCCGGAATGGAATTCCCCTGTATCACGTTCGGTTAGATACAATATCGTTGACAATTTACTCCAAAGGAATGGTATTGAGGTGTTTTGGGATCAGATAGGCAATCAAGACACCAATGGCACGCATGTACTTCCCGTTGATTGTAACAAAGTTTACAATAAATTCTGTCCTACCTTTACTTCCAACCCTTACGAATTTTGTCCAAGTCATGCGTATGTTGGTTGTACCGCAGTCGCAATGGGACTGATAATGTGGTACTGGCAATGGCCATACTTTGCTCAGGTTCCATTAAACATGAATGATTCATCGGGCCATACGAGCGGCACGACTATGCGTCATTATGATTGGGGAAAAATGCCCCCATTTCTTTCAAATAGTTCTAGCATTGACGAAGCGAATATGATAGCTGGACTATTACGAGATTGTGGATATGCAAGTGGAATGAAATATCGTGTAAACGGTTCTGCAGCACTTCTTTCTAATGCAGCAGATGCATTTAAAAATAACTTTGGCTATTCTTCCTCTGTTGGATACGTTGAGCGTCCTAAAAAACAATCGCAACAAGAGGCATGGATAGACACTTTAAAGAGAGAACTTGACAATGGACACCCCATTTTATACGAAGGATATAAAACTAACAGAATAGTAGGCGATGGTCATGCGTTCGTGCTGGCAGGATATGATTCGCACGATTTTTTTTACATTAACTGGGGGTATAGTTTCAATAGTCATGGCATACCTAATGCTTTCTTTTCTTTAAATAACCTACCGAATGGAAGGCGTTATATAAATGATCAAGGGGCAATTTTTGGTATCGAACCAGCACCAATATGTTCTTCTCTAATACCAACTACACAATCAACATGGGAAACAAATTTGGTAGAATTGTACCATGGAGAGGCAACTATTCAAAACAAAACGTATGACAGTAGCAAAAGAGGCATTATCTACTCTGATGAATCTATACATATTACCGGTAATGTGCACATCGCAGAAGGAGCTCACATCCATATTGCTATTAGAAACATGTATTGCGAGAATGGTTCGCGTTACAATAATGTGCCACTAAATTTGGCGTCGAAAATAAAGGGAAAGGGATCCAGTCAATTTATTGATACTCCCAAAAAGTTCACACTCTCCCCCAATCCCGTCAACGCAATCCTACATCTGCAAACGGCTGAAGAACTTTCGCAGGCTAAGATTTACACCATCAACGGACAATGTGTGATGCAGGCGTCTCAGACGGATATTGATGTGTCTGCACTTCCGCAGGGAATGTACATCCTCCGCGCTGAGACAACCGACGGCAATGCTCATCAGACGAAGTTCATCAAGCAGTAGTATATTTAGTGCTTAATTCAATACCTCCACATTTCCGCGCCACGATTACCGGCAGCACACTTGAAATTTCTTCTGGCACGCACGATGCGCGTGTGATAGTAAGGAATAGCAGCAATGTCCAGGTTCTTGACCGTCAGTTCATCGGTGGCACCGTTGAGCAACTCCCCTTGGCTGGTTTATACAGCCTTGAGATCCAAAGCGGTCACTCACGCTCGTAGGAGCATTTGAGGCGGAGTAGTTGTATTTGGAATATAGGTCATTTCGCTGGCATGTTACTGCCTGCATTTTGTACCATTGACCGTTTATTTACACTTTTGAATATAAAAAATAACAAAAAAATGTAACCCATGAAAAAATGTATTATTCTTTGTGTAGCAATGCTGCTGTGTCAATTGATAAATGCTCAATTGACCGTTCAGTCCAATGGCAACGTGTCCATGGCTAAAGGAGTAGCTGTCGGTGATGCTGTGCCGGATGATTCTGTAGGTGTTATTATTAATCATCTATCCTCTTCAGCAACAGGTAGGGATTTCGGCGTCTATTCGGTAAATCTATATCCTCCTATGCCCATAGCTCAATCCGGGTGTCATGTTGGAGTCTTGGGGAAAACGGCCAGTACGTCTCTACCTGCTCCTGGTTGGCGTGGCGAAACAGATTCCATAACTAAGTCGCAAAATATTATTTCATATCCTTTCAAAGCAGGTGTGGTCGGGTTGTCGTCAGCCGGATGTGCTATATATGGTAGTACAAGTGCAACTATCCCCAACACGTGGACATATGGAAATTTTGCCGGTTTTTTCAACGGCAATGCAAGAGTGACTGGCACCATGTATGCGAGTTCTTTTAACACAACTAGTGATCGTCGGCTTAAAGAAAATATAACGAGTATTGATTATTCTGTAGCTAACGCCATATTGTCCTTGCATCCGGTTTCTTACCGCTTCATTGCGAGCCCTATGATTTATCTGGACGGTAACGAAAAGAATCGTACACATTATGGTTTGGTAGCGCAAGAAGTGAGAGATATACTCCCTAACATAGTGAGTGAAGATTCCGAAGGCTATTTGTCAATAAATTATATCGAACTTATTCCACTTCTAATCCAAACCATCAAACAGCAGCAAACTCAAATTGAAGAATTGCAAAGCAAATTATATGAATTAACTAATAATACCAAGCGCAATCTTCATGCCAGACAAACAGATAGACCTCAATTAAAACAGAACAATCCCAACCCGTTCACTCAAAGCACAAAGATCGGATATTATCTGCCTATTGATACGCGTGACGCGGCAATCCATGTGTATGACATGAGTGGCACAGAAATTGTGGCATTTCCGATAGATACATTCGAGCAAGGTGAACTGACCATCAACGCTGGCACACTCCGCGCAGGGATGTATCTCTACTCCCTTATTGCCGACGGGCAGTTGGTTGATACGAAACAAATGATATTAACGAAATAAACGATAAGCGTTATGAAACGTCTTTTTTTATTAATATTTCCCTTGATTTTATTGCGGGCAGTGGTGCTTGCATCATTCCCTAATACGTGGCATGAGGTTTTTTTCTCCGGATCTGGATTTGTAAACAACCAACCACCAAACGCAATGTATTGCACATTCTACTTGTCCGGTGACACCACTATTTCCGACATGACCTATCAGAAATTGTATATTGATGGTGATTACCCCGGGCAAACAGGTACATTAAGTAATAAATATGTAGCAAGTCTTCGAACAACTTCCGATGGTCAAAAAGTTTACATTAACACAAATAACGAAGAGTATTTGCTGTTTGATTTTTCTGTAAATGTGGGAGATACATGTCACGCATATTTCGGTGTTGATGCGATCTTCGATCAATTCACTGACAAGGAAGTGGTAAAGGACTTGCTTGTGCTGTCAAAAGGGGATTACAACGGATATCCGTCTATTGTACTGAAAATGTTAAACGCGCCAGACGCTTGGTTATATAGAACGACATGGATAGAAGGTGTCGGTTCGACTATCGGTCTTACTTCCTTTCCGTCAGAAATATCTGGTGTAACAACTCCTGTTCTTTTGTGTGCATCGCAAGACGAACAACAACTTTATATGGCACCGGATGAATCTGTATCTGCATGGGGGTACAAAAATGCGTGCCCGTTGGTTGAGGCGGTAGGTGCGGATATATTACCAGTGGTGGCTGACGAGTTTTCAGCAACTACTCCTTGCTATACGATTCTTGGCACATTGGCAGGAGAGGATTACAACGGCATAGTCATTCAAAACGGAAAAGTATTCATCAAACAATGAGCAGGCACTTATGAAAGGACTACTAACTATATGTATATTGGCACTTTGCTGCGTTAATGCTATTGTCGCACAAGATGCCCTGTGCTACAAATTATCCAATGCTTCCGAATACAGTGTCGGGCAATCATATACGAGCAACTCTGTTATCGCTTTGGATTCTTCTGTTATAATCAACGGAATGACCATCAGCGGTCGATTGACGCTCCAGAACCGCCACTCTTTGGCTCGGGTTATATTGGTTGATGTCGCCGGCAAAGAGCATTTGCTGTACGAAGGTCGATATTGGGGAAATGATGCACTTGTTCAAAGCTTCGACAATATGGCTATCGAAACGATACACATGGAGCACACGGCTCCTGCTTGCCTAAAGATAGCCGTTAATCATGCTACATTACATATAGACAAAATCAAGTATTCTGTGGTTTCGCCAACGCGTCCGCAGGAAGATTCGGAAATGTTGTTGTCACAACGTAAGGGGCGGTTGAATACATACAGCACATGGAAATCCCAAAAGTGGCATGAATATAATAGTGATAAAAGTATTCCGTGGATTGCGATGCCAACATCTGTATCACAACTTACATATTCCGAAAAGAAAAAGTATTACGGATTGACCAGCGATAATTTTAATCTGTATGGTATGGAATACTATGCCGGAGGATATTTTGTGATACCTGATACTGCCCAAGCGGAGTTCGTCCCGAGGACTCGCGATGCTTCATCTTCACTATTTGTTGATCATTTTGATTGGCGTAATCGACATGGCAAAAATTGGATGACCTCTGTCAAGAATCAGCATGAACCACAAAATACTTATGGCGGTAATGGTTGTTGGGCATTTTCTGCCGTATCTACAATTGAAAGTCGACTTAATTTGTATTACAATCGAATAATGAATGCTAATCTGTCAGAGCAAGAACTTGGAGTATGTGTAAGAAACGGATGTTCACTCTCTAGAGGTGGATTAGCCTCAAAAGCATATAGGTATGTTAACAATCAAGGAATAACTACTGAGGGCTGTTTCCGTTTCTATAATAGCGATACTGTAACATGTGACAGAAAGTGTTCCAATCCGGACACAATAATATCTATTGCAAACTATTATATGATCAATGGCTCTTATGCATATAACCCCAATAATAATAGTTACTATATAGAAGACTCATTGAAACATGAAATTATTAACCATGGTCCTTTTTCATCTTCCATGGATAATGTCTACTATAAGCATGCCATGTGCTTGTGTGGATTTGGCAAGGTTCATATAGGCGACTCGATACATTATATTGCAGATGATGATCCTGTTTATACAATAATAATTGGGGAGAATAATCCGTTCGTGGGACAAACGTATTGGATATATAAGAATAGTACAGGAACAGGGGAATATTTTAATGGATACATGTACAATATTTATGAAAATGTAACTTATATGAAATCTCATTGTGCCCCCAATTATCCCATCCGTACATCTACGTTAAGTGACTCCGACATCGCCGTCACTGATGAAGACAATGACGGCTACTACTTCTGGGGATTAGGGCCGAAACCTTCTCATTGCCCCGTCTGTTGCCCTGATACACCGGATGGGGATGACTCTGATCCCACGAAAGCAGTAATGGATAGTTATGGCATTTTTTCAGCCTACCAATTTCCCTATCCCGATATTGTCAAGAGCAATAGTTTCTTCAACTTACAGCAAGATAGCGTTATATGCGGCAACCTGTATCTCAATCAAACAACAATGCTTGTCAATGCCAATCTTACAATGAATCCGGCGGCAAAAATTGTAGTGAATAGCGGCTCGTTGCTGTTGCTTAATCAGAATACGACCAAAGCAACTATTATTGTCAAGTCAGGCGGCAAACTGCAAATTCAAAACGGCGCAGTATTAAAACTTCTGAACAAAGGATGCCTGCAAGTGGAGTTAGGCGGCGAACTCGTTATGAGCGCAGATAGTAACGTTATTATTGAGCAATAAGGAGCCATAATATAACCATCTAAATATCAAAAACCACCTTGTACAATATCCTATTAACAGATTAGCCGGACTTGCACTTTTCTCACGGAAAAACTCTAATTCTGAAAAAATATGAACTTTTTCAACAGCAGAAATTTCTATTTGCTAAGCAAATACGATTTTTTCTGCTGAAAATTTGCAAATATCATTTTTTTTTCGTAACTTCGGCACGCCCCTTCCCTTCGGGTGGGTTCCCTCCGAAATTACAGCAAGGCGATGTAGGACATTTAAACATAGTTTCCCGAAGAAAAATTAAAGCTCCGCTTTCCTTTTTGTGGCATCACTCCCATCCTTGTGCGAGCACAAACGAGAGTGCTGCCACAAAAAATGC
>CADBYS010000032.1 GCA_902798965.1 uncultured Bacteroidales bacterium | reverse complement strand
CAAATCCGTTGGATTAGGTTAATTAGCTTAATTAGTGAACGGATAGATTCATTGAATGTTTTTTATGTTTTTGGCTGACGGTGGCTGTTACTCGAAGAGCTGTGGATTTGGCGGAGAAGGCTATCGCTAAGTCGTACTTAAGCGAGAGACTTATACGACAAATACAAAAGTCCGGTACGGACAACAGACACCGGCAGGGTTTTTTAAGGTTTTTGTTCTAACTAACTCATCGGAAATTTTGGATTAATTTTGGGTAATTTTTGATAAAAATGAAATTCTATGAAGCGATTATTATTGATTTCTTTCGGGCTGTTGTGCGTTGCTGCATGTGGTGCATTGATAAGCTCCTGCAACGTCACCCGCACCGTGACAACCTCAAGCCAGTACGTGCAGCGCGGCGACACGACGGTGATGATACAGTCGAAGACGATTGAGAGCTACGATGCCAGCAAGCGTTTGTAACACCCCCCGCCCTGGAAAAGGGGTCCCCAGAAGAACTTGCAAAAGTTGTTTTGGGGAGAGCATGGAGAAAGCAATTGACTTTTGCTTTCGAAAGGAAGGAGCAGCGGGGAGCGTCGCTCCGACATAGATAGCATCGGTCGCTTTTATGACGCACGCGTCATTCGTGCGACCCGATTGCCGAACGCGTACTTGCCAATTCAGAAAAAAGTGCTCCTCGGGGCACTTTTTTTGCCATTTTTAAGAAAAAAATGCACATTTCTGCCCAAAAATTTGCAAATATCAATTATTTTTTGTACCTTTGCGGCGGAAAAAAGAATATTATAATTGAGCACCTAATTGGAGGACACAATTATGGCAACAGCAATTAAAGCTATTCCGACGTTGTACGGCGAAGATGCAGAACGTTTTTTGCGAGCTGCAGAAGACGCTGAACGGCGCTACGATGAGCGAGGACCGATTGACTGGTCAAAAAGTGCGGGTGTGCTGATGGCACGCCGAATGTTTGATCCCGCTAATATGCTCTAATGAACTTCTTACAGGACAATTGCAAAAGTAGCGTGATGACAGCTGACGTGATTAATACATGTCAGCCATTTACGTGTGGTAATGATGATATGGACGACTTCTTTAAGCACGATGTACTTGATTATGCTCAGTACCACATGGGAAAGTCATACTGCTTTCGCCTAGCAAATCAGCCGGAAAAGATTGTTTGTGCATTCACGGTCTCCACTGATAGTATTCGCATAAGTACAATGCCTCGTTCACGGCGAGATAAGATGTGGAGTATTACTCACCATCAGAAACGTTTGCGTCGTTATCCGGGCATATTAATCGGACGTTTGGCTGTAGCGAAAGAGTTTGCAGGAAAAGGCATCGGTTCTGAGTTACTTTATATTATCAAACAGATGTTTCTTGACCCGAACTTACGTGCCGGATGTCGGTTCTTGATTGTTGATGCCAAGAACGAGCCGGAGGTAATTCCATTTTACGAGAAAAACGGATTCAAGATTCTGATACCTTCTGAGTTGCAAGAAGATATGTATATTGACCCGCCCAAGAATGACGAGGAACGCCAGGAAAGAGAGCAACATCCTCGTGCTCTACAAACCCGCTTGATGTACTATGATTTGCTTGACACCAAGCAACAATAATTAACATCCCCGCTTGCGGATAACAATTCAGAAAAAAGTGCTCCTCGGGGCACTTTTTTTGCCATTTTTAAGAAAAAAAGCACTTTTCTGCCAAAAAATTTGCAAATATCAATTATTTTTTGTACCTTTGCAGCGATTTTGTGTTATACAGAACACACAATTAAGATTGTTTTGTTCCATATATGACACAAAAATACAAATATTTTGTGTAACGTGGCACTCATAAAGTATGCAAAGGCTATTCAATCTTCAAGACCGCTTGTTAGTAGCAACCCCGATGGAAGTCATCCGGAAATGCGGCATGGACATCAACTGGAATGCGCGGATGTTATCTATCCGTGGACCAAAGGGTATAGGCAAATCTACCCTCATCTTGCAGTATATCCGGCAGCATTATAAGGATGGTGACAGAACAGTTTTGTATTGCTCCTTGGATAATAACTATTTCGCCGACCACTCCATCTTGGATCTGGCAGAATCGTTTTATCTCATCGGTGGCAAGCACTTGTTTTTGGACGAGATCCACAAGTACCCCCATTGGAGTCGTGAACTTAAGGAGATTTATGACAGTTACCCCGATATGCGAATTGTCATAAGCGGCAGCTCGCTATTGGAGCTACAGCAAGGGGAGGCAGATCTGAGCAGACGCTGTATCAACCACGATTTTCAGGGGTTGAGTTTCCGCGAATACTTGCAGTTCTATAAAGGCATTGATCTGCCGGCAAGTCCATTGGATCAAATGCTGACTGATCCGTTTCCGTTCATACGTCAGGTGTATCAAGCATGCAAACCGATGGCGTATTTCGACGAGTATCTGGCACATGGCTATTATCCCTATTTCGAAGGGAATGAGATAGATTACTATTCAGCAATCAACACAGTTGTCAGATATATTATCGATGATGAGTTGCCGCGTATTTGCAAGGTGGAACTGGAGAACACGCGTAAGATTCGCGCACTGATGAATATTTTGGCAGCCAGCGAACCGTACGAAGTGGATATATCGCGTATGTCCGTGCAGAGTGGTTTGCAGCGGAAGACGATTCTGGCTTATCTGAATTATCTGTCTGATGCCAAACTGGTGAATCTGCTGTATAGTGACTATGTTAACGTCAAGAAAATGCAGAAGCCAGATAAGATTTATATCGAGAATACGAATATGCTACATGCCCTTGCTACTCATCCGATCAAGGAAGGAACGCTTCGTGAAACATTTGCTATCAATCATTTAGCGTTTAACCATTCGGTTGAATATGGCAAGCAAAAGGGGGATTTTGTGGTTGATGGCAAATATACCATCGAAGTCGGTGGTGCGAGTAAGACGAAAAAGCAAATAGCCGGAGTTCCTAATGCATATATTCTCGCGGATGATATAGAGTTCCCTTGGGAGAACAAACTCCCATTATGGCTCATAGGGTTCTTGTATTAGCCTCTACGCAACAAAAAGGAGGGGGAAGTGAACAATCTCTCGCAATCGAATGTGCCAATTCAGAAAAAAAGTGCTCTTCGGGGCACTTTTTTTGTGCAAAGGCTTGCAAAATTCAAAAATTTTTCGTACCTTTGTAGCGAAAAATTGTGGGATTCCACAGAAAAATGCTATGAAGTATGGAGTTTAAGCGAGATTATTACCTTCAGCAGCTCATCCAAGCTGAACAAATACAAATCAAATACGATACAAATCGAGTAGTATGAAACGCTCCGCTAAAATCACATTATGGGTAGTAGGTATATTGGTGGGAACGATGGCTATCGTGCACCTGAGTGCGGATATTATCGTGTCGCGCATCGTGCAGAACAAGGTACATGAGGCCTTAATCGATATCCCCGATGTGGACGTGATCGTAGGCGATATATATCTGGATGTGCTCAGCGGGTCGGTGATCGTGAAGGACATAACCTTCTGCACCCATAGTCTGACGATGGAAGACCCCGATACCGAACGGCGTGCTCCGGGTTTGGCGTTTCATCTGCCTACGCTGGCTGTGCTGAATGTCGGATATCTGGAATTGCTGCGCGATCACGAATTGAAGATAACCAAAGTAAGCCTGGACGACCCGCAACTCATTCTGTATATCGATGAGAAGCATCCCGAGGCTATCCTGCCCACATTGCCGAAAGACACGACTCTGGAGAAAGCGGCGATATGGCTCACTGAACTGGAGCTCAAGAAGGTTGAGATCAACGATTTTGTGGCACGCATACACAGCACAACCTCGCCGCTGCAGCTGGCTATCGACAGCCTCTCCACCACGTGGCGGGACATCGAGTACAGTTTTGAGGACTCCACCTTCTCGTACAACGATTCGGTATATGCGTTCACGCTCAACAGCCTGAAAGCGCAGCTGCCGGACGGGCTGTTTGAGATGGAAGTGCATGATATCAAGCATAGCGACCAAGGTTCGCTATCCGTCGGTTACACCCACTTGATCAACACGGTGAGCCCGAGTCAGTTGGCGGATATAAGGAAAGAGCAGTCGGCGTGGATTGATATGGAGCTCAACAGCGTCACTACCTCGCCTCTTAACCCCATCCGCAAGGCGCTGGCGCAGGACTACACGCTGGATGCCATACAGGTGGATGCCAAGCGGCTGCATCTGGATGTGGATGTGCGGTATCAGCCCGTGCGGCACTATGGCACGCCACAGGACTTCCTGATGAGTCTGCCGGTACGATTCAACATCAAGCAAGTCAGCGCCTTGGCGCGTAAGGTGGATATCGATTTCTCGCCAACCCTGGACAACCATAGCTCGATGCACCTGACGAACGCGCGTGCGCAGATGTCGAACATCACCAACCGTCGCGGTGCTATATGGTACAACACAGCCAAAGTGCCGTTCGGCGGAAAGGGTAGTGCGGAGGCAAGTTATCATATGTACATGGATAAACATTCCACGTTCGAACTGGCGCTGAAAGGCAAGGACATCGAGACGGAGGAACTGAACTCGTTCATCCGGCCGCTGGTAAGTATCACCACCAAATGTCATATCAACCAACTGGATATCGCCTACAAAGGAGATAAACAGAAAGCTACGGGTGAGTTCTGCATGCAGTATGAGGGCATGGAGATTCATGTGCACAAGGAAGACAAGATCCCCTATGAGGTCATCACCAATAACGCAGAGTTGTTTGAGGGTATAGCCAACTCGCTGATTCCCAAGAGCAATCCGGGCGGCTTGGATGCGCATCCCCGCCGATACTATATACAGTGGAAGCGTGACGAGATGAAACCTTATCCGCTCTATCTGTTCGGGCCTTGTATCGACGGCATAAAGATGACCATGCTGCCGGGGCTGTATGTGCATAAGCTGGTCGATCCCAACAAGGCGAAAAAGACTAAATAACCGGGCGATGTATGAAAAAATGGATTCATGAAATATGGTTGGACTACCGTTCGGAGGTCGTTTTCGGCGTGGTGATGGTAGCCATCGTGGCGCTGAGCAGCTATCTGGCGCAGTTCATTCCGGATGACGTGTATGACCATATGCTCACGCCGGTGTTCAATATAAGTACGTTCGTGGTTGCTCTTGTAGGTGTGTGGTTCATCATCCGTCATTCGGAGAACGTGCGTATCCGGCGTATATGGGTCTGTGCGTTGCTGATGTGGGGACTGAGCGACCTGTCGTATCTGATCTGTTACCTGATAGCTCCTATGCAGCTGATGAACATTGGCGCGGAGCATATCACGGTGTATGAATTGCTGTTAGGCAACCTGTTAGGGTGGGTGATGGTGCTGTATCCGACCGAGACGCTTCGTCCGGGCTGGCTGACGTGGAAGGTTGTGCTGTGGCAGCTGTTGCCGATGGCGGTGCTGGTGGCGTTGGATTATGCGGTGCCGTTCAGCCTGTGGCCTGTGCTTGCGCTCTATCCGTATGCGTTGCTCGTATTGGTGCTGTCGCATATACGCGAGTACAGGCGGTGGTGTGAGGATAACTTCTCTACCTTGGACAATATGGATGTGCAGTGGGTCATCCGCTACTGTATCATGTTGGTCATCATCGGTATCAATTATGTATATCTGTGCGCCGGGCACGCTCACACGCGCGGGTTCACCCAGCAGTGGTTCGTGATTCTTATGCTCGTGTATAGCACCGAGCAGATCATGTATCGTAAAGACCCGTGGCAACGTCTGCGTGCAACGGCGCAGGAACAGGAGTCGGAAGATACGGTCGATCCCCAGCAAGCTAACGCGGCATATAAGGTTGCAATCGAAGCCTGGCTCGAACAGGAGAAGCCCTACCTCAATCCCGATTTCCAGCTCACGGATCTGCGTCATGTGCTGCCGCTCAACCGCACCTATCTGAGTCGGTTTGTCAATACCGAATACGGATGTTCGTTCTTCCGATGGGTCAACCACCTGCGTATCGAGGAAGCCAAGCGACTGATGTGTGAGCATCCGGAACTCAAGATTCAGGATATTGCAGTGCGCAGCGGATTCGCGTCTCGTCCCGTATTCTACCAAGCCTTCACCCGCGAGACCGGCGTTACACCCAGTGAGTGGTTCGCTGCCCAAAACAAGCAAAAGTAATCAAAAATAATGCAAAAAAGCAAAAAAAGTGCTCTTTTGGGCACTTTTTTTGTGAAACGCTTGCAAATATCAAAAATTTTTTGTATCTTTGCATGCCGTTTTCGGATAATGCAGTTATGGTAAATAGTGATATACGCAATCTGTGGTATGATTACAAGTCGGAGTTCTTGTTTCTTGTTGTGCTGTCTGCTTGCGTGGTGCTGAGTCATTGGCTGGCACGGTTCATTCCTGTTGATCTGTTCGACGGAGTCATCACGGCGGTTCAGAATGCCTGCACCAGCACGATATGTCTTTTCGGTGCGCTACTGATGTTCCTCCGTTCGGAGGGGATGCGTATTCGTAAGGTTTGGGGCTGGGTGTTGCTGTTGTGGGGACTGGCGGATGCATTCTTCCTGGTGCAGACCTATATCCTGCGTTCGCCGGTGCTGAATATAGGCGGTGGTGCGATGAGCGCCTTTGAACTGCTGATAGCGAACCTGCTGGCGTGGCTGCTGTTGGTTTATCCGCAAGAAGTGATTCGCCCGAACTGGCTGACGTTCGGCAAAGCGCTGTGGCAACTGTTGCCGATGTGCGCGCTGGTGGGGTTGGATTACCTGTTGCCTGTTGATCTGAGATCCATTGTGATGTGTTATCCTGTGCTGCTGACGGTGATACTTGTTGAGCACGTGCGCGCGTATAGATTATGGTGTGAGGAGAACTATTCGACCATGGACAATATCGACGTGCAATGGATCGTAAGGTATCTGCTGATGTTGCTGGTGCTGGGTCTGTCGCTGCTGTATATGTGCTTGACGGACAATCCAGCCCGCGCGTTCACGCAGCAGTGGTTGCTAATGCTGTTGTTCGGCTACAGCACGGTGCAGATCCTGTTCCGCCCCGACCCGTGGAAGCAACTGCGCAGTACGGCTACGGACGAGAAGGAAGAGCCTGATCCTGCCAATGCCGCTTACCGTGCCGCGTTGGAGGCTTGGCTGGAAAAGGAGAAGCCTTATCTCAATCCCGATTTCCAGCTCAGCGACCTGCGTCAGGTGCTGCCACTCAATCGCACCTATCTGAGCCAACTGATCAACACGGAATACGGCTGTAGTTTCTACCGGTTCATTACCCGCTATCGTATTCAAGAAGCCAAACGATTGATGACCGAGCAGCCTGATATGAAAGTACAAGATATTGCGCAGCAAAGCGGCTTCTCCGACCGTAAGGTATTCTCGCGCACTTTCACCCGCGAAACGGGACTTAATCCGTCAGACTGGATGGTTCAATGTCACAATTCGTAAAAAAATGACTCAATTTGGTCACTTTGCGTAAATTTTTGCGCGTGCGTATTGCGTATGTGCGTTTTTTTTCGTAACTTTGCATGCGCAAACGATAATGCACAAAGACCAAAACACAAAAATATGAAAAAGAAGATTTTTACTTTGTTAACGGGACTGCTGCTGAGCGGTATGCTGCTCAACGCACAGGACAACCCGTATTCCGCCTACGTGCGAGTAGTTCAAGACACGTTTATGACCAAGCAGGCGATGAATGCCGAAGGTAAGCTGGTTGACCATTCGGGGTCTTACCGCGCGGGTATTCAGCAATGCGTGATGGCTTACGTAGTGGACAAGAACCTGATGCCCACGCCGTGGGTGCTGCCTGACACGAATCAGTATCCGATCTATCGTGAGATTCATATCTATGACAAGCAGCAGACGCCGGTGACGGAAGTTCGTCATCATCCGAACCTGTCGAAACAGGTGGTAAGTATCATCAAATCTGCGCGTTACTCACAGTACGGAGAGTCAGGTGGGGACTATACGCACGCTTTCAATCTGGAGCGTGGCGGTGAGTACTATGTTCACCTCAGTTTCACCGCCGCCGATGCGGACCGCACGGAAGAGATCACCTTCAACGACTATCCCTCCATCCGCACGTTCGACAACCGCGAGAAGACGGATGTAGGTTACCCCATCTATTATCAGGCACGCTACAACACGGGTTATCCGTACGACCCTAACTCGTACATCGACAACCTGTACGCCAAGCTCACGCTGACGGATACCGCCTTTGTCCGCCTGGACAGCGCCCGGACAGCGTTGACCTTCAAGACCAATCCGCTGTACAAGAAAGCCGTGATTGACACCCTGACGCTGCGTCACCAGGCACTGCCTCCCGGACAATACTATATCATTCACGAGACGAACTGGCAGATGAATGCTACCAGCCAGCTCAAGGATACGATGCGCATGGTAGTGAACGACACCCTGCGCGCTACCGCCAGTTTGGGCAAGACCAATCTGCAGAAGGACGAATCCGCCGCGCTGAACATCATGCTGGACTACGGCTATCCGTACATCACCACGCGCGACAGCATCACCAAGAAACCCTATCTGGAGATCCGCTACAACATAACCGACACCATACGCGGTGCAGACGAGATGGGTAGCTATGTGATCAAGACAGACATGCTCCAAGACAGTAAGGTTGTGCTTTCGCACGACAGTCTGGCTGATCATAAGCTGCACTATGAAGATGTGCTGCCTATAGCTATGACGGCTATACCTGACTCGTGCATGAACAAGACGTTGTATATGAACGTATCGGTATATTTCAACAACTACGAGTACTTCAAGAAGACTCTGCCGTTCACTATCCAGTCGCAAACGACGGCTCTGCCGAACACCATTCAGGAGCAAGGGGAATCGATGTACTATGACTTGTTAGGCCGTCCGGTAGGTACCAAACCCACCGCACCCGGGGTATATGTGAGCCGAGGAAAGAAAATTATACGAACAAATAACCAATAACAAATATTTACGACAATGAAAAAGATTCAATTATTTTTGGCGGCTGTAGTAGCCGTAATGATGACCTCGTGTGTCAATTTCAAGACCGAGGCTACCGTGGATGTTGAGGTACTCAAGGCCGGCAAGCCTGTAGCAGACATCGAAGTGTACAAATTCAAGGACAACGGTCTGGGCGAGGGCACCACGCTCTACAAATCGAATGCCAGCGCCCATGTTAAGACGAATGGTGCCGGTGTTGCCCATTTCGACCTCAAGTCGCCCGATGATCTCGACCCGAGCAATGTTGCCGGCGTAGAGCTGAGCGATGCCAGCACGTTCTTCTTCTGCACCTACAATGCCGAGAACACACGCAACTCGCTCGTAAGTGTCAAAGTAAAGACCGGCGACAAGCAGAAAGTGCAGCTGATTATTGACGACCAACCCCGAGGCGAAGAAGATTGATTTTCGAAGAGTTTAACCCTTTAAATAACCAATCAGTATGAAAAAGTATTTTTCGTTGGCAGTAGTATGCTGCCTGGCTATGGTAGCCGTAGTATTCAGTTCGTGTGTAGGTGACCAGAAGAGCAGCTATCAGTACGTAGTTGCTTTGGACGACCGTATCCAGCAGGACGAGAGGATGGCAGCTCAGTTCGAGTTGAACGCTCTGCCGCAGATCGTAGCGGAGATGCAGAAGGCCTCTGACCAAGCCGGTTCGATCATCTTCAAGGACACCAAGGCCAATGCCGACAAGCGCGCCAAGGATGCGTTTGCTTCCGCTATTGCCAAGTTCCGCGAGGGTGGTGTAGGGTCGTACAAAGACCTGGTAGTTGTTCTCAAAGCAATGGATAACGACACCAACAAGTGGGCGGTGATTGATAGCGTAACGCTCTGATCCCTTTTTAGGTGTGCGAGGCTGATTACCTCGCACACTTGCATAAATATAAAAACCATGAATACAAGACGAATCGTACTATTTGTTCTACAGGTTGTTTGCTGCGCTGTGCTGGCTCCGTTGTCGGCGCAGAACTGGCTGGAAACGCTGCGCGGGCAGGCTATAGTGGACAGTATCGTTCCGCATATGGACGCGAAGCCCACGGAGGAGTCGCAGCAGTACCGCTCGTACATGATCTATTACCACCAGCCGCTGGAGCATGCCAACCCGCAGGGTGAGCAGTTTCAGTTGCGCGCCTTGCTGACCGTCAATCCCTCGCAGGACGTGACGAGTGCCGTCAACCATATGTATATAGGCGGATACGCTATAGAATCGGAGGCGCTGGTGAACCCCAATGGGGATTTTGCCGATGCCCAAGGCTCGAGCAGCGATGAGATAGCACACCGCTACAATGCAAACTTCCTACAGCCCGAGTACCGGTATTTCGCTCAGTCAGCACCCGCCGACTGCTGGAACAAGATGGGGCTGTTGCGCAGCGAGGAGGCAGCGGATGACTTCCATGCCCTGATCACGGCGCTGAAGACTGTGTTCCACGGCAAGTGGGCGATCAGCGGCACGAGCAAAGGCGGTATAGCTACGGTGGCACAGTTCACTTTCCACCCCGAAGATGCCGATGTGTTCGTTCCGTACGTAGCCCCGATCTTCGACTCCTACTGCGATACGACGATGCAGCAGTACTGGATGCAGAACGGCTGGACGGAGGAATGGCGGGAGCTGTACCTGAGTTACCAGCAATATATGCTTTACAACCGCGAGACAATCTTTCCGGTGTACTACAAGCTGACCGTCGGCGCCGGCGCAGTCACCCAAGCCAAGCTGGACAGTGCGTACCACGGGTATCTGATGTCGGTGGCTTCGTTCGGATTTGATGACCGCTCCACGGGTCTTTCTCAGGATAAGTTGCAGACCACTTTGAACGAAAACGCGACAGTTCTCGGGCAGGTCGGTTTGCTCGACTATACGGATACCGTATGTGCGTACATGGCGATGAATGCGAATTTGTCGCTTGCCGAGTTCCCGCGGTGGTTGGATACACTACGCAACAATCCCGGCTATACTCCCCGCGAACAGGAAGACCCGAGCAAGCCGTATTACTATCAAGCCAAGGCGGAGTTGGGCTACTATGATTTTCGCTTCAATCTGTTAGTACATCCCGGCGACGAGGCGTTGGCTACGCAACTGAATCAGCAATACCTTGTGCTGGGTCCAATCATTGAGTTTGGCATGCCGTTCAATCTTGCGCAGCCGTATTCTCCGACGCTGTACTATCAGATGACCACGGCGGTACAGAATGCCAGCAAGCCTATTCTGTTCATCTACGGCGAAGACGACCCGTGGACAGGCAAGGCGATATCGGCACCATGTATCGACGGCATCCACTCACGGCTGTTCATCCTACCGCAGCAGAACCATACAGCCCGTTTCACCAAACCCACCGACCCCGAACAAAGCGGGGCGATAACCGATGTGCTGGATGCTGTGCTGGGCACCACGCAAGGGGTGGAAGTAGTCGAAAGTCGAAAGTCGAAAGTCGAAAGCCGCAAAGTACTTATCAATGGACAATTTATAATCATTAGAAACAATGAGAAATATACTATCACAGGCAAAAAGCTCTAACAGATGGCTCGCCATCGGTCTGACAGCGTTAGCGGTTCTGTTCACCGCTTGCAAGAACAGTAACGAGCCTTCCGGTCCGACCGGAAAGGCGAAGTACACCGTAATCGTCTATGCCAACGGCGGCGAGAATCTGGACTACTCCGCAGAGAATGACATTTCAGAAGCAGCCGAATACATCAAGACGAAAGAAAACGACTTCTCCGTCCGGATGTTCGTGTATATGAAATACTCCTCGCAAAAAGGTTTTGACAAGCAGCGCAAGTACCCCTTCGAGGAGACCGGCAAAATGTATACGCCGGGAGGTAAAGCCGATGAGGTGTATTTCTATGAGGTAGGATCGGAATGTATCAATTTCACCAACGACAAAGAGATGCAACTGCTCTCGCTGCCCGATCAATGGATTGTGGATAACAAAGATGCTGCGATGTACGAACCGGATTATATAGCCTCGGTATTGAAAAACGTGGCTAAAAACGCTCCGGCAGAGAACTATATACTCGTTCTTGCCGGTCACGCCAGCGGCTGGGAACCGGATGAAGACGGTGACTACCCCGCCCCCGCCAAAGTTACAGCTTCCGCCATCACCGACGCCGTGTATGACGACCGAGCCATCAAAGCCAAAGAGTTGCACGACGGTATCCAGAAATCCGGTATATCTGTCCGTGCCATCGTCTTCGACTGCTGCCTGCAGAACAGTATCGAGTACTTGTCGGAACTGACCGACGTCACCACCTATACTCTCGGTTCCGGCCACACCACGCACGGCGGCAACTACGCTGCCCTGATAAAGGAACTCTTTGCAGCATCTGAGGGGCAGGCAGGACTGAAAAAAGCCCTAAGCAACTATGCAGAGGTGTATGCAAAGCAGCATAAGGATGATTATGAACAAAACAACCACGACCAAGTACTGATGAATGTGGATTTTGCGGTTGTGGAAATGGCTAAGCTGCCGGCAGTATGGACTTCGCTCAAGAAGATCGTGGATTATATGTGCGCCAACGTCAAGGACAGCGCCAAATACGAAATTCCTTCGCGGCAATGCTACCAATATTATAACGCATCCGCCAAGTATGACCTGACCGACTACTTGTCAAAGATGACCAAGGAGGGTGCTCCGTATGAAGGCGACAGCACCTATCAGCAGCTGTTCAACGGCGTTTACTACTCGCTGGAGGAGGCTATCGTTCACCATGCATACGCACTGCATTATGCGTCGAACGTACCCGAAGACAAGGACGCTCCTAAGATGAGCATGAACATCAACCTGGGTGCCAAGGGTCGCATGCAAGATGTTTTTGAGGCGACATCGGCAGGCTATTCATGCTATGACAGCGAAGGCAAAGAGTGGATATTCTCTCCCACAGGTACCACATGGACCGCAGGCTCAGAGACCAATGTGCACTACAACTGGCAGTACAGTTATGGCCAATCCATCTTCGACCAAAAGACCGGCTGGACACGCTGGATTAAGCTGAACCCCGTCATGCCGTACGGCAATCCGCCGATCGGGGATGAGGAAGACAGTAACGAATAGACACCCCCCGGCCCCCTTGGAAAGGGGGAGTTACGCGTTCGACAAACCGCGCTAACAGATTGCGCTTAGCGCAATAAAGCGCACGGTTGCCTTCGCTCCCCCCACCACAACAAAATAATTGGTTCTCCATCGCAAGCGATGTCGATTATTTTGTGTCGGGGACCCCGTTAAGTAGGGGAATTGTTAAATTGTTAAAATGTTAAAAGACACCATATTATCATGAAAAGATTCCGAGTAATCCTGTTACTTAGTGCATTGGTACTATGTACGCTTACCACGCAAGCCAACAACGACTTCCTGGAGCAAATCAACAACTACAGCGTGATGCCCATGGGCAACGGAGTAGTGCGCTTCAAGATACCTGTCTGGTCGTACGGTTGGCAGAACAACTACCGATTAGGTATTGGCAGTCATGTATGGTACTCCATGAACCAATCGGGTAGCAACGCTTCACAGATATTTTACTTCCGCAGTACGGATAAGCAGAACTGCAGTGACCCGAAGGTGAACAGTTCCGCCGATGTGGATCTGCGTTCGGGAATGGGTACCGTTAAGATCACCCGTACCACCAGCGGTACCATGCAGATTGATGCCGGTTCGGGCAACCACTCCGTCACGCTGCCCGCCCAGAAATCGCTGGACGGCAGTTTTGACCGCGTGGTGTATCTGGAGTTCGACTGGTATCTGCCGGAAAGCCTGACAAGCCGGCAGTTCTATGTAGGTATGAGCGTAAATATCTTCAAGTACAAGGCTGACGACACCAACTCGGATAATATATATAAAGGTATATGGTACATATTCCCTGACCGTCTGGACGGTTCGGATCAGCTGATGGCACCGGAGCTACAGTCGCCGTACCTGTACCTGATGGACGAGAGCGGTTCGCCCATGACGGATGGCAAAGCAGCTATCCCGTATGTGGTGTATCAGACGCCCAAGTCCTACACCACTACGCTGAACTCCACACCGGTGAATGTGTCCAACCGCGCCGGAGCGATCATCGTGCAAGCCGCCGATAGTGTGCAGCGCGGCTTCAAGGCTACGTTTACCGTGCAGCCCAATGCCGATGTGACCACCACCACCACGCGCAGCACCAACCGCATCGATATACCGGCGTTCCACCGCATCTATGATTTTAGCGCTACGGAGCAGAAAGATGAGATGGAGAGTTATAACGGCCGCAACCAACTGACGTGGACGATCCGCAACCCGCAGGCTACCGACTTGATGACAACGGATTACTTTGAGATCCAGCGCGCCATGAAGGCGGACTACAGCGATGCGATGAGCATCGGTCTGGAGCCTATGGAAGCGGGCAAAGGCACCTATACGTTTACTGATGATACGCGCAACACCGATTCGGGTATCCCGCTCGACACCGCCACCGTGTGCCGCGAGATGGTGTGGGACGACTACCTGCTCACCGCCGAGGACGGCGACCCGCTGTACGACATGAGCCTGAAGCTGATAGCCAAGTCGCAGGTATTGCCGGCAGCACCGGTCTATTACCGTGTGCGCCGTGCTTCGACGGGCGCATGGGAATGGGATCATCCGTTCGCTAAAGCCACTACCTTGTACCGCCATAACTTCCTTGCCCCCTTGGCAGCTACGCAGGCGGATTACACCAAGGATCCGGAGTTCGACACCAACCATAGGGTTCATTTCAATGTGAAGATCGACAATGCGCTGATCATGGATCAGGGTATCGTAACGCTGCAGGACTGCGAACTCGTACCTTACTTCACCCAGAGCCGCAGTGCGCGTGATTCGATCCGACTCATCGTGGAGCTCGACCCGCGTGTGTTTTATGCCACAAAAAGAGTGATGTTCCGCTCGATGGAAACGGGGTTCGAGATAGAGCTACGTCGCGGCAAGAACGTATTCACCTTCCCCGTACCCGGGCCGTGTACGTATGATATCTTGGTAGAGATATCCGACAATACCGCTACCTTCAACGGCTATGATCACAACTTTGTGCTTGCTTCGTACACCCTGGATCAGGAGCAGGACAGCCAGTTGGACGGCATGAGGCTCGATATCCAGATGCGGGAGCAAACCCGAATCAACGGATTGTGGGCTTATTGGGCAAATGTGACACGTTACCCCAGCGGTGAGGCAGATTCGTATTCGCTCGATGTTGCCCGTGCCCGTTGGGAACAAGTGAAGGACACCGTTCTCCGTCAGATGCACGACAGCCTGCTCCGTACGCTCAATCCTACCGCTGCCTATGGGCGCTGCATGTGGGATAGAGGCGCACAGCTCATCCTGATGCGCACCCTGCAGGAGACCGGCACCACGATGGAGTTCGTCGTTCCGCAGGACAGTATACGCCGCAACGACGACGGTTCGTGGTCGGCACACATCACCGATGTGGCCAATATGGCTTGCACCAACTACAGCTACAAGGTACGTATTGACCCGAGTGCCTCATCTATCCGCTTCCAGAACCCCGTATCGCTGCAACCGGTTGCGATCAACGGTCCCTCGCTGTACTTCAACGAGGCGGCCAACATCCTCTCGTTCACTGCGAGCAAGGGTGATGCTGCACGCGACAGGAAGAGCGGCGTGCTGCTGCAATGGATACCTACCTCTGCGGCTGTGGATCAGTATATCCTGATGCGCTTGCCGGTAGGCAGCACCAATTCGCCGGACACGATCTACCGCGGTATGGACAACAGCTACTTTGATACCTCCGCCGTGCCCGGACAGCACTACGAATATACTATAACCACACATTACAACTGCAATAGCGTACACACCAACCACTCGGCTACAGCGGAAGGCTGGCGTACGCCTTACGGCGAGATAAGCGGCTACATTCACCAAACCGACAACAGCGGTATGGCGGGCGTGACAGTCAGTCTGAGTGCTGACGGTCAGCCGCTCAAGACGCTCGTCACCGGTGCCGACGGTGCATTCCTGTTCGACAGCATCGCTTACGGCAACGGTACGAACTACACCGTGATGCCTACCTCGCAGTACGGCACGTTCAGCTACAACAACAGCTCGTCGGGCGTGGCTACCGTCAGTCTGGCAGCCGACGGCTGCGTGCAGCAAGGCGTAGAGTTCGTGAATACGAGCTGCGTGCGCCTTACCGGTCGCGTGCTGTATGACATGAGTACGATACCCGTGAGCGGCGTATGTTTCATCCTCAACGGCGATACGATCCGCCGCGGCAACAACATCTACACCAGCGGCACTGACGGCAACTTCGAGCTCACGCTGCCCAAGTCTATGCCGTGCCGCCTGCAAGCCGCTAAGGCAGGACATACGTTCCGCAATGACGGCTGGCTGTTCGTCACCGGTACGGACACGACCTTCTCGCTCGTCAAAGCACTGGATGGCATACGGTTCTACGACCAAACGAAGGTGCGCCTCGTCGGCCGCGTAGCCGGTGGTACGGATCAGCAGAAGCTGCCGCCTGCATTGGGATTCGGCACGAACAACCTCGGTGATGACCTGCAACTCGTGCTTATGCTCGAGGGCGACAACACGGCACATATCGTGCATAACCCCGACGACCTGACGCAGGATACCTTGCATTTTGCGGTGGATAGTACGCAGACGATCTATGAGCAGAAGCGCATCATCGTCCGTCCGGATGTTCGTACGGGCGAGTATGCCGTGGACTTGTTCCCCGTCAAGTACAAAGTGGTACAAGCCACCGCCACGGGGTACGCCACGCTGCTGGATGTACAGGCGGGTGCTCCGACCTTCGACCTCACGGGTGCGCCTCTCACCATGCTGCACTCCGACTCGCTCGATCGCCACGCTACGTTCAATGCACGCTACGACTGCATCTACCGCAACCCGATACAGATTGGCGTGCAGCAGATGATGTATGGTATGGTGCAAGACGGCCTGGGCGAAGAGAAACTGGTAGTATCCAGTATCGTCAACCAGAGCAGTACGGTTGCTCTGTACAGCAAAGACTCCATCGGAACGGTCAACTACCTGTTCGGGCATCCGATCTTCCAGAAGGATCGCACCTATCAGTACCGCGTAGGAGTGTATGAGGATTACTACTACAACAACGACAAGCTCAACGCCCGCAACCGCGTACGCCTCGGTGGAGGCGAGCTGAAGGTCTATAACGGCTTCAAGGCGGGCGGTAGCCTGGCTATAGCCGCCTATCCGCTCGATGAGAAAGGCGAAGCGATAATCAGCATGGAGGTAGATGACCTCAATTTGCTGACCGGAGGCGAGAGTGCGCTGCGTACGCTCGATCTGACCATTGAGCGTGAAGGCAGTACGATCAACTACTGCGCTATACGCGGATTTATAACGGGTAACGTGGTGGAGAACGGTGATATACGTTCCATGGGTACGGATGTGCAGATGCTGGATATCCTGCGTGACCCGCCGGGCAGCGGCAGTAGCTGCTACCTGGAGAAGGGCGCAAGTTATAAGTCCACCGCCAGCTTCAACCTGACCGTCAAGTTCGGTCTGAATGGCGAAGCCACCATCGGTACCGCCTTCGACCAGTCGGTAGGTGTGATTGCTGCAGGTGCCTCGTATACCGGTGTGATCACCTCGGTAGGCAAAGCCTACAAGTTCAACCTGCCGATCGTAACCACCGGCAAGTACAGCCGCACCAACACCTGTACCTATACCACTACGGAGAAGATTTCCACCAACTCGTCTCCTTCGTTTGTAGGCGCTATGGGCGACGTGTTCATCGGTCACGAGAATGAGGTGCTCTTTGGTACGGTGCGCGCCGTGCGCGTGATCGACGACAGCACGTTCGTGCTCCGCGAACCCGCCGTGCTTGCCGGATATATCCAGGAGATAGCTTCGGCGGTAGGCGCTGACGGCAAGACCTATCACTTTGTGATCGCCAAAGAAACCGTGGTAGGCGGCAAGATGGGTGCCCAGTTCGCCTATACGCAGAATCATATTGTCAACACCTTGATTCCGAAGCTTATCCGTGAGCGTAACGCACTGCTCATCGATGCCCCGGACCAGGCTGCGGCACAGAGCATAGCCAATGCACAGAAGAAAGCCGTGTACTGGAATATGACGGATAACAGCAGCGAGTACGGTCTGCCGGGCAAGTACAAGTTTATCAAACCGCAGACAGTGGCTGACTTCAACGAACCCGACAAGATCAGCGCCCTCAATGCCATACTCACCAAGTGGACAACGATCCTGATCGGTAACGAGAAGGAGAAGATTGAAGCGATTCAATCCGGCAATAAGGTCGGTACATACTCCGTGAGCGGAGGTGCGAGCCGCGACTACAGCGAGAGCTTCAGCGGTGAGTTCTCACAAGCAGGTAACTTGTCCTTCGGGGAGGATATAACCAATGTATATAAGTTTTTCAAGAACGACGGCAATGCGCTAGCCAATAATCCGGGCAAAATAAATGTAAACGGCCAAGATCAGACGGTTAATCAATATTATCAAACCTTGCAGGAATTGATAAACAAGAGAAATGAAGACGCAGCCGACAATGCCAACAACCCCGGCAACCTGGGTGTTGACGGCAAAGCCGCCGGTACGCAATGGAAAACCGAATGGAAGTGGGTATTTGATGTCAACATCGACGGCTCGCTACCTATCGAAAACGAGAGCGGTTCGCGCAAGATAGGCTTCACCATCAATCCCGACAGCTACGCCTACACCACCGTCAGCGTCTATCGCTCGAAGGAGGATAGTTTGTTCAAGAAACAGATGGATAAACTCACCAACGTCGTTACCCGCCCGGCGCAGAAGCAGCGATACGGCAGTTTCGTCTTCTTCCAGGAGGGGGGCTCGAGCCACTGTCCGTACGAGGGGGAAACCCGTACTAACTGGTACTACCCGGGTCAGTTCGTGCTCGGCAATGCTACGCTGCCCATCGAGAATCCGAAGATCACGCTCGATCAGTACACCATCAGCAATGTGCCTGCCGACCAGGACGCCGTGTTCCGGCTCACGCTGATGAACGATAACCTGAACACCGACGGTCGTCCCGCACGTGGGCAGTACCTCTCGCTATCCGTTGATGCACAGACCAACCCCAACGGGGCAATCATCCTCATCGACGGCGAACCGTTGACTTCGGCATCCACACTCACGTTCTACTGCGAGCCGGGTGATCCGATCATCAAGACTCTGCAAGTAAGGCGGGGCATCGTGGATGACTACGAAGATATAACGCTCCGCTTTGCTTCCACCACGTGCCAGGCTATCAGCGTCACCACCAAGCTCTCCGTACATTTCATACCCGAGTCATCGCCCGTCAACCTCGCCTTCCCGCGCGACAAGTGGGTGATGAACACCCTGTCCGCACGTGACTCGATAGGTTACTACCTGCCTGTTACCATCGATGGCTTCAATATCCGGCACAGGAACTTCGACCACATCGAGTTCCAGTACAAGCTCTCGACGGAGAACAACGATGCCTGGGTTAACCAATGCTCGTTCTATGCCGATGACAGCTTGTATAACGCCGCCACGGGCAACAAGGCGATGATCGAGAACGGGCGTATCGAGCCGTTCCGCTTCTACGGCGAGCGCGACCCCAAGGAACTCAGCTACGATCTGCGTGCCGTCAGCTACTGCCGGTACGGATCGGGATTCGTGAGCAAGGCTTCGCCGGTAGTCACCGGTATCAAGGATACCCGTCCGCCTGTACTCTTCGGCAAGGCACAACCCGCCAATGGCATCCTTACGCTCAAGGATGATATAGCGTTGCGCTTCTCCGAACCCATTGCCGGCAACTGGCTCGACGAGGACAATAACTTCCAGATCCTGGGCGTAACCAACAACACAGGCATCACGCAGACCACCTCGCTCTATTTCGACGGCAATGCCGGGCATTACGCCTATACGAAGATCGATCGCGAACTGGCCATCACCGACCTCACGATCGATATGCTCATCAAGCCCGCGGAGCAGAACCGCGAGATGGCGCTGCTCACACACGGCGATGACCAATACAACTTCACCTTCAGCCTTACCGCCGACAACCGCCTGAAGATGACCATGGTGGAAGACGGAGCTGTGACGGAAACGAAGTTGTCGAAGCCGATGAGCGAGTTGTCCACCGTTGATTTCACCCGTGTGATCATGGTCTATGATTTCGATGAACAGACCGTTCGCTTCTATGCCGGCACGAAGGATATAACCGATCAGGCCTCGACGATGTGGATGCTGCAGAACAATGCCGCTCCGTTCCTGGTAGGTGCCGATATCGACAGCACGAATCTGTATCACGGCAACATCATGGAGACGCGTATATGGACCAAGCCGCTCACGCCGGCAGAGATCAGCAACACGCACTTGCGCCGCCTGACGGGCTACGAGTACGGGCTGCTCGATTACTATCCGATGAACGAGAGCAAAGGTGAGGAACTCAGTGACCTCGCTACGGGCGCTACGCTCACCGCCAAAGGCTTGACATGGACGCGACCGCAAGGCATATCGCTCGCCACCAACGGCGCAGCCGTGCAACTGCAGCCTACCTTGTTCAGCCGCACCGAAGCCGAAGACTACACGCTGCTCTTCTGGTTCCGAAGCAACAACGCCAAGGCAGATACCGTTTCGCTGTTCGGCACGGCAGTCAACGACTCTACCACGCTGGAGATAGCGTTGCACAACGGCGATATACAGTTCCTGGCAGGTGAGGTGGATAATACGGCATCTGCCAACCTGACCGACGGCAACTGGCACCATTGCGCACTGGTCATCGACAAGACCTTCAACAACGGCTCGCTCGCCATCGACGGGCAGAAGGTACTTACCTTCCCGGCGCTGCAGACCGGCGCACTCAGCGGCACGAAGGTATGGATGGCTAAGGGGCTGAAAGGTAATATCGATGAGGTATGCCTGTTCGAGCAACCCTTACCGTCCGAACTGTTGCAAGAGTTCGGCAAGCAATCGCCCAACGGCGAAGAGATGGGACTCCTGAACCTGCTCACCTTCTCGCAGATCAAGCGCAACAGCAGCAATGTGATGGAGCTTGTCTTCTCGCCCGATAACCGGCGCGTGTTCAAGGATGCCAACGGTAATGTGGTGCAGAAGGTGCAACCGCTGCTCGTAGGTGACCTCAGTGCACAGGCCGACAAGAGCAACGCTGCACCGATCTGTGACCGCGGACAACTGACACGTCTACCCTTCACCTGGACATACCGGCTCTCGGACATGATGATCAACATCAAGGCGCAGCCGCGTGAGATCAACAAACGCACCATGTACCTCACCGTACGCGATGTGGAAGACCTCAACGGCAACCGACTGGCGGCACCTGTCACATGGACTGTTTATGCCGACCTCAACAGCGTACGCTGGAACGAACGAACGCATCGTGAGACGCTTACCGACGACGAGCAGACACATCGCTTCACGGTGCATATCAACAACACTACCGGCATCACGCGGCAGTTCACCATCAATAACCTGCCCAACTGGCTCAGCGCTTCACCCGAGCAAGGCACGCTCGAGGCGGAAGAGGACAAGACGATCACCTTCACCATCAATGCTGCCCGGCTCAAGATAGGAACACACCACCACCTGATCTACCTCACCGATGATCAGGGACTGGCGGAACCGCTGCTCGTCGAGGTCAGCAAAGAGACCGAACCGCCGTACGCCAACGTCGATCTCAACAGGTATCCGCTGAATATGTCGCTGTGCGGACGAGTGCTGATGAGCGATGGCAACAAAACAGTCATCAACACCAACGAGCAAGACTACGTCTATGCCATCTACAACAACGAATGTGTCGGCGTAGCGCACTGCAACAACAACGGCGAACTCTACCTCACCGTGCATGGCGACGAGAGCATGAACCGCAAGCAGATACGCTTCCAGCTCTGGAAAGCAGCGAACGGCAAGACCTACATGCTCACGCCGAACACGAGCATCCAGTTTGCACACGGACGTGTATATGGCTGCGGCGAAAACGAACCGGTACAACTCACCACCGGAGGAGGAGAGATGCAGACTATCCCACTGAGCAAAGGATGGAACTGGATATCCACCAACCTAAGCGTACAGACCAACCTGCAGCGGGCTATCACTGCCGAACAGGCGTGGAGCGAAGGTGACATGATCAAGAACCCCGCTTCGCGACAGTTCTGCACCTATTCGGAGCAGCAGGATAACTTCCGAGGCACGCTCAGTAACCTCAGTTACACGCAGATGTACATGATGTATGTCAGCCAAGACAACAGCCTGCACATCTTCGGCGATAAGTTACATGCCGACTCGATGCGTCTCACCCTGCGCGGTGGAGGCCAATGGAACGCTCTGCCATGTATGCTCAGCGAAGTAACACCGCTGCGCGAGGCACTCAACGACTATTACGACCACGCCACACCAGGCGACCTGGTGAAGGGGCATAACAGCTTTGCCGTCTTCTCACAGGATAAGCAATGGGTAGGTGACCTCACTGCCCTGCGTCCCGGCAACGGATACCTGCTACGCCGTATGGGGCAAGGGGCAGTTACCGTCAAGTTCATCAACTCGCAAGCCAACAGCGCAAGCTCACCAACAGCAAAGCGCTCTAACAGCGATGAAGCAGCGCAACGTTCGCGGGTTGCCTCCTCTTTGTCGGGTGCTGCGGACGTAAGGCCGCAGTTCTCCAACCCGCAGGCGGCAACGAACATGACGATGATAGCGAAAGTTGATAATCTTTTGTCTTTGAGCGCAAGCGGTCTTTTGTCTTTGAGCGTAGCGGTCTATGTTGGCGATGAGTTGGCAGCGGTGGCAGAGCCGCTGATGGTCAATGATGAGCCGTACTACTTCCTGACAATTCAAAGTGACAGGGTAGGTGACCTCCGCTTTGAGATGAACGGTCAACCGCTGATGCCTGTCGATATATCGACAAATCGATATTTCGATATTTCGAATGTGGCTGACTCTCACCACGGCTCGCTCCGCGCACCGGTGCTGCTCACTCCTGTGGATGCTGATCGCCCCTACAAGATCATCGAAGATGATCGCGTAGTGATCATCCGCAACGGCGAACGTTACGACGTGACGGGAAAGAAACTCTAATCACTTTTACCTGTCATTTTACAAAAAAAGTGCTCTTCGGGGCACTTTTTTTATGCAAAGACTTGCAAAAGTCAAAAATTTTTAGTACCTTTGTACGCGCATAGATTATACCGAATAAAATCCTATTACAATGAATACATTTTACAAAATCCTATTGCCGACATTGGTGTTGACGACAATCAGCCTGAGTGCCTGCAAACAGGAACCGATCGACGATCCGAAAGGCACGAGTACCGTGGATGAGGGCGTATGGACGCTCGATGAGCGGATGGACACCACCGTTCGTCCGGGTGACGATTTTGACATGTACTGCAACGGTACGTGGTGGAAGAGTGCCGGTACGGGTGATAACGGCGTTAGCAGTTTCTTTGAGACGGACCTGTTGGAGGTCGGGCAGCAATACACCGTAGATGTGATGGCAAGTCCGATAGTGCTTGGTCTCGGGAAACTGAGTCAGACAGCGATGGACAATACCGCGCCTTGTGCGGCACGTATGGCGCAAGCAGTGGCTATGGTGAACGCTGCAAGCGACGTGGAAGAGCTGTGGCACGTGACGGGCAAGCTGATGAAGGCGGGTTACAAGACTCCTTTCCACCTGCTATGCCTCGCCAACCACGGGATCATGACCCCGACATTCATGGCCTCCGACGGCACAGAATTCCTGGGCTCGGAGTTGGAAGCGCAGAAGGCAATAGCGCGCGAGAAACGTCGTTCGCAGCGCGCTGCGTTGCATGTGCTGTCAGATGCTCACCGCGAGGCGCCCAAGCCCATAGCTGAGACCGAATGGCCTATGTTCGGCGCTCTGTGCAGCGAACTGGGCTTGGATCCGACCCTCACCTACACGGTAAACGATATAGGCGATCAAGCGGACTGGGACTTGATGGAAGATCCTCAGATCTTCTACAAACTGCAAGAGATGGATGTGGAGACACTGCGTGCCGAGGTGCTGCGCTGGCTGGATCTGGACCGTGCGAGCTACGATTCCACGGCGTACGAAGACGGTGGCACAGCACGCCGTATGGTGCTGCTCTCGTCCGGCGCCTTGATGCCCCTCACTCCGTTGTTCACCCGCTACCTGAACTACACCTGCTCATATTACCTGGCGCAAACACGCGGCTGGACAGCGGCACAGGGTGCTGCCATCAAGCAGGTATGCAACGAGATGATTGACGTGTACCGCGAGCGCATCGAAGCGAACACCTGGGTTAGCGAGGCAGGCAAACGCAACATCATCGACAAGCTCAACAGCATGCAGCGCCATGTGCTCGTTCCCGACACATGGAAGGAGAACGGCGTGGCGAAGATTGACACGTGCACCACGTTGCTGAGTGCCGTGATGGCTATCCGCGCCAACCACTATGCGTTTGTTCGTTCGCTGCAAGGACTGCCGCGTGCCGAGGGGGCGTTCCACGCCTTGATTGACGGGTTTATGGCGTTGTCGTCGGTCAATGCCTGCTATTCGGCTAACTACAACGGCATATTTATCCTGCCGGTGATGTGCAGCCCGCAGATGTATGATCCTGCAGCGAACATGGCACTGAACTACGGACACTTTGCCGTGATATGCCATGAGATAGGTCACGGCTTTGACTCGTCGGGCTCGCAGTACGGGGCGGACGGTACGATGGGAAACTTCTGGGCAAGCGAGGCAGACAAACAGGAGTTTGACCGCCGCGTGCAGATGGTGGTGGAGCACTACAACAAGATTCAGATGCAGAACGGTCAGTTCGTCAACGGCGAGAAGACGAAGGTGGAGAACACCGCCGATATCGTAGGACTGAATGCCGCCTACCAGGCGTATTGCAAGTACCTGACCAGGAACGGTTATACGGGCGAGCAGCTGCGGCTGCAGAAAAAACGTTTCTTTATGGCCTATGCACATCTGTACCACAGCAAATATACGGACGAGCTCATGGCTGACCGCCTGAAGACCGATACCCACTCGCCTAACCCCGCACGTATCAACGGCGTAGTGCCGCAGATCGACGACTGGTACGAGCTCTTCGACGTCAAGGAAGGTGACAAGCTGTACTTGAAACCCGAGGAAAGGATACGGATTTGGTAAGAGTTGAAGATTCCAATATTTTAAAATTGATATGAAAAAGATTTTTACATTTATTGCTGCAGCGCTGATAAGCGTCTGCATGAGTGCGGAGGAAGTGATCGTGTTCAACACGGCTCACCCTAGAGCTGCATCGAACGTCTCGTACATACAAGGCACAGTGACACTTAATTGCTCCGTCGCGCATCCGGATGGTTTCTTTCTGAATGACAATGATATGAAAGCGTTCATCGGCAATTCGGACCAAACCACGATCATCACCAAACTGGAGATGATTGCCGGATGGTGGCCGAACAACCATGCGACGGTACGCGCCAACAATACCGCGCCGACCACTTCATCGGAAGAATTAATCGTATTTGACAACATCAACTCCAATTATATCAACCTCTATGCTGAATGTCATAATATTCAGATCAAGGAGGTCCGGGTAACCCTTTCCTATGCTCCCGAATTGTCGTTCGAGCACGTGAAGATTGGTGACCTGTACTACAACCTCGACACGGCAAGCCTGACGGCTGCCGTAACATGGGAGAAAAAGGGGGACACCACCAACTACCACGGTTTGCGGGAGGCGGTCATCGATTCAACCCTGCGCTACGGCGGGGCGAAGTTTACTGTTACGGCGGTGGGCTATGAGGCTTTCCGTTTGTGCGACAGTCTTACCATGGTTACCCTTCCCGAGAGCATCACCTCTATAGGCAAAAAGGCGTTCGAGATTTCCAAAAAGCTCGAGGCGGTGGTCATCCCTAACAGTGTAACTGATATTGATGAGGAAGCGTTCAGTATGTGTTACGGACTGAAATCCGTAACGCTCGGAACAGGTCTGAAGACTATTAATCGCTTAGCGTTCGGCGGTTGCAAAAGCGTGAGCGAACTGGTCATTCCGGATAACGTGGAGTACATCGGCGGTTCAGCCTTCATGAATTGCAGGGCGGCTACGCGCGTATATATAGGTAGCGGTGTCAAACACCTCGGCGACCGTGCTTTCCAAGGATCGAATGCCCTTCCGGCGTTTGAGGTAGCATCCGGCAATACGATAGTATGCGTTGAGGACGGCGTGCTGTTCAATATGGCGAAAGATACGCTCATTCAGTTCCCGGGCGGAAAAGGCGGTGAATACATCGTGCCGGCAAACGTTACTGCCATTGGCGACGCTTCGTTCATGGAGTGCCGAAACCTGACGGCTGTCACGTTCCCCGAAGGGCTTACTTATTTAGGTGTGGTGGCGTTCAACCATTGTACCGGATTGACGGATATTGTTCTGCCGGACGGCGTGACCAATATCCGGTCTGCATTCACGGCATGTTCCGGCCTCCAATCCGTGACTATCGGCAACGCAGTGGCCGAAATCAATCTGGCAGCTTTTTCCCAATGTACAGCATTGGAGAATTTTACCTGCCATACCGTTACGCCGCCGGCATTGGTTAGCTATCCGTTCGTCCTGACCGATTTGGCGAATGTTACGCTCTACGTACCGGCAGGAGCGATTGAGGCGTACCGCGCTGCGGATACGTGGAAGGATTTCGGCACGATTGCCGCTATATCCGATTCGGGTGAACAGGTTCAGGCATTGAACAGCACGGTCAACTACCTCGACCGGTCGGGCGAGCTGCTGCGCAGCAAACAGCTGACGCTGCACGTACCCGCAGCACCCGTGATCGAAGGCTTCACCTTCCTCCGCTGGCAGGTGGTAGCCGGAGCCGTGAAGGACGGCGTTACTATACAAGCCGTTTACGAGTCGGACGATCCGACCGCTGCACCCGAGGTCTATACCAACCCCGCCAACAAGGCGCAGAAGCTCATCCGCAACGGGAACGTGTATATCCTCAACGACGGCAAGACCTACACTATCACCGGCACGGAGGTACGCTGAGCGTTCGGCATTCGTATTTAATTGTTAAAGCGTTATATGAAAACCAAACTTATATCTATATTGATTGCACTTGTGGCAGGCGTGGGAATGTTGTCGGCAGACATCATTGAACATGTGCAGATTGGTGATTTTTATTACAACCTGGATGCGGAAAACCTGACTGCACAAGTGACTTACGAAAAATTAGTTATTCTTGATGGAAGCAGCTACACTACCGATTTGCCTTCCGTCAATATTCCTGCGCAGGTGACGTACAACAATCAGACCTACACGGTGACCAGCATTGGTAATGCAGCGTTTAAGGGTTGCAGCACCATAACCTCAATCAGTATCCCGAACACCGTGACGACCATTGAAATGTGGGCTTTCTCTTTTTGTGGGATGAGCTCTGTTGTCATTCCCGAGAGCGTAACATACATTGGAGGTTCTGCTTTCGCTCATTGTGCCAATCTGACTTCCATCAATTTACCCCGTAATCTGACAATACTTGAAGCTTGTGTTTTCTGGCATTGCTACAGACTGCCTGCCATCACTATTCCTGCCGGTGTGACAAGCATTGGAGGTGAATGTTTCGATCATTGCGATAGTCTGACTACGGTTATCTGTGAGGCTACAACACCGCCAAGCTTGGGAGATTATGTTTTTGAAAACACCCCTTCGCAAATGGAGATAATCGTACCGTGCGGGACGCATGATGCCTATATGGAAGCATGGAGCGGTGTAGCCTCCCATATCCGTATCACCCCCGCTGTAAAGGCAGTGTCAGCCGATACGTTCCGAGGCAGTGCATCTGTTCCTGAGACCGTTTGCGACAGCCTGATCACCGCCACGGCGAACTACGGCTACCATTTTGCACAGTGGTCGGACGGCAATACCGACAATCCCCGTACCATCGACCCGATGGCATACGTGACCTACACCGCTGAGTTTGCCCGGAACACCTACACGGTCACCGCTCTGTCGGACACCCTGCAGGGAACAATCGCAGGAGCGAAGCAAGCCGAGTATCTCGACGAGGTGCAGTTGACCGCTGTGGCGAAGAAAGGCTACCGGTTT
>CADBYS010000031.1 GCA_902798965.1 uncultured Bacteroidales bacterium | reverse complement strand
GTTACTCGAAGAGTTGTGTGTTAGGCGGATAAGGCTATCGTCAAGCTCGCTTGAGCGAGAGACTTATACGACTAAAGCACAAGTCCGGAACGGACGACAGACACCATCAGGGTTTATGTAGGTTTATTTTCTTAAAAAAACCTCATAATTGTTGGAAAAGAGTAAAAAAAGTGGCGTAAATGTAACAAAAGATAGCAAATGAGGGCAAAAAATAGCAAATTGATACTTTTTTGGCGATTTTATTTGCATTTTGTTATTTTTTTTTGTAACTTTGTGGGCTTTTTTGTATTTTGCCTTAAAAGGCATAGTACATAAGTGTGCGCTGCAGGTATTCTGTCAGTGCTATAAAACCGAATGATTAGGTGTGGTAAGGCTTTGAGATAGAGCGCGTAAGCACCTACTAAATAAGGATGAATATGAAAGGAAAGAAACTAATCCTTGTAATGGCAAGTTTGTTCTCTGCCGCAGTTGTTTGTGCGCAGAACTATGATGTGTTGCCATATGAGTACGGGTTTGAGCAGAGTGAGGCGGCTGAACAGGCGAATTGGGTGCTCAATCCGGGAACAGATCTTACAATGGACAGCATTGACCGATGGGAAATCGGCCAAGCCATTCACCGTACGGATTCGCAGGCAATGTACATCAGTATTGATAGTGGCCTCACATGTACCGCCGGTAGCGCATACAATCAGGAGATTGTGCAATTCGCTTACCGCGATTTCGTATTGCCTACAGGTCAGTACTACCTGAGCTTTGACTGGATCTGCCCAAGTATGTCGCTCTATGCTGGCTATGTGAATTACGTGAATCTTTCCAGTAGCAAGCAAGCTCAAAGTATTACGGAGCAATTGGGTAGCAGTGACTTCCCGAATATAGGTCGTCCGTCGGCTGGCGCGTTGACTTCCGAGACGTGGAAGAATGATAATTTTACCATCACCGTTGTGCAACCTACCAATGGCCAGGTGCGTACCACCCGTGTATATTTTATGTGGGTGAATGACCAGATTGACAGCATTCAATCCGGCATCAGTGCCGCGATTGACAATGTGCAGATTACCAGTGCCGATTGCGAGATTCCTACTCAGCTCGAAGGGGAAGTGTTGGATTGCGACAACGTCGTATTCACCTGGAACGGCTCCAGTGCTCGTTATCAGCTCCAGTATCGTCCGGCGGGTGAAGGCAAATGGCGCAACCGTATGGTTAACAACGCCGAGACTTCCTATACACTCAAGAGCATGGACGAGGGCAATTACGATATCCGCGTGCGCGGTATATGTTTCAGTACCGACAGCTTGACCGGTCAGGCTGATACGACCTATAGTCCGTATATCTATCTTACCAACTTCAATATCTTCTGCCCCGAGTTGCACTGTATCAACTACATCAACATCACGGATACTGCCTGGGCTGTTTGTTCCTACGGTACATCCGGTAACGACTATCCCTCATCGGTTGACGCACCATATCAGATGAAAGGATGCGTGGACTTCGGTTGGGATAGCAAGCTCTCGCGCCATACGGTAGTATGGGATACTACAGCCACTGACCCTCGCACGAATAATCAGCTGCGCATGGTTCCTTCCGGAGCCAGCGCCAGTGTGCGTCTCGGTAACTGGGAGACCGGTAGCGGCGCGGAAGCTATCACGTACAAGTACATCGTGGACGGCAGCAACAGTATTCTGCTGGTGAACTATGCCATCGTACTTGAGGAACCGACAGGTCACGGCGAGGATGGAGTGCCACGTTTCATCATCAAGATTAAAGATGCTAACGGCAACTTGATAGATGCGGATTGCGGTATAGTCGATCTGAACTCCGAGACCAAGGGCGGTACAGGCTGGAGCTCGGTGCCCAGCCAGGACTATTCCTACGAGAATATAGTATTCAAGGATTGGACAACGTTGGGTCTGAACCTCGACCCCTATGTAGGTCAAACGATCTACATCAGTGTCGAGACCTTCGACTGCTTCTGGAGCGGACACTACGGCTATGCCTATTTCACCATGGATTGCCAGACGGCACGTATCAAGAACACCAGTTGCGGTGTGCAGAACAGTATGACCGTACATGCGCCTACAGGCTTCCTGTACGAGTGGTTTGCCGACAACGAGCTTACACCGCGTGCCACTACGCAAAGCATGGAAATCAAGGCTACCGACCCCACCAACTGGCATTGCACGCTCACCTCTACCGAGAATGAGAATTGCAAGTTCGATCTGGAGGTAAATACCACGGCGCGTTACCCCCAAGCTGAGTTCAGCTACGAATATGTGCCGGAGAACTGCGAGAACCGCTATCTGTTCACCAACACCAGTTATGTCTGGACGAACGAGGATGGCGAGCGTCACGAGCACCGCGATGAGGTGTGTGACAATTACAGTTGGAAATTCGGCAAGGCGGATGAAGAGGATGATTCCGAAGAGCCCAACCCGGGATATGTTACCTTCCCCGAAGAGGGAGGAACGTTCTACGTCACCCTGACAGCCGAACTGGGACAGGGTGGAGGATTATGTACCTCTGATACGACGATCAAGCTGGAGATCCCGGCTTTGGGTGACACACATCATACCATTGATACTACGCTCTGTGAGGGCAGTTACATTAAGTTCCATGGCAATTCGTACTTCGAGTCAGGTGTGTATAGCTACGTAGGCAAGACTCCGGAAGGCTGCTACTCCAACGATACGCTGAAGTTGCATATCGCTCCGCAGACAACCACACTACTCCCCGATACCACCATCTGCTACGGCGATTCGGCTTGCGTAGGGGATGAATGCCGTAAGCGTGAGGGCGTAATCAGGCATATATTCGTCAACTCCTTGGGTTGCGACAGTACAGTGGTGCTTCCCGTACATGTGATGCCGCACATGATGCCTTCGATTGACGTGCAGGAGATCGACGAGAGCCATGAGTCGGGTACCATCACTGTGACCCTTCTGCCGGAAGACTCGATCCTGTACTATACCATCAACGGCGAACGCTACGAGACTTCTACCACTCTTACGGACTTGGTAGGCGGCACATTCAACATGGTGTTCTACAACCGCTTGGGTTGTACAGAGGAGGAGGTAGTACGCCTGTGCGCTTACGAGATCTTCCAGCGCTGGAACGATGTAGTCAGCCTCAAGAACAAAGATGAGCGCGGCGGCGGCGAGTTCATCGCTTACCAATGGGTGGTTAACGGCGATACGATCGAGGGTGCAAACAAGTCGTACTACTATAAGCACGGAGGTTTTGATGGTACAGAAATGTTGTACTGCATCGTTACCTTACCCGATGGCACCCAAGAGGAGAGCTGCTGGTTCAATCCGACGCACTATTCGATTGATGATGACGTAACGGTATATCCGACCAGCGCACCGAGCAACGCTTCGCTGAACATCACTGTGCCTGAGGCTGCCGAGGTAACGATCTATACCACGATGGGTCTGACGGTTCAGACTATGGAGATAGATAAGGGTACAAGCACCATGCGGGCGCCTTCCGCCAAGGGAGTATATATGGTGGCCATCCGCATGGCGGAGCGTACGGTAACAGAACGAATAGTAATAGAATAAATGAGGGAGGACAAGAAGATGATGAAAAGTATTCTATATAAATTGAGTATTATCGCACTGGTTGTTAGCATGATCAGTGCTCCGGTATATGCTGCACCTTCCAAGAAGAGCAAGGCGCAACAGCAAAAAGAGAAACTGGCTGAGAAGAAAGCCAAGGAACGTGCCAAGGCGCAAGCCCAAAAAGAAAAGGAGAAAGCCAAAGCTCAGGCACAAAAGGATAAGGCGAAAGCCAAACGTGAGAAGGAGAAAGAACGTGCCAACGACAGGGCGTTCAACCAGCCTATTCACTATGTGACCATGTGGGGCGGTGGAGGTTATTCGGGATTACTGGATAACTATAAGCCTTGGACATATCAGCTCAATAACTTTGCCAACGGCACGGAAACTGCGGCTACGGGTACGATGACCAACAAGTTCGTTGGCGGTGGCGGCGGATTGATCGGTGCCGGCTGGGAGTTGCATATCAAGCACTTCATGGTAGGCTTAGGCCCTGAATTTCGTATGTTCACCTCCAGTGATAATATGGTTTTCAGCGATCCGTTCAATACCGATCATGCATCGTTGCTGACCTGGGGCGCGGATTATGGCGCACCGAACATGATTCAGCACTATAACTTGCCTAAGATGCGCGAGGTACAGACCGTAGGACAGGTGATGTTGCCTATATTGGTCGGCGCTAACTTCGATAAGGTATATTTCCTGGCAGGAGTGAAAGCCGGTTATACGGTAATCGGTAACTGGACACAACGTGCCACCATGAATACCTCGGTTAGCGTTCCTGCCGCTGTGGAGGACTGGACTGACCTGCTCAGCCACAATCAGGTAACGAGCGAGCTGGGCAAGCACCCGCTGTATAGCGGGCAACCGAAGGGAAAGAACGCCTGGGGACTGGATGTTGCCATTTCGGCAGAGGTAGGCGTGAACCTCAACGAGTTCTTTAGCGACGAGTGGAATGCAATCAACGAGGAGAAAGATCATCCTTGGCGCTTCCGCGTAGGCGCGTTTGTGGATTACGGAATACCGTTGTTGTCGGTTCGTCAGGGTGAAGGTACAAACTTGGTAACTGCTTCCGCAAGCGGCTTTAGCACATCGAGTATTCATCAATCCACCATTGCAGGCAGCAAACTCAGTTCGCTGCTGGTAGGTGTGAAGTTCACGGCGTTGTTCCAACTCAACAAGCCCAAACTGCCGAATCCGATGTTGCAGTTCTTTGTATCCGATACGACGAGTCTGGCGTTCGAGGATGCCGGTATCCCCAATGCATCGATACAGATTCGCGACATGAGTCAGCCCAAGCGCAAGCCGCGTATCCGCCGTATGGACAGAAGCGGACACCTGAACATGCGTATGCCTAAGGGACAATACGAGTTGATCGGTACGGCTCCGGGCTACCTGCCTTCCGACTACGCGGGCGATACGCTGCTGTTCGACCATCAAGAGGATAGGAATATTGCTCATATCCGCCTTGTTCCCGAACCGAAACTCGTAGTGTATGTGCATAACAGCGAGACCGAGCAGTTGGTAAGCGGCGCATCGCTTAAGTTCACCTCGCATCAGAATGCCGGCGATACCCGTACCGTTACCACAGCCGAAGGTGCTCCCGCAGTTACATCGCTGCATTACGGCGATACCTATGAGTTGCAGACCTCGGCTACCGAGTACTTCGGCGATACGATGCAGGTATTCAAGCTGACCGATACCCTGCATATCATGATGCGCCCGATACACCGCGTACGCCGTACATTGATATTGAAACATATGTACTTTGCCACGGATAAATCGGATATCTTGCCCGCTTCGGATCCGGATTTGCAGATCCTGTACAACTTCCTGAGCGAGAATCCGAGAATCCGTGTGATGATTACCGGTCACACCGACAACGAGGGTAGCGATTCGTACAACCAGATTCTGTCGGAGAACCGTGCCAACAGCGTAAAGGCGGAGATGATTCGCCGTGGCATAGACCCGAACCGTATGGAGACAGAGGGTAAGGGCGAAAGCGAGCCGATCGATACCAACGATACGCCGGAAGGTCGTCAGAACAACCGTCGTGTACAGGTTACTGTCCTGAACGAGATGGATGCCGAAGAGGATATCTTCTAATTGTTAAAGAAAGGAGACCCCATGAAACGAGCGATATATATACTGTTGTGTGCGCTGCTGGCAATGCCGGTAGCGGCACAGATAGTTTACGAATGTGACTTCGAGAACCAGTTGGAGCGCCAGCAGTGGGTGCTCAATCCCACGAGCCCGAACGATACAACTACCGTTTGGCAGAATCGTTGGTACATGGGTTCTCCGGGTGACTACAGTCAGCGCGGACACTGGGGTATGTATATATCGCTGCAAAATAAGAATGATGAACCGGTATATTTGTCGAATTCGGCGTCGTGTACATCAGCCTATCGCGAACTGACTTTGTCGCCCGACAACTATACCTTGGAGTTCGATTGGCGTGCATTAGGTCTTGGACAGAATGCCACGCTTGAAGTGTTCTGGGTGCCGCAGAACGTGAATACATACTGCAACAACAACGGTAAGTATCGTAATACGCTGAATGTCTATAAGATTCCTAACGCTACCTTCTATGGCTCCAAGCCGTGGAAACCCGCACGGTTGAACTTCACGGTAACGCAAGCTGACTCTATAGGTAAGTTGGTCTTCATCTGGGTGACGTATATTCGTGATGCGACCAAGCCCCCTTCGGCATGCGTGGATAATATTGTTCTATCCAAGCAGACATCGAGCTGCAGTGCACCGAGTAACTTGAAGTTCGATAAGGTGACAGGTATCTTGTCGTGGAACGGCAATGCGCAGTGGTACGAGGTGCGTGACTATGCCGTCAACGGTGGTGAGTTGAAGGAATATACGGGCATTACTACCAAATCGCAAACGATGAACATCACTGCCGAGGGTACACATAATTTTTATGTGCGCGCGTATTGCGATAGTACATCGTGGTCAACGTGGTCGATGGAATCGTTCTTTACGTGGATTCCCGGTACCCGTTGTATCGACTATCTGGATATAGGTGACAATCCCAGCTTTAAGGGCGTTTGTTATACGGGAGATTTCAATGAATTCTATGTGCAGCAAGGCCGAGGAACCATGGGTAAGGTGGATCTTGGTTCGTCGAATGACAATAGTCTGCATACGATTCATATGGATCTCAACGAGATTGATCCTCTCACTACTGTGAATGGCGGATTGAGCACTGTGCCCGATGGCGAGATTGCATCCGTTCGCGTAGGCGGACGTGAGTACCCGGGTCCGGAGAACCGCTCGGCACGTATCGAATACAAATATACGGTACAAGCCGGTGTGTCAGACCTGTTAGACCTTAAGTACGCCGTTGTGATGGAATCCGGCGGACATAGTACCGTATATACGGGCGGTGATATGAACCCGACCTTCAAACTGAATATATTGGATGGCAAGGGTGACAAACTGGATGGTTGTACACAGTTGGATTTCGTAGCCGGAGTCGGCGATCCGAGCATATGGCATACAGAGCCGGATAATCCTAATCTCAACTGGTGCGATTGGGCTACTGTAACCGTTTCATTGCGCCAGTATGTAGGGCAGACGCTTACTATCCGCCTTACCGCCACACGTTGTTCAGTCAATACCCACGTGGCATATGCTTATTTCACCATTGGTTGTCGTAGCGGTTCGCTGGAGGGTTTGGCGTGCGGAGACTTCGCAACCGACCACTTTGAGGCACCTGAAGGCTTTACGTATAATTGGTATAAGGAAACAGATCCCAACAGAACAACCCTGAGCACCGACCGTATTTACAACATTTCGCCTAACGATGATCAGATATATATGGTGGAGTGCCATAACTTGTTCGAGCCGGAATGCTACTTTACACTGACGGCTAACCCTAATCCCCGTTATCCGGTGGCTCTTGTCGATACCGTTGTATCGCAAAGGAACTGCCAGAATATTGTTGACTTCCGTAACAATTCCGTTGTGCAGGTTATCAGTCGTTCGGATGGATCGGTTATGTCCAATGCCGAACCGATACCTTCTATTGTGTATGATTATGGTGATGGCTCTGAGCCTGAGATCGTTGAAGGGACAAACAACCGGCATATCTATCCGGTTACAGGCGGCACGTTCCAGGCTATGGCTATCGCATCAATGAACGATGGCATGTGCCAGGATACCGTGCACTATACCTTTAATCTGCCTGACTTGCTGCGTACCGGTACGTATGAGCCTAAGCATTTGTGCGAGGGGGATTATTATATCTTACCCTCCAGGGATACAGTATATTCGGATACGACCTATATATCGTACACCAAGAATATCTATGGCTGTGATGCTCCCGACTCGTTGTGCATATTTTTCCACCCCGAGTCGTTCGATACCACGATAGTGGAGATGTGCGAGGGCAGTTACTATCAGTTTGAAGGTAAGCGTTATGACAAGAGCGGCACCTATGATGTTCCTCTGAAAACCGTTTATGGGTGTGATAGTGTGCTTACGCTGAATCTGACGGTTATTCCCAAGTTGCTTGTGGATATACCTCAAGCGGTGGAGATCTGTGCCGATGAGTCATCGCTGACTATCCCGTATCAGCAGAAGCAGGGACATATGACGGATATGTTTGTGCGTATGTCGCCTGAAGCGCAGTTGGCAGGTTTCAATGCCGAGTACCACTATTCGGCAGGTGATCAGATTGTTATACCTACTCCCGCGAAACTTCGCGCCGGATACTATGAGGCAGAGTTGGAGTTCACAGCCCCGGCTTGTCAGTCTGACCCGCAACGACTGATGATCAATGCCTATTACCCGACATCCGTGATGCGTCAGAAGCAGACAGTTATAGCGCTCCTGAACGAGGAATTTAACGGTGGCGGATATGTCTGGACAGGGTATCAGTGGTATTGCAACGGTGTTGCCATCAGCGGTGCCAACACCTCGTATATCGTGGTGGATGACTCCCATCTGGGTGATGAGTACTATTGCTTGCTCACCCGCACCGATGGAGTGACTATCCGTACCTGCCCGATCATTTATAATGCCGGTCGTTCGGCCTTGGATGGTGTGAGCGAAAACCTGTATGTAACACCTACCATGCTTAGTCCGGGCGAACCGATGCAAGTTGTAGCCCGCGGAGAAGTGGTGCTCTACGATATAGTTGGTCGCCGCATAGCAGCCTATGGCAGTGCTGCGAATGCCACGCAACAGATGATTATCACTGCTCCCGATCGGGCAGGAATATATATACTAAAAGACGCAAACCATGCAACAGCAAGGATACTGGTGCATTAAATGCACAATAATAATGTGTCTGCTGGTATTTATAGTGTGGCCTGTAGACGCGAAAACGCACGGACGCTACAAGAAGGGTTCGGGCATTCAGCATTATATTACCCTTTCGCTCAGTGGCGGTGAGGGGAATATGATGACGCGTGCGTTGGATGATTACCCGTTCATCCACAACAATGTAGGTGCCGATGGCCAATTGCATATAGGCTACGAGTTGCGCCAGCGGAACTTCGTGTTTGGTCTTGGTGTAGGCGGAGATTACGATCTGCATCGCCAAAGCATCGATTCGCTCAAGGATAACTATGAGCGCCGCGACCGGGAGGCGGATGCGATAACCTATACATATGCTTATCGCGACTACAAAGACCTGCAGCAATCGGTAAACCTGAGTATTCCTATATATTTCGGCGGTTACCTGACGGAAGGATTGTACCTGCTTGCCGGAGTGAAATTAGGCATACATATGTGGAATACCCATCGCGTAGAGACCGAGTTGGAAACGTATGGCACGTATCACGAGTTTATCCATACTATCCATCACTCCGATTTCTACGGATACTACAACGAGGCGCATTATTCGTACCGCTCGGCGTTTCCGGCACCGAGTATGAAAGTATCACCGATGGTGGAGATCGGCTATAAGATTCCGCTGCAAACCAAGTCCAAACGCGTGGAGATGCGTGTAGCCGGCTATGCCGAATACGGTATCCCCTTGTCGCAGCAGAACAGCTTGCGCATGACGGATATATCCCGCACAGATATCAATCCAGTAACGCAGAACCAGGCTAACCTGCGCGAGAATATCATACTGAATGCCCCGGTAGCTACCGAGTGGCAGAAGGACGGCAAGAGTTGCAATCTGCAAGTAGGTGTTCGCTTTACCTGCCTGTTCAATGTAACGCCGCCAAAGAAGTTCTGCATGTGCTCGCCGGAGAGAAAGATGCTTCGATAATATACGTAGTGAAAATAATCGTTTGTTAACAATATTAACAACCTATACGCTTATGAAAAGAACAGTACTAAGTTTATGTCTATCCTTCTTAGCGATGCTTGCTATTCAAGCAGCTACACTGGAAGTGTTGAAGGTAGATTTTGAGAATGTGCCGGCAGATAGTCTGCCAGCCGGTTGGACGCAGGAGTACGTTCAACTGCCTGTTACGCAAATTGCGAACAGCAAGTTATACTCTTGGGGCGCTGAGGAAGGCGACAGTTTGACCTTCCCTGCCGGTTGCGTAAGTGGCACTCATCGTATGAAAGCTGCGAACACAACCAATCAGGAGATGCGTTTCATCACGCGCCTTGTCACTCCGCCGATGAACCTGACAGGAGTGTTCCGTCCGCAGTTGGTATTTTCCCATGCAGAACCTGCTCGTGCAGCGTTTTGCGATACACTGCGCGTGTATTATTTCGACAACAAGACCAGCGTGTGGAAACCTCTGCCGGGAGCAGAGTTCACCCGTGAAGCCAACTGGAAAGAGTCAACGTTGTCGCTCATCTCTCCCAACGCCTCATATCGCCTGGCATTCGAGATTACCGAGAGCATGGGTCGCGGCGTGGTATTGGATGATATCGTCGTACGCGCTACACCTACATGTCAGTCGGTGGAGAACATCACGTTCAATCAGGTGCACGCCTATGATGCAGGTATCTACTGGGATAACTTCGGCGCATACAACAGCTTCCAGGTGATGGTGGCTGATGCACCGCTGGATCTGCAGAACATCGATCAATCGCATGTGATTGTCAGCCTGACCGAGGATATTTATGACCCGTCGGTAGTAGTTACCGGTCTGCGTCCGGAAACGACCTATTATGTGTATATCCGTTCGGATTGCGATGAGGTGGAATCCGGTTTTACCGATTGGGTGAGTGCTACATTCACTACCCGCAAGGTGGCTTATCTGCCTTATAGCGAGAACTTCAACTCGTCAATAGCTATCACCGGCAACGTAGGTTACGGTGTGCCTGACGGTTGGAGCGTGGGTACCAGTCTGGAGGACGCTGTACCGATGGTTATCCGCAGTAACAACGCTGCTTCCAATGCACTTTATTCGGTGGACTCTACCGCTTATCTGGGTTTTGTAGGCGAGTTGAGTACTACACCTGCGGTTATTCCCGCATCGCAGTATGTATATGCCGTTACGCCGGAAATCAAAGATCCGGCACAATCCGGTGCAACTTCACTCCAAGGATTGCAGGTACGCTTCTGGCTTACTGCCGCATCGTTCATATCGCTGGGTACAAAGAACTACGCGAGCGAACTGATCGTAGGTACGGTTAGCGACCCCGAAGATATACGTACGTTCACTCCGTTCGATACGGTGCATATCACAGGTACCAACCTGTTCCGCCACGTTACGGTGAACATGGATAACTATACCGGCACCGATCGCTATGTGGCACTGGTCAGCCGTTCGCGTATGGCGAATGCCATGTTCGTAGATAATTTCTCGATGGCAATCCCGGAAGCTCCTGTTCCTGATGACATTCGTCTGAGCAATGTGAGCAGCACCGGATTCACGGTTACCCCCGCTTTGCATGGTGCAAGCACCTGGGATATCGTAGTATCTACCGAATACAGTCGTTCGGGCAATGTGAGCCGCGAGTCTATCCTGTACGAGCAGAATAGTATCACTGGAAGCAGTTGTGTGGTTAACCGTGCATCGCTCACGGATCAAATAGTACATATTTATACCCGCGCGTATAAGAACCGCGGCGTATCCGATTGGTCGTTTGCCAAGACTATCCGCGTGCCGGGTATCATGCCTGCAGTTACCGACTCAACCAGTTTCACGTTGAGCTTTGAGGGCGGTAATGATTTGCAACTGAATCTGCTTGATCAAGAGTCACGTTTCCCGAACTCGGTACGTGGTACAAGTACGTTGTACTATCCGCTGGGTACGATTGATTCCATCAATACGTATCCTATGTGCGTAAGTACTTCGCCCAACTACTCCGGTCATGGTTCGCATATGCAGTTCTGTGGCGCGGATACATGGTTCGCACTGCCCGAGGCAACTGACCTCAGCACCTTGAAGATGGTGTTCCGTCACTCCTCGCTCAACAACCTGCGCGGCAAGTTGGCTATCGGTGTGATGACCGATCCGTATGACCTCTCCACCTTTGAGCAGGTAGCTCAGTTCGAGGCAGTAGGTGCGCGCTATGTGCGTTGCCTTGTCAGCTTCGATGACTATGCAGGTTCGGGTAAGTACATTGCCTTCCGCTCGCTCAATGCCGGTTCAGGCAGGGCTGCCTCTACTAACCTCATTGACGAGATTATAGTAAGCAAACTCGGTACCTGCCGCGAGGCAAGTAACGTGGCTGTCAATGCACACGAGAACTATGCTGACGTTACCTGGAACGGTGGCGGTATGAATACATGGATCGTAGCTATGTCCACCGATGCCAGCATGATGAACATCGTAAGCATGGATACCATACATACGCCAAGTATCCGCTTCTCGAATCTGGAGCAGGAACATACGTATTACTTCTATATCCAGACTGTTTGCGACGGTCAGCCTCTTGACCTGGATGACGTATGCTATATATTCACCACTCCGCGTGGTCTGCCTATCAAGGAGGCGTTTGCCAATAGTTCGATGCCCGCAGGTTGGACGCAGAGTACCAAGACTGCCAGCAGCGTATTCAGTGGAGCGGAACTGACGACTTCTACCAGCCGTCCGTGGTCGTTCAGCAACTCGTCGGATTATGTCAATTCGCCTATGTCGGGCTATGTGGCATATGCATCACTCTATAGTTCATCCTATCGCAACTCGTGGCTCATATCGCCTGAGCTGTACGTGGATGCCGATCCGAGCAAACCTCTGGAACTCGTGTTCGACCTGGGTATGGCATCATATCCTTACTCATCATCGTCTTATACATCCGGAGAAGCTGCTCCCAACGACTGGTTCATGGTTGCCGTGAGTGAGGATGGAGGCAATACATGGCTGCAAGAGAATGCTACCATTTGGAACAACACCGGTACAGGCGACTATGTGCTCAACAACCTGATTTGGGACGGTGGCGAGAGAGTTGCTATTGATTTCACCAAGTTTATAGGCAAGCATATCAAGTTCGCCTTCTACCTGGAGGCTACCACTGCCTCGCATCACGACTATATAGTCATCGACAATATTATCTTGCGTGAGGGTGATGACCGTTGCGGTGGATTGAGTAACTTGCGTGCTTATGCTCCGAATATCAATGCTGCGAATGCCACTTGGCAGTTGGCAGGACAGAACCCCTGGCCTGCTGTTGTGCAACTCTCCACATCAGCCAACTTCGCATCGCTCATTGCCAACGATACCATTCAGGGTAGCAGTAAGTCGTATTCCGGACTCGAGCCGAGTACTGCTTACCATTTGCGTGCACGCCAACTCTGTGCCAACGATGCCGAGTGGAAGCAGGTAACGTTCCGCACGCCGTGTTCCGCTATCGCCCCTGAGGATCTGGGTGAACAGGACTTTGAAGATCCCGAGGCGTTAGGATGCTGGACGGTAGGATTGGAGATCGAGAAATCGCCGAACGATATGCCGCACCGTGCTTTGGTGAACGGTTTTGGCTATGTGCTTGATATGAGTAAGACCAAAGCTGATACCACGGCTTCCGACGGTGCTTACGCCATCATGCCCGAATTGGATCTGGATGACAATGTTAAGGACATCAGTCACTTCCAGATTATCTTCAAGGCTGCTACCAACAGCAATGCCGATAACAATATTCACCGCCTGATGGTAGGTATCGTTTCCGACCCGACCGACATGAGTGCCACTTGGAGCAAACAGGCGGATATCGACCTGCAGTATGCCGAGGATTCCACCGGATTGAAGACCTATGTGGTAAGCTTCGAGAACTACCGCGGTGACTTGGACGGCTACATGGGACATTATGTAGTGTTCCGTGCCGACGGTGGTACCGACAACACCAACTATGTAATCATCGATGACGTACTGATTACCGATGTTGAGGGCTGCCATATGGTTATCGATCTTGCAGCCGATTCCATTACCGTAAGCAGCGCCCAACTGAATTGGTCGGGCAACGGCTCGCAATACGAGGTGGCTGTATCGGCTACACGTGTCAAACCGGATACATGTACCAATTGGCTTAGCCATCAAACGGTAACCGGTACAAGCTGCCAAATCGAAGGCTTGGAAGCTACGACAACGTATTACGCGTATATCCGCGCAATCTGCGGTGATACGGCTGTATCACGCTGGTCGTCGGCAACATACTTCCGTACAGCACGTGGCGTTCCGTATCTGGAAACATTTGACGAAGTAGTATCCAATTTCAGCGAGGTTGAGTTCCGCTCGGCTTCTCTGAAGTTCACGGGCGATTCCGTTAAGATTACTTCGTTCTCTACATCCTCTTGGACTCCGAAAGAGGTAGGATCAGGCACCTATAGTTCCATCACCGGTATGGAAAATATTGCCGCCTATATCAATATATATGGTTCGTCGTGCAATAAGTGGCTGATAACTCCGACGTTCATGTTGGATGGCGATGGTTCCTACGCTGTTAAACTGTCGGCGAAAGTGGCTTTGAGCAAATGGAATAATGCGAACCCGCCGACCTTGAACGATACGGATGACCGTCTGGGTGTACTCATATCGCTGGATGGCGGTACGACATGGCGCAAAAAGGATGCCAAGTTCTGGTCGTCCGACGGTACGGGAGATTATACGTACAACTTCGGATTGCAAGCCAAGCGTATAGAAGTTGAGCTGAACGAATACATGGGTCAATCGGTTACGATAGGATTCTACGGTGAGTCTTCGGCATCCGGTGATGACAACAGTTTGTTTATCGACTCTGTTCGCATTGAGAAGTTCATCCCCGTCTGTGAGGGTGTTCGCAACAACACACTCGAACTGGTTGCCGAGGATGAAGCTGTAGCACATTGGGAGGTTCTCGGAACGCCGAAGGAAGTGGTATATGAACTCAGTGAGGAATCGGACTTCGCCACTGTGCTCCTGCAAGATACTACTGAATCGGACTCCGCCGTATTCTCAAATCTGCAACCGGGCTACACCTATTATGTGCGTTTGCATCAGGTAGGTTGCTACAATAGCACTACGATGCATATCCGCACTATTTCGGCTATTCCGTTCGTTGAGGCTTTCAATGGCGAAAGTCTGCCGATTAACTGGACATATCTGACCGGTTCCGCCGATGCGGCTATTGCCGGCACGGCTATGCCTGAGAGCAAGACCTCCACATCGTGGGAGATTAACAAGACGAACAACGGTCTGCCTGCTAACCACCTGTCTGGTACGCTCTCCAAACTTTCAAAGAACCAGAATGCATGGATTGTTTCGCCGGATGTGCTTATTCCTGCCGGCAGCGAAGATGTCAAGTTGATGTTCGATCTGGCACTTACCGCTTCCGGTACGGCTGCAGCTCCGAGCAGCACAGCATCTCAGGAATTCCGCGTACTTGTATCAACCGATGAAGGACAGTCCTGGACGCACCAATGGATATTCAAGGATGAGCAGTCTGCCTTCATGCAACTCTCGGCTGTACCGGCTACCGGCACACGTATTGAGTTGCCGATGGATGCATTCGTGGGTGAGCGCGTGCGCTTTGCCTTCTACAAGAACGCTACTGCCAATACCAGCAAGATCCATATTGCCAATGTGCAGTTGCGTGAGATGAGCGGGTACTGCGAGGCTCCGACCGAACTGCAGGTATCTGACGTATTGTTCTCAACGGCTGTCGTTTCGTGGAACGGTGAGGCGGACAAGACATATATTGTCGAGTACAGCACCATGGCTGATTTCACGAATGCCAAACGTGATACGGTGATGGCTTTGACCCACACCATTCAAGGTTTGCGTTCGGGTGCAACCTACTTCGTACATGTGCAGAAAATGTGTGAGGCTACCAATCTTTCCGACTTCACCGAGGCACGCTCGTTCACCTTGGATTATGGCTTGCCGTATGTCAATGCGCTCAGCGATGTAGCAGCATGGACGCGCTACCAGTCGTCCTATGCTGACGGGCTGAACGGAACACGTTCGCTGGTAACAGTTCCGATTATAGGTTGGAGAAATGAGGCTACCACTACAATCCTGAATGCCGCTCACGTATATTGCGGTAATAGCGAGGATTATGTCAACTGGCTCATCTCGCCGGATATCAACCTTACGCACGTTGAGCAAGGTGCCATCGTACTGATGCAAATTGATCTGGCACTTACACAAAGTTATAATAACGCTGCGGCTCCTATTGCAGAGAACTATGCTACACAGAACAAGTTCTATGTGGCTGTTTCTACCGATGGCGGGGCTACATTCAGCCCGGCTAACGCGTGGGAGTTCTCGGCATCGCCGAGCGCTGCATACTCCTATGCAGATATACCGGGAGGGGCAGGCGATACCTATCGCATGGACTTCTCGCGCTTTGCAGGTAGTACGATCCGTATCGCGCTTGTGAATATGGCTCCGAGACCTTCGTGCATCAATGCTGCCCGCGTCAACCTCGATGAAGCCGAATCGGCATGCTTCGGCGTTTCCAACATGCTGATTACCGATGTTGATACGGCTGCTACGATTACCATCAATCCTATGGATAATGCCCGCCTGTGGCAAGTGGCATACGGCGTGCAGGGTACATCGTTGGATAAGATGCAAACAACGCTGGTGGATTCGACCACTGCACAGATCGGCGGCTTGCTGCTCAACAGCTCGTATCAGATGTATGTCCGCTCCATATGTAGCGAAGGCGATACATCGCAGTGGGCTGGTCCGTTCAGCTTTGTAACTCCGCTCGGTATCCCGTACAACGCAGCATTCAGTAATGCCTTCAACGGATGGAGCCGTTATCAAGCAGATCCTCAGGATGTATTCGCAGGAACGGATACCTTGAAGAGTGTTTCGTCGGGCTGGGTAACATACAGTAGTTCGTCCGGAGCTTTGGGTAAGCCGCATGTATATTGTACGCAGGCCACTACCCGTGCCAACTGGCTCGTTTCTCCGGAAATCAACCTGATGCCTCAGGATGGCTCGAAGGGTATATGGCTGAGCATGAAGGCGGCTCTGACCTCCTCGTACTCCAGTACATATGCACCGACCAACGTTGCCGGCCATACGTTCCGTATCGCTGTTTCCGAGGATGACGGAGTTACATGGGCAGAGGCGAGCAGCATACTCTGGAGTGGCGATTCGCTCAATACCGACTATATCTATAGCAGTATTCCTGCCGGTGATGGCAAGGCTATCCATGTGAATCTGGTTAAGCATGCCGGTAAGAAGGTGCGCATCGCACTGATTCAGGGAGCGGCTACTGCCGGCGCGTCGTGCATACATATTGCCGACCTTGAATTGGCTGAGTATGATGTGCCGTGCTTCGGTGTTGACAACTTCGTGGCTGTCAACGACGGTAATATTGCTCACTGCACGATTACCGATGACAATGAGGCAAGCACTGCATGGCAGTATGTATATGGCAAGAGTGGCTTCGATCCGGATACCGCTCAGGCTATAACTACTACAACCAAGCTGTTCGACATCAACGAGTTGCCGATGTCATCGACTATTGATATCTACGTTCGTGCGATCTGCGGTACAGCGGATACAACGTCGTGGGTAGGTCCTCAATCGGTTGTTACTCCTAACGGTGTACCGTACTTCCAGTCGTTTACCTCGTCAAGCAGCCTGCCTACCGGTTGGAGCGGAGACTGGACGATAGGTAAAGGCTCATATGTATGGGGTGTTGATCATGCTTGCGTAAACATCTATGGTAGCAATACTAAGAATTTGAAGTCGCCGGAAATCAACCTGTATAATATCAATAGTGATATCGATCTCTCGTTCGATATGGCGCTTACCAAGTGGAATACATCCGGTTCGCCGACTACAACGTCAGGCCAATCGTTTGAGGTACAGATCTCCACCGACCATGGCTCTACGTACGAGACGCTGGCTGTATGGAGCGAAGATTATGATGCCGATTACGTCTATGCTAATATTCCTATTACAGGTGAGACGTATCATGTTGATCTGACCGACTATATTGGTGAGTCGATTACTATTCGTTTCCAAGCATTGTCCACTATATCCGGTGTTGATAACGATTTGCATATACGTAATTTGCTTATCGATACAGTATCCGGCGGTGCATCCTTGTGTCCTAAGGTGCGCTCGATGACAGTATTGGATACTACATTCCACTCCGCTACCGTTATCTTCCGTGGCAAGGGCTTGACAGAGGCTATGGCTATCGAGTACAAGTGCATCCCCGAGGACGGCTTGTTCCCTGCATATCCGGCACTGGTATCGGATTCCGACGTTGTGACGGTTGACGGCTTGAGCTCATCCAGTACGTATAAGATGTTCGTTCGTCAGCAGTGCCCCGACAGTTCATGGGGTGCATGGGCTGGACCGTTCTACTTCAATACTGTTGAGTGCCGTCCTGTAACGGGTATCACCGTTGAAGAGGTAACGAATATGGATGCTGTTGTTAAGCTTGTAACACCTGCCGCTTCGGCTGCCGTAGGATACCAGGCTTGCTTGGTTCCGCAGGGTGAGCCTATCGCTAACGTGCAGACGTTCAATTCGCCTACTATCCACTTCGTACAGAATCTGCCGAGCAATTCAGTTTATGATGTTTATGCCCGTAAGATTTGTGAGGTGGGTGATACATCCGAATGGCGTGGACCGTTCTCGCTCAATACGCCGCTGGGTATTCCGTATTACGAGTCTCTGACCGCTACTTCCGGTTCGTCGTTGCCCGATGGCTGGTCATGTCTTGGCAGAACAAGTTCTACCGGCGAATGGACATCGAAATCGTACTGGTCGTTAGGTAAGTCTTCATATGTATGGGACATTAACCACGCTGCGATGAATGTATGGAGCGATCATCAAGGTATACTTGTCTCGCCGATGATCAATACATCCGAGGCAGCAGCAGCCGGATTCTTGCAGCTCTCGTTCGATATGGCACTCACCAAGTACAACACTTCCGATGCTCCGACTGACGTGACCAACCAGACCTTCGATGTACGCATCTCTACCGATGGTGGTCAGTCGTTCGGCGAACCGGTGGCTGTATGGAGTGCTGAACCCGGTGCGGAACGTACGTTTGCTTCTATTCCTACTACAGGCGAACGCTACTTCGTTGACCTGACACAGTACATCGGTAGTTCTATCTGTATCGGATTCTGCGCAATATCTATTCCTACTACCGGCGATAATGACCTGCACATTGCCAACGTATCGCTCGATACCACTATGGTAACCTGCGAGGCTATAACCAATGTTGAGGTCAAGGACATAACGGCCAACAGTGCGGTGGTAATCTTCCGCTTCCCGGATGATGCTCCTGTAGGCGAAGCTACGCTGCAAGTAGCTGCGGATGCAGAGTTCAACCAGCTGATCATGCAAGAGACGCTGTATAGCAACTCCTACGATATGCAGAATCTGACTCCTGCTACAATGTACTATGTACGCTTGCTGAATATATGTCCGGATATGGAGGCTCGTTGGTCAGCGGCTGTAAGTTTCCAGACTGCATTCGATGCCTTCTATTACGAGACCTTTGACGATGCAGATAACTTCTCGGAATGGACACAGAGTACAACTGCCACGTCCATAGTCTTCGCGGATGACACGCTGCATATATCCGGAACGAGGTGGTCGCGTCAGACCAGACACGCCAACATATTCCCGTCGGCTCACCCCGAGACGAACATCTATAGTAATTACACCGGATGGCTGATCTCGCCTGTGGTTGACCTGACAGACCATGCGGGTGAAGGCTTGATCCTCGGCTTCGACTTGGCTCTGTGTAAGTACAGCGGTGGCGGTGATCCTGATCCTTCCACAACGCAGTCGTTCTACGTAGTTATTTCTGAGGATGAAGGTCAGACATGGAGCGTGCAGAACAGCACATCGTGGAAACCGACCGGTGGTGACTTCTCGTATAGCGAGTTGGGTATTGTGCCGAAGCATTATGTTGTGAACATGACGCAGTATGCCGGCAAACGCATTAAGATCGGCTTCTGCGCCGAATCGACGGCGTCGGGCGGTGATAACTACATCATGTTCGATAACGTGGCTATCAGTAATATCACATCTGTTGTATTCAACGATTCGATATGCCAGTACGAGAACTTCGACAAGTACGGACTCCACTACGATGAATCCGAACTGAATATGGGTCTGAATACGTTCACATTCATGGCTGCGGACTACGATAGCGTAACGGTTTATAACATCGTCGTTAAGCCGTTGCCTACGATTGAGGTGGCTGATACCGTTTGCGAAGGCGAATCGTACTCCGGCTATGGCTTCAACAACCTCGTTCCGCTGCAAACGGACTACTACTACAATATCATTGAGCGTCCGGGAGAATGTGACAGTATCATTTCTGTTCATCTGACCGTGCTGCCCAAGGCGCATATCGAGGTATTCGACACTCTGTGTGACGGTACTGTATATATGTTCCATGGTGAAGCGTACTACAACGATATTATACTCCGTGATACGCTGACATCAGTTGTTACGGGTTGCGACAGTATCGTTACGTACTACGTTACCTTTAGCGGAGATGCTACATCTACAACCGATGTATATGCTATCATCTGCGCCGGTCAGCGCTATCGTGATGCACTGTTCTCAGAGACCGAAACAGGCGTATATAACGTAACTACGGCTTCCGTAGCAGGCTGCGACAGTATCGTTACCTTGCACCTGAAGGTTACCGATGAGAATGGCTACTTCTACGACACAATCAATGTGGATGACCTGCCGTACATCTACGAGGGTGAGCAACTCATCCCTGCAGGCTCCGAGGCAAAGGATTATGTCTTCCCGCTTGAGAGCGTCAACGAGGATTGTCACCCCGAGCTGCATGTACATGTTTGGATGCAGACTGCACTGCCTAACGTCAATACGTTGCAGCTGAGTGTTGCTCCGAACCCCGTACAGGCAGGTCAGACATTGCATATCGTAACCGATATACCTGCAAGCGGTGAGTTCAACGCTACCGTATTCAACGCTATCGGTCAGGAGGTTTACACCGTCAGCGAGTTCACTACCGAGCTGCCGGCACTCTACACCAGCGGAATATATATGGTACGCGTACAGAGCGGCAAGCAACTCTTCGAGGGTAAGATACTCGTTAAGTAAGCTCTGAACATCACCATTAGGTGACAAAATTCGGAATAAAAACGCACTTTCTTACGTGGAAGTGCGTTTTTATTTGCATTTGTGCAAAAATTGTTGTACCTTTGCACCCGCTTTCATCAAGGGAAGCGTAAATGTGGCGAAGTTGCCATCTTCGCGATGCTGCTTTAGCCACCATTGTTTAACTCGACAGTTGTGTATTATTCACGAAATCAACAATTGTCACATCGCAAATAAAGTTATGTATTTAACTTCTGAGAAAAAAGCAGAGTTGTTTGCCAAGTTCGGCAAGAACGCACAGGACACCGGTTCGACCGAGGGTCAGATCGCATTGTTTACGTTCCGTATTAACCACCTGACCGAACACCTGAAGCAAAACCGTAAGGATTTTGGTACAGAGCGTGCCCTGACCAACCTCGTTGGTAAGCGTCGTCGTTTGCTCGACTACCTGAAGGCAAAGGATATTGAGAAGTATCGTGCCTTGATTAAGGAACTCGGCATCCGTAAGTAATCTTACATCTGCCAAACGAAATAGGAACTGCGCGAGCAGCTCCTATTTTTGTTGCGGTATATATGCGCCATGCTTGTGCATGGATTAATAGCATTCCCTATAACTGGTCATTCTCCACGAGAGTGATGATTCGCTCGATGATCCGGTCTTTGTCCTTGGCATCATATTCTTCCTTCAGGTCGTTCTTGAACAGCTTGGCTATGAACTGCCAGAAGTCGGCAACAAACTTGTTCTTGAACGTGGCAATCAGTTCGTACGAGGTGCGGTCGCATTCCCTGTCCAATAGCAGCATCAGCATGCGCCCTTGCGAGGCTGTCATGTTCCGGAAATCTTTCTCGTACTCCTTGAACAGCTCTTTTTCGCGTTTCTTCCACCACTGACGCTTCTGCTTCGGTTCCATTTTGGCCAGAGTGTCTTCCGCTTCGACGATGGCTTGGCTGATGCGCTTGGCGTAGGGTAGAGTCTTCTTTACGTCGCGAACGGTCTTCCAGTAGAATCGCTCCTGTCGCTTGTTCTTGAATTTGAGCGGGGCATATACATATACCTCGTGCAGCATGGCGTAGTACAGCGTATCGTTCTCTTCCTGTTCGCTGATGGCGGTCGGTGCGGAAGGGATACTCTGGGCATGCAAACCTGCCGTGAGCAGGCAGGCAGAAAGCAGTATGTATAGTCGTTTTTTCACGTTCGTTTGTTTCTTGACATGTCAAAATACAACTATTGTGCCAAAATACGTTTCTTTTTGCAAGAAAAATTTGGAAATCTCAAAAAAATGTTGTACCTTTGCACCCGCTTTTGACAAAAAAGCAGATGATCATTATATATAATCATTGTAAACCTCGAAAAAGAACGTGCCAACGTTGTTTTTCGAAAAAGCGGAAGCCCCGACGCATTTTATGCCGCAACGCGGCATCAGTGGCGGAGGGCGCTGACGCGCACGGGATGTGGCGCAGTCCGGTAGCGCAACGGTCTGGGGGACCGGAGGTCGCAAGTTCGAATCTTGTCATCCCGACATCCATAATCAAAGCAGAGCAAATACTCTGCTTTTTTTGAAACAATACTTAATCCGCGTGCTTATGAAAAAGCTTCTGTACATCACTCTTCCCGCTATTGTTTCGCTGTGCTTGTGTGTCGCTTGTAATCCTGACGCCCCAACTTCGTACAAACCCATTGTGTTGCAAGAGGGTTGCTATATGGCAGCCGACAGTTCGTGTGTGGTTATCTTTCCGCGCGACCAGCATGCTGCGGCTGACGGATCGTATGCAGCTACCTATATGCAGAAGGATGAGTACGGCAGCTATCAGGCTACTATTCCTTTCCGCCTGAGCAACTACTCCGACTCGCTCGGTCTGGCAAACATCATGATTAACGACTCGGCAGTTGCGTTCCTGACCGATGGCGCTTCATCGGTTGCGCTGATCTATGGCGGGGATACACTTCGCTTCACAAAGCAGAAAGCCGTTGACTACTCACCGCGTTCCGTCAAGGGGAACTGGGTTATGTCGTTTGCACTGAACGCGTATATGTCCTTTAAACTGCTTGATATGTCTGTCACCGACGACCTGCAGGCAGAGATACATCTCAACCTGAATGAGGATATGCTCGATATGCTGCTATCCATGGCAGGAATGATGGCGGGCGATGAGACGGGCGATATGATTGACCAGATGTCCGGCGAGATCAACTGGAGCGAGTTTCTGCAATATGTCCCCTCCAACTTCCCGGGAACGATCTGGTATTCGATGGATGCAGGTATGGGTGTGTTCGTTCCTAACCTGAAGGCTGTAGCCGGGGAGATGGACAATCCGGAAATCAACGAATCGGATATCCCCGAAGTGGCAATCTGTTATGCTACGCCCAACGAGTCAACCATCCGAATCAGCATCGCAGGTTACCCGATTGACCTGTCGAGGCAGTAAAAATTGCGAAAAAATGGGCAGTTTGGTTGAAAAATTAAGAAATATGCAAGATTATTCAAAATAAATTTGCATATTTCATTTTTTTTTTGTATCTTTGCAGTCTAAAAGGTTACACCCCTTTCCCCGTGGCGGTTTTCCCCGCTTCAACGGGGACAACCTAGTGTAACTTTGTAGCCGAATTGATGAAAAGGAATAAGGAATAAGGAATAAAGACTTAAATGTGTTCGACTGGTGTGACTCGTCTTTACTCCTTTAGTGAAACGGTCCATACTCCTTACTCCAATAGTTAACACTGAAAACTTAAAAAACTATATACATGGATAGTTACATCAACATCAAGGTTCGCGTGTGGAGACAGGCGGGACCAAAGGCAAAAGGGTATTTTGAGACCTATGAACTCAAGCACATCTTCCAAGGTGCCTCGTTCCTGGAGATGATGGATATATTGAACGAGCAACTCATCAGCGAGCACAAAGACCCCATCGCGTTCGATCACGACTGCCGCGAGGGTATCTGCGGTATGTGTTCGATGTACGTGAACGGTCATCCTCACGGACCCGACTCGGCTATCACCACTTGCCAGTTGCACATGCGTAAGTTCAACGATGGTGACACGATCACCGTTGAGCCTTGGCGTAGCCACGCATTCCCTGTAATCAAGGACTTGATGGTCGATCGCAAGGCGTACGACAAGATTATGGCAGCCGGCGGCTTTGTATCGGTGAACACCGGTGGTGTGCCTGACGCCAATGCTATACCTATCCCCAAGCCCGCTGCTGACGAGGCTATGGATGCTGCCAGCTGTATCGGTTGCGGCGCGTGTGCTGCAGCTTGCAAGAACGGCTCGGCAATGCTGTTCGTGGCTGCCAAGGTTAGCCAGCTCGCTCTGCTTCCGCAAGGAAAGATTGAGGCTAAGGCTCGTGCCAAAGCGATGGTGGCTAAGATGGACGAACTGGGCTTCGGTAACTGTACGAACACCGGTGCTTGCGCTGCCGAGTGCCCGAAGCAGGTATCGCTTGCTAATATCGCCCGCCTGAACCGCGAGTTCCTTTGCGCTAAGTTCAGCGATTAAAGATTACAGAGGTATTCGAGCGCCTCACGGATCTGTTGAGGCGTGACGGATTGACCTGTGACAGGTTGTCCGATTGATTTGAGCAAGGTACAAGTGATTGTGCCTTGTTCTTTGTTTTTCTTGTCATGCTGCATGAGTTCGATCAGTGCATCATGATCCTTGCAGGTTATAGGTGCAGCGCCGTAGTTCTCGAGCATGAAGCGGCTCAGCCGGCTTACTACGCTTGCATCCAAGCCGCACAACATGTGTGACAGGTACGCTTCCGCTACCAAGCCGTACATAACGCAATACCCGTGCGGCTTGGCTATTGGCTGTTGGCTCTCGGCTTTCGACTTTCGACTTTCGACTTTCGACTCATCTAATAGCAGCGCTTCAATCGCGTGGCCTACTGTGTGACCGAGGTTCAGGATCTGCCGCAGACCTTTGTCTGTGGGGTCTTGCTCCACTATCGCCATCTTGAAGGCTACGGATTGCCGGATCTTCTCGCCAAAGGCGGGCTTCGATACCTCGCGCAGGTCTTGTTCTAACAACTCGTAGAATGCCTGCTCGCCTTGCAGCAAGCCGTGCTTGAGCATCTCGGCGTAGCCGGAGAGGATCTGCTCGGCGGGCAAGGATTGCAGCAGCTGCGGCTCATAGATCGTGGCATCCGCCTCGGCGAACACACCTATACCGTTCTTGATGACCGGTGTGCCGTAGTCGATACCCGTCTTGCCGCCTTGCCCCGCATCGACCATAGCCAGCAGGGTGGTGGGGATGTTAATGAAATGCATACCGCGCATATACGTGGCTGCGGCAAAACCGCCCATGTCGCATATCACGCCGCCGCCCAGGTTGATGAGCACGCTGTGGCGTGTGGCATGCTCAGCCTGCAGCCAGTCCCATATACGTTGCACGGTCTGTATGTTCTTGTGCTGCTCACCTGCCGGCAGCACCAGTTTCTTGGCGTTAGCCATGCTTGGCTGATTACTGAAAACGGGCAAGCAGCTATTCGCTACTTGCTCGTCTGTCAGCACAAACACACTCTCATATCTGCTCAATAGAGCCGACAAGTCGTGTTGTGTGTTTGTTTCCATTGTATCCGTTAAATCCGTGGGATCCGTACAGATTACTCCTTCATCAGTTTCCCGAAATCGTCGTACGAGATAGCTTTCTCCTCGATCTTGGCAACACCCTTCAGGTGCTCGTAGATCTTGTTCTCAGCCACGCGCTCCACGATGCCGCGGAGTTGGTTCTCGTCCTTGAGGATGTTGTCGGCAAACGACTTGAGGTACTGCTCCTCCACGTGCATCATGCCATACTGCATGAACTGCATGCGGGCTACCTCCATGGCGTAAGCGTCTACATCTTCCTTCTCTACCTTGATCTCGTACTCCTTCATCAGCTGGTCTTTGGCCAGTTGCCAACGGAGCTGATTGAGCATCTCGGGGAAGTCGCGGTCGAGGTCTTCCTTTTTCATCTCTTTGTTGGTAGCCTCTACCCAGCGGCGCAAGAAGGCTTCGGGCAGTGCAAACTCACCGACTTTCTTGAGGATAGCAGCCTTGGCATCCAAGCCGAACTTGTACTTGGCATCCTCAGCCATGTTGCCTTCGATCTCAGCTTTCACGCGAGCGCGGAACTCAGCCTCGTCTTTCGGTGCGTCAGCGCCGTAAACCTTGGCAAAGAGCTCGGCATCGATAGCGGCATCCTTGTGGCGAGTGATGGAGGTGATGGCGAAGGTGAAATCGCTATTCAAGTCCTTGACGTCCTCTTTCTTGAGGTCGAGCATCGAGGCAACCTCGGTCTCGTTCTGGTAGGCCTTCATCGGGTTGAAGGTGATCACGTCATTCGCCTTGGCACCGTTGAACAGCTTGGCTTGCTTCTTGTCGGCCATGTACTGCGGGTTGAGGATAGCGTTCTCCTTTACGATGCCGCCTTCCTTCTGCTCGGTGAGCGTACCGCGGATTACGTCGCCTTCCTCTACCTTGTCAGCATCCACATACTCGCCGAAGCGGGCTGCGTACGACTGCACCTGATTGTCCACCATCTTGTCGTCAACGGTGATGGTGTAGTGCGTCAGTTTGTTCTTGGCGGTCAGTTTGGCGTCGAACTCAGCCGGCACGGCGATGTCGAAGGCAAACGTGAACTCCGTATCGTTATCCAGATCCATGGAGGGAGTCAGCTCATCGTTGGGCAGGGGATCGCCAAGGATGTGCAGCTTCTGCTCCTCGATGTACTTCGTCAGTTGCTCGGCGATCATGTTGTTCAGCACGTCGGCGAGCACGCTCTTGCCGTACATCTTCTTGATCAATCCGATGGGCACCATACCTTTGCGGAAACCCGGGATGTCGGCCTTCTGACGGATCTGTCTCAGTTGTTTGGTTACACCTTCCTCGTAGTCCGCGGGCGTCAACGTCAGCGTTACTACTGATGTCAGGTCTTTGATTTCTGAATGATTGATTTGCATAATATATTGTGTTTATTTTATTCCCTTGTATCTCACTTCTCGCAACACAGTGGTCTCACTTTCCACAGCGCAGCGGTCACTTTTCGCCCACGCGCGAAAAAAGCCTACAAAATTACAGAAAATTTTGTGAATTTCCAAATTTTGCCGTATCTTTTTGCAGAATACTCTCATTTTGACCACATTTTGGAAACCGAAACTATCATTATTCAGGGGAAAATAGTGCTGCTCATCCTCTCCTCATCGCTCTTCTTCATCCCATCTTCCTCATCTCATTCCTGCAAAATTCTCTCCAGCTGGTCAAAGTAGGTAATTAGTAGGTGGTTAGTAGGTTATTAGTAGGTGATTAGTAGGTGATTGTTCCGATCAAAGCCCAAGGCACGTGCCACTGCACTGCGCTGGAATGAGGAATGGCAGCAGCAAGGCCACATTCAAAAAATCAAATATGGAGTCTATAAAAAAATTGCATGAGACAGTTGAGACAGTTGAGACACTTGCAGTTAATTCCCTCATAATAAGCATCGACCAAGCTTGGGCGATCAGTCCAACTGTCTCAACTGTCTCAAGTGTCTCACGCAAAAAAATATTGTTTTTCGCGCACGAGCGTAGTTAGTTGTTCCCTTGTGGTTGCCTGATTACTCCCTGCTTGTTCCCTAAAAGTTCCGTAGTGATTATGATGGTCAACTTCACCACAACATTAACAATTTAAATTTTATTACTACCGAGGCAAAACGAACATTGACATAGTGGATTTGCCGCAAAAACACAAAAAAATGCAAAAAGTTGCTTAAAAATTTGCATATTTGAAAAAAAAGTTGTACTTTTGCGGTTGCAAAAGTTAATAACGAAAGATATGACAGCAACTCAACCCACATTCGGTCAAGTTTTTGACATGGCGTGCATGTTACCACGCAAGGAGCAACAAATGCTTCTGGACAAGGTAGCAGGTCGCTTGTATGTAGAGCATTTAGCCTCATTGCAAGAACGCAAGAATTGTATCGCAGAGTCCGAGCGTCAAATAGCTGCCGGAATGGTCTACTCTGAGGAGGAGTCGGATGCTATGATGGATCAGATTGTTGAGCAACTATCAACTCCCATTGTTGCATGAAAGTCGTTCGTACACCAAGAGCTATTGAAGGTTTCCGAGAAGTAGCTACGTATATTGCGTCGACTTCTACGACACTCGGCACTCAACCCCTTCAAGCATTCTATTCGAATAATTTTATACACTAAAACTATTAAGCGGTAATCCACTAAAACGGTTTACCGCTTTTTGTGCGTGGCGATAAACTAATACAAAAAAAGGAACAAGCTGAACATGGGGTCAAGTCATGGTCAAATCATGGGTTTATCGTGGGTATCCTAGACTTTAGTCCTTCCCAAAGCCCAATCAAACCCTGACCTCACCCTTACCATCTTTTGCATTTTTCTTGCATTTTTGCGAGAACTGCCACGTCGTCTGTTAGGTCAGATGTTTTCTGACAGAAATTTTGTCATGACGGTTTGACGGTTTCATTTGCTATAATCCGTCCATTTTGCCTGCTTAATATGCTGCTTTTGTGCGCTTTATACCGAAACCGTCAAAACCGTCAAACCGTCATCCTACTTTTTTGTATCTGCCGTGCTCCAGTTTGATAACTTGTCCTTGTTCCTGCCATTTATCGTTCCAT
>CADBYS010000030.1 GCA_902798965.1 uncultured Bacteroidales bacterium | reverse complement strand
CAAACGCGAAGATGTCGAGGCACATCATATGTCTAACCCGGAAAAATTTGAATTATGATACACGAGGAATATTACGAAGAGGAGTACTACGAGGAAGAGAAGTACGAGGAACGCGATGAGCGGTGCAGCTATGAGCGGCGGTGGTGGGACAGCGGGTACTACGAGGATGCACGGTGGTTGTAGGCGAGCTGACGCTCGCTGTCGGGGACGTATTCCGGAGGGTCGGATAGAATCCGACCGGAATGGACGGAGATTACAATGGAGTTGGTAAGTCAAAAATTACCCAAAATTATCCCAAAATAGTCGAAAGTCAAAAGTCGAAAGTCGAAAGCCGACGATGGACTTTTTCAGTCAACAATTAAAAACTATTCAAAACTATTACAAAGATCCATTTGTGGTCAACAACTGACAACAACTACAAAGGATAAGGTAAGTCAAAAATTACCCAAAATTATCCAAAATTACAATGAACAAAATAGGTTCTTAGCCCTAAAGGGCACGATTATTACACGAATTAAGCGAAATAAACGAATTACAAAGTTATGGGAAAGGCGAAACTAAAAGAAGGGCGAGAGCTGGTGACGGGGATATACTGCGGGGCGAGATATGTGGTCAGTGCGCAAGGCGAACAACTGATATACGGGTTGTCACTGCCGGATGATGAGCAGGTGGCACGTAGTGCTGCGGCGCGGGCGGAACGGATCATCGGGGAGTGCGTGAGCGATATACAGGAACGGATGCACAACGAGGGTGAGGCGCTGGAGCAGTACCGTGCTATACGAGCGCGGGTGAGGCGGGATTACCGGCGGTGCTGCGAGTTGATCCCCGATAATGGGAAGCTGCGTCGGGCGATCGTGGACGGGTACTTCCAGGATCTGAGGAAGAGGCCGTCGAAAAGCAAGGGGTACACAGGTCTTACCCTGGACTTGACCCCGATTTGACCCCGATGGAGGTGCACAGAATTTGAGACAAAAGACAAAAGACAAAAGACGAAAGATTACAATGGAGTTGGTAAGTCAAAAACTGCCAACAACAGGCAACAACTACAATGTGGTCGGATAGAATCCGACCGGAATGGACGGAGATTACAATGGAGTTGGTAAGTCAAAAATGACCCCAAAATTAACCAAAAATAATGAAAGACAATTATGACCGAAGAAGAATTTGGAAAGGCATATTTAGCCAATAAGGATGATATCGCGAATGAAATCAAAGCGCTAAAGATTTACGACGAGGATCTGCTACATGATACGTATATCGATCTGTTCGAGTGGTCGCAAAACAACGAGATTCTCGACTTCAAGAACACCTTCCTGTCGTTTTACAACAAGCGTCACAAGCGTCTCACCGACCGCGATGTACATTTCACCAACGTCACGCCTCAAGAGATGCTTAAATACGACCGCATAGATACCGGTTCAGAGAACGTAGCGTATAACGAGTGGATAGGTCAGCGAGCCGACAAGATCATCGAATATGTTGACTCCGTGGTCTTCCCGCACGAGCACAAACCCAAACTCAACAGACAAGTGTTGCATATGTGGTTGGACGGAATGACCTTTGAGCAGATAGGCGCTGAATTAGGCATGGATGCCAACTCTGCATTGCATATTAAAGACAGAATGATAGAAAAAATTCGCAAGCACATCAAAAACATGCCAAAATAGCCATTTAATTGTCACCCTAAATTGGCTATTAATAGAGGGGCATAGTTCTCGCGTTCGGCACTCGGCGCTACAGATGTCGCCCTGCGACATAAAAGCGCATCGAGGCCTCCGCTTCTCCCCACCACAACTTAACAGTTGTGTCGGGGACCCCAAAAACGCCGTAAAGCAGCCTGCGGCGAAAGACTCGCTCATGAAATCGCGAGCACATAACAAAAGAAAGGGTTGCAGCGATCTTTGACTTATTTATCCCCCACACGCTGCCTTTGGGGTAAACATTTGGCAGCAATGTTATGGCAATTGTAAAATGGAACTCAGCCATCGATTATGTGAAGGGCGCGTTGACGAAGCCCAAGAAACAGGACGGACACTCGCACGGCGATTACCTGATCGGTACGCACCGTGAGGCGCCTACCCAGAACCCGAACTGCACCCGAGCCTACGTGAAGGCTGCTGATGCCTACAAGCGCGTCGGTGATCCGAGCGCCGATGAGTTGGCAGCTCGTACCCGTTTCAGCATTGTGTCCGCGCAGGTGGCACAGCGCAAGAAGAACCTGGCGACGATGAACCAGGATCGCGAGGCGTTCGAGGCGCAGAAGAACACCCCGGGCGGTAAGAAGACGCTCGTTTCCTACCTGTGGATGGTTGTTGGTGCGGCTTACGACGCCGAGCACCAAGGTTAGTAAACGGATTGTTTAATCTGTACGGATCGAACGGATTGAACGGATTACGATGAACATTAAACGAACACGGAATCACACGGAAAGACACGGATTCCAATGTGTTCCGTGAAAATCCGTGAAACTCCGTGTTCTGATAAAAAATATTCTTTGGATTCCGTAAGATCCGTGGAATCCGTACAGAAAATTAGAACAAAAATGAAATTCTATGAAGCGATTATTTATGATTTTTGCAGGGGTGTTGTGCGTTGCTGCATGTGGTGCATTGATAAGCTCGTGCAACGTGACACGAACGGTGACAACCTCAAGCCAGTACGTGCAGCGCGGGGACACGACGGTAGTGATACAGTCGAAAACGATTGAGTCCTACGACGCCTCGAAGAGGCTATGACAAGGGACTAAGTGACCAAGTACCAAGTACCAAGTGACAAAAAGAGCCGCAGATGCGGCTTTTTTTGCGTAGTTTGCGTGGGTTGCGTAGTTTGCGTGGGTTGCGTGGTTTGCGTGGGTTGTGTAGTTTGCGTAGTTTGCGTGGGTTGCGTAGGTTACGAAAGTTGCGGTTAATAGAGTTGTCCGACGATCCAGTTGACGAGGCGCTTGGGGAGCAGGCGGTCGAGGAAGCAGAAGATCTTGTACTGCATGCCGCCGACATACTGCGGCGCGGGACAACGGCGCGTGGCGATGCGATACAGATCGCGTGCCATCTGACGCGGGCTCATACCGCTCTGCTCGTCTTTCTCCATGGCTGCTACCGCCTTGCGGATATTGCCGTAGGCGTTGATGCCTTCCTCGGACTTCTTACGCGCTGCGGTGAAGCCTGTGGATACGTCGCCGGGCATGAGCACACTGACGTGGATGCCGAACGCGCGCACCTCGTTCTGCAACGCCAGTGCCAGCGCGTTGATGGCTGCCTTGGAGGCGCTGTAGAAACTCTGATAGGGGATGCTCAGTATGGCTGCCACACTGCCGGTGAAGATGATGCGTCCGGCTTTGTGCTCGCGCATGGAGGGCAACACAGCCTGCACGCTGTTGAGTGCGCCGAAGAAGTTGACTTCCATCTGCCTGTGGGCATCCTCGGTGGTGGTGAACTCAATCGCTCCGCTGATTCCGTAGCCGGCATTGGAGATGAACACGTCAATCTGCCCGGCTTGGTCGAGCACCTGCCTGGCGGCAGCTTGCGTCTGCTCGGGCTTGGTGACATCGCAGGAGATATGCGTCACCTTATCGGAGGATTGCCCGCTGCGCGACCACTCGAATACCCGCCAGCCTCGCTCGGCGAACAACTCGGCAGTCGCCTTACCGATACCCGACGAGCCGCCTGTGATAACTACTGTCTTCATTGTGTGGTTCATTCCGAATGGGCGTTACTTTTTCAGTACGAAAGGATAAGAGGCGATGAGTGCGCCGTCGATAAAGAAATCGGCGTTGTAGGTACCCTTATAGAGTATTTCTCCGACTGTCCAATACAGGACATCGTCCATCGCTTCGCCGCCGTATTCAAACTCCTTGGTGAGCGAATACTCGATCTCGCTGTTCTCGAAGGCGAACATGCGGTTCTGCGGGTCGGGCAGGGTGATGAGTTCGCCATCCGGACGTACGATGCGCATGTATATCTGCTTCATGCCGCGCTCGCAGGTGACGTTCTTGCCAATGGTGTAGTCGAACTGAATCTTCTGCATCTGATTGATGTTGTTCGTCTTGCGGTCGCGCTTGTTGAGGGGCGTGACGCTGAACGCGGTAATCTCGAGCATCGAGGCACGTGTGACCTTCTCGCTAAGATCGGTGTTCTGCTGCTGCAGCTGCTCGGCTTGCTGCTGCACCACGGCATACTGCTCGCGCACCTGACGGTTCTCGGCGGTGAGGCGCTTGTTGGTCTGGTTGAGCGAGTCGATCTGATGTACGTAGCTGACCATGACCTCGCGCACGGTGGAGAGCTCCTTCTTGAGTTCGGCTATGCGGCGAGCGTTGGTCGCCTTGGTGATGCGCAGCTCCTCGAGCAGGTCACGCACGCGCTGCTGCTCCTGGCTGAGGAGCTGGGTGAGCGAGTCGTTGCTGATGTCGGGCGTGCGGTAGCCGTCGAACTGCATGGCGAGGTCTTCGTACTCGTCCTCGAGTTCGGATTTCTCGAACTCCATCTGCTCAACCATCTCGGTCATCTCCTGCTTCTGTGCAAAATACAAGTAAGCCAGCGCGCCGATGGCGGCGAGCAGAATGATTAGAATAGGGATTATGATTTTCTTGTTCATAAGCTGATTGTGTTGATCGCCCAAGATTGGTCGATGCTATTAGAGTAGCGGTAATACTTTTTCGAGTTTGTTGCTACGCGAGCCTTTGATGAGGATGGTGCAGCCGGTTATGGGGTGAGCCTTCAGTTGTTCGCACAGCTCATCCACGTTCGAGAAGATAGGATAGGGGGCTGTGGTCTCGCGGTACTCATCGCCTACGAGCAGCACGGTGTCGGCTTTGCGCTCCAGGAGCATGTTCACTATGTTCTGGTGCTCGGTGTGCGAGTAGTCGCCGAGTTCGCGCATAGCGCCCAAGATATAGACCGCTGCGCTGACAGACCGCTGCGCTGACAGACCGCTAACGCTGACAGACCGCTGCGCTGACAGACTGCGTTGCTCAAAGTCGAAAGCCTGAATGGCAGCCTGCATGGAGGTGGGGTTGGCGTTGTAGGCATCGACGATGAGGGTGTTGTGCTCGGTTTGCATTCGCTGTGAGCGGTTGTTGGAGGGCACGTAGGCGCGGATGGCAGCCAAGCCGTCTTCGCGGCTGATACCGAAGTACTCGCCTACGCAGAGTGCGGCTTGGATGTTCTCGCTGTTGTATGCGCCTACAAGCTGCGTGCCTTCGGGCATTGTGCCTGTGGTGTATAAGACCGCTTCGCTGTGAGAAGTGAGACCGCTACGCTGTGGGAAGTGAGACCGCTGCGCTGACAGATACATTTGCTCAAGGTGGGGATTGTCGGCGTTGCGGAAGATAAGACCGTTGTGGGCAAGCAGATAGTCGTAGAGCTCGGCTTTGGTGGCCATGACACCCTCGAACGAACCGAAGCCTTGCAGGTGGGCTTTGCCGACGTTGGTGATGAGTCCGCAGTTCGGCTCAGCGACCTCGACGAGCTCCTTGATGTCGCCCGGATGGCTGGCACCCATCTCCACGATAGCCAGTTCGTGCTCGGCAGTGAGCTGCAAGAGCGTGAGGGGCACACCGATGGAGTTGTTGAGGTTGCCTTGGGTGAAAAGGGTCTTGTACTTGGTGTTCAGGACTGCAGCAAGCAGCTCCTTGGTGGTTGTTTTGCCGTTGGTGCCCGTGATGCCTATGATGCGTTTGCCCCATTGACGACGCCACTCGCGGGCGAGATCCTGTAAGGCGCTGAGGCTGTTCTCCACAAGCAACGCGGAGTACTCGCCTGTCTGCTGAATGGCGTTATAGACATTCTCGTCGTCCACGATAGCCAGCGAGGCGCCTTGCTCCAGGGCTTTCAGCGCGAAGGTGTTGCCATCGAAGGTCTCGCCGCGCAGGGCTACGAAGATGCAGCCCTCGGGGAGGTTGCGGCTGTCGGTGCTGACGCAAATGGCATCCTTGCCCTCAATCAAAAAACTCCAATCCATATCGGTGTAAAATAGAAAATAAACCTAAATAAACCCTTTTGAGTGTTTTGTCGCTTTGCGACTTGTGCTAATGGCTGCTAAAAACTCCTCGAAAGTGAACTTTCGGATAGTTCTTACCATCCATTATCACAACTCTCCGAGTAAAACACTCAAAAGCAATAAACCTAAATAAATTCCGTAGTATACAATATATGTATATTGTTTATTTGAGGTGTGTTACTTTTTATTGGGCAGTTCGAGGCCGTAGCCTTTCTTCTTGTCCTCGACCTTGAGTGCGAGGCTGAGGAAGAAGGCGAGTACGCCGAAGGAGGCAAAGACGATCATCGGAACAAGGTAGCCGTCGGTAGCCACGCGGAGCTTGCCAATCAGCAGCGGCACGAGGCAGAGACCTATGTTCTGCACCCAGAAGATGAGGCAGTAGGCCGAGCCGAGCACCTTCTCGTCGATGATCTTAGGCACGGACGGCCACATGGATGCCGGCACGAGCGAGAAGCTGACACCGAGCACGAGGATCGTGCAGAGTGCGAGAGTCTTGCTCGGGAAAGCGGGCAGCACGAAGGCGAACACGCTGTGGCAGGCGATCATGATGACTGCACCGAGCAGCATCATCGAGGCGCCTTTGCCCTTGTAGTCGATGAACGCACCGAGGAACGGCGTGAGAACCATAGCCAGTATCGGGAACCACTTGAACAGACCGGCAGCTTCGGCATTGCTGATGCTCAGGGTCTCCTCCAGGAAGTTCGTTGCAAAACGCTGGAAGGGGAAGATAGCCGAGTAGTAGAGTACGCACAGCAGCGCCACGATCCAGAACATCTTCGACTTGAAGATCTGCGCCAGGTCGCTGACCTTGAACTCATCCTCGGGATCATGTACGGCAGGTGCTTCGCCGATAGCTACGAGCTGCTTGTCGAACTTGTTGTCCATGATGGTGAACACAAAGAAGTTGAGCAGACCGATCACGAGCAGGCATGAAGCGAAGAGCAGCGGTGCTACTACGGAGTTCGTGCCGTCAACAGCGAACTTGATGCTGAACATCGGTGAGAGCCACATGGCGGCAAACACGCCCAGACGTGCAATAGCCATCTCCAAGCCCATAGCCAATGCCATCTCCTTGCCCTTGAACCACTTGGCGAGGATCTTGCTGACGGTAGTACCCGCCATCTCGCAACCGCAGCCGAAGATCATGAAGCCGAACATAGCCAGCTTAGCCGAACCGGGCATGGTCGTCCACCAGCTGTTGAGCCAAGCCACGCTGTTGGCATCCGCCCAGGATATGCCCCAGAACTTGATAGCCGCGCCGATAACCATGAGCGAAGCTGAGAGCAAGCCCGTGAAGCGCACACCCATCTTATCGAGGATGATGCCGGCGAGGATAAGGAAGCCGAAGACGTTGAGCAGGTACTCACCGGCGGCGTAGGTGCCAAACACACCCTGATCCCACCCGAGCGAGTCGTTGAGCAGCGATGCCAAGGGCGAGAGTATATCGACGAACATGTACGCGAAGAACATCATAGATGCAACAAGCACGAGCACCGTCCAACGTGCCCATGCTTTATCGCGAAGTAAGTTTTGAATCTGTTCCATAAAATGATTTATAATTTCAAATTTATAATTTCTAATTGAAATCACAACGCCTCATCCTCGGGGCGGCGGGGATGAGGTGTTGTATGTTTTTTCTTAAGCCATTCTGCCTTGCGTTTTTCATACTCGGCGTAGTGGGATTCGAGATAACCGTCAGCCATTACTTAATACCGAGTTTGGTTTTGACGAGCGGCATAACGTTATCGGCATCCGGAGCAATATATACGGCAGCTGCCGAGTCGAAGATATAGGTGTAGTTGTTGGCAGCGCCTACCTCCTGGATAGCTTTCGCCATTCGTTCGTTGACGGGCTTGAGGAACTCGGTGCGCTTCTGCTCTACATCTTGCTGTGCCGTCTGATAGGTCGTTTGCAGACGCTGCTGCATGGAGTAAAGCTCCTCCTCCTGAATCTGACGCATTGCCTCGGGCAGAGTCTGCTGCTTCTGCTGGTAGTCCTGAAGTTTCTTCTGGTACTCCTCTTGCATGTTCATGAGCAGATTCTCGTATTGCTTGTTGAGGCTGTCCATACGTGCCTGAACATCTTTGAGTTCGGGCATGAGCATGAACAACTCCTGGGTGTTAACATAGCCGAACTTCTGTGCATTAGCGGTCAGCGTCAGAGCGAGAACCGCCATAATCATTACAATCTTTTTCATATTCTTTGATTTAATTATTTGCGATATTTCGATAAATCGATATTTCGATATTTCGAGGGTTACGAGGGGTTACTTGCCGCCAAGCTTCTGGAGCAACTGATCCGAGTAGTCGAGCTTGGATGACATAAAGAGCAATCCCGGGTCGGAAGAGCGGTCTTTGACTACATCGAGGTGCTTCTCGTTAGCCAGATCCTGAATAGCCGCGTAGATCTCGTCCTGAATGGGCTTCAAGAGTGCTTCGCGTTTCTTGACCAGTTCGCCGGTCTCGCCGAAGTACTTGCGCTTGAGCTCGATGGCTTCCTGTTCCTTCGCCAGTATCTCCTCCTCGCGGCGTTGGCGCATCTCTTCGGAGAGGAAGATCTGCTCGGTCTGGTAGTTGGTAGTCATCACGCGCACCTCTTGCTCCAAGGCATCGATCTCCTTCTGCCAACGCTTGGCCATCATGGAGAGTTGCTCGTTAGCCGTCTCGTACTGCGGTAAGTTCTTCAAAATGTATGCCATATCGACATAAGCGACGGCAGCATCTTTCGCCTGAGCGATGCCGAAGATGCAGAATGCGCTGATTATTAATGCAATTAGTTTTTTCATTTTTTTTGTTATTATATCGCCCAAGATTGGTCGATGCGTTATAATTCTTGGCCGAGGACGAAGTGGAACTGGCTCTTGCCGTACTGGTCGCTGCCGTTGATCTTGTCGAATCCCCAGCCCCAGTCGATACCTAACAAGCCGAACATAGGCAGGAACACGCGTACGCCCACACCTGCCGAGCGCTTGAGGTCGAAGGGGTTGTAATCCTTGATGCTGGCGAAGCAGTTACCTGCCTCCAGGAAGCCGAGCGCCCAGATCGTGGCATTCTGCTCCAGAGAGATAGGATAACGCAACTCGAGCGTGAACTTGTTGTACAGGTATCCCATGTTTCGTCCGGTCTCGGAGTCGTAGGGCGTGAGTGAGCCGGATGAGTAACCACGCATGGATACATAATCCGTAGCGTAGGATGAGTACGACGACATACCGTCACCGCCCATGTAGTAGGTCTCGAACGGCGACTTGGCATACTGGTTGTAGTGACCGAGATAACCGAACTCGAATCGGGTCATGAGCACAAGTTTGGAGTCGTGGGTGAGCGGCGTGAACACCTTGCCCTTGAATGTCCATTTGTGGTACTCGATGAGATGGTAGCGCTCGTTGGTGGTCATGTTGGAGTAGTCGAGTCCGTTGATGAGCGACCACGGCGGAGTGATCTTCAAGCCCAGGCTGAACTGCGAACCGCGGCGGGTATAGATGGGATTGTCGATACTCGAGCGCGAGAGTTGGAGGTTGAGCGCCAGGTTATGGCACGTGCCGTTGGATACGAGCAGGTATGCCCAGTCCTTCATCCAGTAAGCTTGGTACGACAGTTCGCCGTAGAACTGGAAGTAATCGTCAGGCCAGCGCAGACGTTTGCCGTAACCGATGCTCACGCCGAAGGTGCGCAGGTATTTGTCGGGGTCAGCCTCCGACTCAGCGAGTTGCTGGTAGTAATCGGAGTTGCCGTAGTACGCGTAGTTGTAGGCGTAGGAGTTGTAGAGGTTACGATACGCCTGGTAGTAGCGGTCGGAGTAACCGGTCTGCGAAGCAAAGAACACGGATGTGGACAGCGAGTTCGGTCGCTTGCCGCCGAGCCACGGCTCGACGAACGAGATGCTGGCTGAGGTGTAGTACACACCGTTGGTGCGCGCGTTGATGGAGAAGGTCTGTCCCTCGCCTTGCGGCACGATGCGGTAGGACTTGGGGTTGAACAGGTTCTGGATGGCGAAGTTGGTGAATTTCAAGCCGATAGAACCTACGATACCCGTAGCGCCCCAACCGAGCGAGAACTCGATCTGGTCGGACGACTTAGTCTCGAGCTGATAGGTGATATCCACTGTTCCGTCTTCGGGGTTTGGCTGGATATCGGGCACAAGCTTTTCCTGATCGAAGTGTCCCATCTGTGCCAACTCACGCAGCGAACGCATGATGTCGGATTGCGAATAGAGTTGTCCGGGCTTGGTATAGAGCTCGCGGCGAACGACATGCTCATAGACGCGGGTGTTGCCGACGATCTTGATCTCGTTGATGGTAGCGGGGCGACCTTCGTACACACGCATCTCGAAGTCGATGGAGTCGTTATCGACGTTCACCTCCACCGGATCGACGTTGAAGAACAAGTAACCCTGGTCGGTGTAGAGTTTGCTGACGGCATCATCATCTTCGGTGAGACGTTTGTTGAGCTCTTTAAGGTTGTACGTCGAGCCGGGTTTGATGCCGAGCACGGCGTTGAGGTAGTCGTAGGGATAGACGGTGTTGCCGACCCAGCTGATAGAGCGTACGTAGTACGGATTACCCTCGCTGATGGTCATGTACACATCCACGCGTGTGGGGTCTTCGGGGTTGGGCACGATACTGTCTGCTACGATGTAGGCATCGCGGTAACCTATCTCGTTGTACTTCTCGATCACGGCTTGCTTATCCTTCTCGAACTCCGCGGAAACGAACTTCTTGGTACGGAAGAGGTTGAGGATATTGTTGTCGTTGGTCTTCTTCATCGCCTGGTTGATCTGGGTGTGTGTCAGCGCCTGGTTGCCGGTGATGTAGATCTTGCCGACCTTCGTTTTAACCTTCTTGTCGACATTGACCATGACTTTGACGTATCCTTCGCGGTCGCGGTCGGGCTGCTGCAGCACCTTGACCTCGGAGTTGTGGAAGCCTTTCTCTGCCAGGTACTTCTTGACCACTGTCTGTGCGCGGTCGGCGAGGTTAGGCGTCATCTGTGCGCCCTTGCTGATGCCTACCTTGACTTCTACGTCCTCTTTCTCGCTCTTCTTGAGTCCGTTGTAAACGATCTCGCTTACTCGCGGGCGCTGCTTGAGGCGGATCTCGAGCCATATCTTGTCGCCCTCGATCTTCGTGGCTACGATCTTGACGTCGGAGAACAGTCCCTGCTTCCAGAATCGGCGTATACACTTGGTGATCTGGTCGCCGGGCACTTCAATCTTGTCGCCGACGGCAAGGCCGGAGAATCCGATAAGTACAAAATCTTCGTAACTGGGTGCGCCGGAAACGCTGATGCCCGCTATCTCGTAGGTGGGACGCGTCATGCCATACTCAATCTTCGGCGTGGCAGCCGATGAGGCAGGTATCGAATCCTGTGCATCAGCCAGGAGTGGCTGACAGATGAGTAGGGCGAGGATGATATATGTCAGTATGCGATGTTTCAATTCTTCAGTTGTTCAGATGTTTTGCCAAATCGACGTTCGCGTTGCTGGTAGTCGATGATGGCTTCGTATAGGTCTTCGACGGTGAACTCCGGCCATAGTTTGTCGGTGAAGTACAGCTCGGAATATGCTATTTGCCAGAGCAAGAAGTTCGATATGCGCAGTTCGCCGGAGGTGCGGATGAGCAAGTCGGGATCGGGTATACCCGCTGTAGTCAGATGGTTGCTGATAGCAGCCTCGTTGATCTCGTCGAGCGTGAGTGCGCCGCTGTTAACCTCGGCGGCGATGCGCTTGGCGGCTTCGATGATCTCCCAGCGCGAAGAGTAGGAGAGTGCGAGCACGAGGTTCAGCCCCGTATTCACGGATGTCTGCTCGATGCAACCAAGGAACTTGAGGCGCGTGGCTTCGGGTAAGCGGTTGATATCGCCGATGGTGAGCAGACGCACGTTGTTCTTCATGAGCGTGGGAGTCTCTTTGGCAATCGTATCCACGAGCAATGCCATGAGGGCATCCACCTCTTCCTTCGGGCGGTTCCAGTTCTCGGTAGAGAAGGCGTAGAGTGTCAGGTACTCAATGCCGATCTCGGCAGCAGCCTCGGTGATGTTATGTACCGTGGTTACCCCTTGCTTGTGCCCGAACATGCGTGCCAAGCCTTGCTTCTTCGCCCAGCGGCCGTTGCCGTCCATGATGATGGCAATATGTCGCGGGATGCGCTCCTTGATTATATTGTCTTTCTTGCTCATATGGTTTATTTTAGTCGAAAGACCGCTTGCTTCGCTCGCTCAAAGACAAAAGACAAAAGCCTAATTACTTTCAGCGTTAGCGGTCTATTATTCTTTTTCTTTGCAGAACTTGCAAATGCTTTTCTCTTTGACAAATTCAAAAACTATGCCAAACTGTAAGGTCGATACCATGTCGCAGTTCAGAATGTTCGATCCGTTCAGCTCGTGGATGTTATTGTAGTAGGGCGTGGGCTCCAGGTTGTCGGCAAAACAAATGTTGTTCTGCCACGCCAGATACATCATCAGATGTTCGGTGCATGCCCACTTAAATCCCACACCTACAGGAATGTATGCTGCCGCTGCGCCGAAATGCTGATGCATGGTCACGCCTATACCGGCATAGATATACGGGGTGTAGGGCTTGATCTTGTGGTCGAACTTGTCCGCCATGCCGTATGGCAGGAAGTTGAACCGTGCCACGGCATCGATGCTGACCAGGTAGTTCGTCCACATCTCGCCTTTCGGATCGGGCAGTCCCTGCTCGGTGGCTGTTCGTCCGGCAATACGTCCGGCTGTGCCTTGCAGCATAATCGACCAGCGCCGGTTGAACAGGTAGCTCACCTCAGCGCCGTACGCCTCCCGGATATGTTGGAACATCTTCGGGTTAGCATCGCCAACATAGTACATCATGCCTCCCTGCACGCCAATCTCCAATTGGTTGCGTTGAGGACGTTGGGCATAGGCTTGCAACGTGCACAAGCACGCCAACATCAGGCATAATACTATCTTGTTTTTACTATTGCGCATAGATTGAGCCCACAAAGTTACGAAAAAAAATCGAAATATGCAAATATTTTGTTATTTTTTTGCATTATTCTTTGCAATTTTTATCACTTCGTCGGCTATACGTGCCGCTGAGTCGGTTTGAGCGAGCGAAAGAATGTTCTTTTTCATTGCTTGTTGCCGCTGCTTGTCATTGAGCAAATCCAGGATAGCGGGCAGCAGTTTGTCGGAGCATTCAATGTCCTTGACGAGTATGGCCGCATCTTTGCGCACGAGCGCCATAGCGTTGTGCGTCTGGTGGTCTTCCGCCACGTTGGGCGATGGGATGAGTATGCTTGCTTTGCCGAGCAGGCAGAGTTCGCTGATCGAGGATGCGCCTGCGCGTGACACGACTATATCCGCCAGAGCATAGGCATCGGGCATGTTGCTCAGGAACGGTGTGACTACTATGCCTTGCTTCTTGTACGCCGCGAGGTTCTCTGCGCCAAGATTGGCGCAGATGTTATCGTAGTACACCTTACCTGTTTGCCAGATGACCTGTATGTTCTTCTCTGCCAAGATTGGCAGAGCCGTGAGCATGGCTTGGTTGATTGTCCGTGCACCGAGGCTGCCGCCGATGATAAGCACGGTGGGTCGGTCGGCTGCGAAGGTAGCATCGTACTCTTGCTTGAGCCACTGCAAGGCGTGCTTCCTGTCGCCGGTTGTGAGGTTCTGCCTTACGGGATTGCCGGTAAGCAGTATCTTGTCCTTGGGGAAGAAGCGCTCCATTCCTTCGTACGCCACGCAGATGAGTCGGGCATCATCCTTGAGCAGTTTGTTGGTAACACCGGCAAAGCCGTTTTGCTCTTGCAAGATAACAGGAATACCCATACGCGCCGCCACTTTCATCGCCGCGCCGCTGGCATAGCCTCCTACGCCCACCGCTGCGTCGGGCTTGAACTCACGGACGATGCGTTTGGCCATGCGCATGGAGCGCCAGAGGTCGAACAGTACAGAGATGTTCTTCCACGGCTGCGCACGGTTGAAGCCTCGAACGGGCAGACCTTCTATTCGGTAGCCGGCTTGCGGCACGCGCTCCATCTCCATGCGTCCCAGCGCTCCGACAAACAGGATATCTGCCTGCTTGTCGGCAGCCTTGAGTGCGTTAGCTATACTTACGGCGGGAAAGATATGTCCTCCTGTTCCGCCTCCGGAAATGAGATATTTCATTGATGTTAAATTGTTAAACTGTTAATCGAAGTTGATGTCGGGTGCATCGTGGAACGATGCGTTGCGCGTTTGGTCGATCTGTTCTTTCATCTCGTTCTGTTCGCGGCTGACGCACATAAGTATGGCGAAGTACAGACTTGTTACGAGTACCGATGTACCACCGCGTGATACCATAGGCAGCGGCTGACCTGTAGTGGGACCGAGTCCCACTGCCACCGCCATCGAGACGAACGCCTGGCACGTGAGCATCAGCGCCAAGCCCAGCACCATGAGCATGGAGCCGTAGTCGGTGTTCTTGGCCGAGGTGTAGCACGCTCGGAACAGAATGACCACATACAGGACAATCAGGGCAAAAGCCCCCAACAGACCTGTCTCCTCCACGATGATGGCAAAGATATAATCGGCGTACGCCAGCGGAAGGAAGTTACGCTCCACACTGTTGCCGGGCAATACACCCAGAGGCGAGGCACTGCCACGCGCCACAGCCAGACGGGCATGATTGCGCTGGTAGTTGTCGTCCTCGTCAAAGGAGTCGCTGCTCTTGTCGGCAATGAAGTCGTCCACACGGTTGACCCATGTGATGGCGCGCTTGAACGGACCGGTGAGTTTGCGGTGTGCACGCACATAGCCGAACTCGACGATGAAGTAACCGGAAACCATCAGCACACAGGCTATAGCCAGCACTCCGCCGAGGTACTTGAGCGGCACGCGCGCCATGAACCACATGAGGAAGATGACTGCTGCAAGCAGCAAGGCTGTGGACAGGTTGCCCAACAGGATAGGGAAGATAATAACCACCGACAGCACCAAGGTGCGATAGAACTCCTTGACCAGTTCCTGTTCGTTCTTGGCTCGCGACAGGCGGTCGCCCACCACGATGATCAGACTGAGCTTCGCCAGCTCCGAGGGCTGAAAACTGAACCCGAAGATCTTGAACCATCGTTCGGCATCGTTGATGGTGCTGACGAACGGACTACCCGGGATGATCATCAAGTAGAGGCATAGCAACGCGAGGGCTAACAAGCCGTAGCCGCCCATGCGTACGTATTTGGAGGGGAGCAACTGCGCACCAAAGCAGATAGCTACACCCACCAGGATGAAACGTACCTGATGCCACACCGGCGCGAGCAGACTGCCTGACTTGAAAGCCAGGGTACTGGAGGCGGAGAACAGTTCCAACACGGCAAAGGCGATGAGGAAGATGAATACCGTCCAGTATGTCTTGTCAACATACTTGAGCTTGTACCGTATCAGTTCCAGGCCTTTGGGCTGGTCGGTTCCGTTTGGACCGATGTCGGTAATCTCTATGTCGTTTTGCTCCATCGATTACAGTTGTTTAACGCATTGCATGAATTGTTCGCCTCGGTCCTCGTAGGATGAGAACAGATCGAAGCTGGCGCAGCAGGGTGACAGCAGCACCGTGTCGCCGCAATGTGCCGCTTCGTAGCAGGCCTGCACGGCATCGGCGAGCGTGTGGGTGTCGATATACCGCTTCTCGCCGTCGGGTGAGTAACCTAAGGCTGAGAAGTGCTCAACCAGCTTCTCGTTGTGCAAGCCCATGAATACGAGCGTGTGGCATTTCTCGAGCACGAGTTTGTCGATTTCCGAATAGTCGTTGCCTTTGTCCTTGCCACCGAGGATGAGTACGGTGGGAGTGGTCATCGACTCCAGCGCGTACCAGCAGGAGTTGACATTCGTGGCTTTGCTGTCGTTGATGTATCGGACACCGCGCACCGTGGCTACGTATTGCAAGCGGTGCTCCACTCCGGCAAAGGTGGTCAGACTCTCGCGTATCACCTCGTTCTTGATATGCAGGATCTGTGCTGTGATAGCCGCTGCCATGGAGTTGTACTGGTTGTGCTTTCCCTTGAGCGACATCAGTGCTACGGGCAACTCGAACGGTTGCTGGGCTTCTACGACCAGTGTGTTGCTCTTGACGAAGGCTACGTTCTGCGCGTTCTCTTCGCCGAAGGGGTAGAGCGTGGCAGCAGGGCGCAGTTTGCGTATCTCGCGGTCGATGATGGGATCGCCGCTCCAGTAGATAAACGCATCCTCGCTGCGCTGGTTGCGCGTGATGCGCATCTTGGCATTGATGTAGTTCTGGAACTCGAAGTTGTAGCGGTCGAGGTGATCGGGCGTGATATTGAGCAAGATAGCAATATCTGCGCGGAAGTCGTACATGTTGTCGAGCTGGAACGACGATAGCTCGATGACGTAGTACTTGTGGTCTTCCTTTGCCACTTGCAGCGCCAGCGAGTTGCCTATGTTGCCTGCCAAGCCGACATCCAGCCCGGCGCGACGCAGCATGTCGAAGATGAGCGAGGTGGTGGTGGTCTTACCATTGGAGCCGGTGATACAGATCATCTTGGCTGTGGTGTAGCGCGCCGCGAACTCGATCTCCGAGATGATAGGTGTGTGTTGCGCGATGAGTTTCTGCACCATAGGCGCGGTGTCGGGAATACCCGGAGACTTCACTACCTCGTCCGCACACAGGATGCGCGGCTCTGTATGCCGCCCGCTCTCATACGGAATACGATGCTGGTCGAGCAACGCCGCATAGTGCGGTTTGATCTCACCCATATCGCTCACGAAGGTATCATATCCCTTCTGCTTGGCGAGTATAGCAGCCCCAACGCCGCTCTCGCCTGCACCTAAAACAACAAGCCTCTTTATCATGTACGATTTATTTATGTACGATGTACGATTTATTATGTACGATGGTCTTTATCGTATTTTCAGTGTCAGGATGGTGAATGCCGCCAGCAGCAGGGTCACGATGCAGAAACGTACCACAATCTTCGTCTCGTGGTGCAGGTTCTTTTGCCCTTGGCACAGGATGCGGCAGGTAGGGTCGTTCTTGAGCACCTGCTCCACCGATGTGCGGAAGTGATCGTGCAGCGGTGCGCGCTTGAATACGCGGATACGCTGCCCCTTCTGCTTGCTGAACTTATATACCTGCGTTTGCAAGATAACCGACACGCTCTCCATCAGGAACACGCCGCACAGGATAGGCACGAGCAGCTCCTTGTGGATGATCACGGCGCACACGCCGATGATACCGCCGATGGTCAGACTGCCCGTATCGCCCATGAACACCTGAGCGGGGAAACCGTTGAACCACAGGAAGCCAACCAGCGCGCCGACAAATGCACCGAGGAACACTACCAGCTCCTCGCTGCCGGGGATATACATCACATCGAAGTAATCCGCCAACATCGTGTTGCCCGAGACGTAGGCGAGCACAATCAGCGCCACGCCTATTATCGCACTGTTGCCGGCACACATACCGTCCATGCCATCGTTGAGGTTGGCGCCGTTGCTTACCGCTGCCACCACGAACACCGTGAGCAGCACGAAGAAGATCCAGCCTGCGCGGTACTTCCAGTCATCGCCCAGGAACGAGAACATATCCGCATAGTTGGCGTTGTGGTTCTTGACGAACGGGATAGTGGTGCGGGTGGATTTGACCTCGGGCGACTTCTCCACCACGCGCACGTTATTCTCATAATGTACGTTTACCGTTTCGTTCATCGTCGTTACGGGGGCATAACGCAGCGTAAGACCTACAATCAGACCGAGCGCCACTTGACCGATGATCTTCAGCCAGCCGTTCAAGCCGTCCTTGTTGTGCTTGAAGGTCTTGATATAATCGTCGGCAAATCCTAATGCACCGAGGATGACGGTAGTGATAAGCATCAGCCACAGATAGACGTTGTGGAGGTTGCCGACCAACAAGACAGGAAGAATCGTTGCTACAATCAGCACTACGCCGCCCATGGTAGGTACGCCTTTCTTGCCCACGTTGAAGGGGTCGGTCTTCTCGTCGCGTTGCTGCTCGGAGATATGTTTGCGTTTCAATAGATTGATAAAGTAATTGCCGAACCACACGCTCACGATGAAGGCTATCACGCCGGCTACAATCCCGCGGAAGGAGATGTATTGCCACAAGCCTGCGCCGGCAAAGTGACCGTGGGTGTCTTGCAAATATTCAATAAGATGATAGATCATGTTTATGTACGATTTATTTATGTACGATGTACGATTGATGTACGATTGTTAGATGTATTTGCGCACTTGTTCGTGGTCGTCGAAGTGGGACTTAACACCTTTGACAATCTGATAGTTCTCATGTCCCTTGCCGGCAACGAGGATCACATCTCCGGCTTGCGCCAAGGTGCAAGCTGTCTGTATGGCTGCCGCGCGGTCTTCGATGACCAGTGTGCTGCGCAGTTCATCCTCCGTCAAGCCGTCGGTCATGTCCTTGAGGATGGCGCTCGGCTCTTCGTCGCGCGGGTTGTCGGACGTGAGGATGAGTTGCCCGCTGCCGCGTTTGGCTATCTGAGCCATCATCGGGCGCTTGCCTTTGTCACGGTTGCCGCCGCAGCCTACCACGGTGATCAGTTTGGGCTTTCGACTTTCGTCTTTCGACTTTTGACTGTTCAATATCTCATTGATCGTGCTGATCACATTCTCCACGGCATCAGGGGTGTGGGCATAATCGATGATGGCCGTCCAACCTTTGGCGCTGCGGATGGTCTCGAAGCGTCCGTTCACGGGTTGGAGCGTGCTGAGTACGCGCAGCACTTCCAGCTTGTCGAAGCCCAAGCACAACGCCGCGCTGTAGATGCACAGCAGGTTGCTTACGTTGAATCGTCCTACCAGCGGCACGAACACCTCTTGTCCGTCGATGCTGAGCAGCATGCCTTCGAATCCCTCTTCCAGGATCTTGCCGCGGTGCTCTGCTATATTACAAGTGGAATAGGTGTGCACGTGCGCGCGTGTGTTCTGCGTCATCACCAGACCGTTCTTGTCGTCGGCGTTCGTCACGGCAAACGCCTCCTTGCTCAGTCCGTCGAACAGCCGTTTCTTAGTGTCGCGGTAGTTGTCGAAGGTCTTGTGGTAATCAATATGATCGCGCGTGAGGTTGGTGAACATCGCTCCGGCAAACTGCAAGCCGGCAATACGTTCTTGTGCTATGCTGTGGCTGCTTACCTCCATGAATGCATATTGGCAACCGGCATCGACCATCTGCGCCAGCAGACTGTTCAGCGCCAAGGCATCGGGCGTGGTGTGGGTGGAAGGGAACGCTTCGCCATCCACATAATAGACCACGGTGGAGATCAGTCCTGCCTTGTAGCCCATGGCGCGCACCATCTTATAGAGTAGGGTAGCGATGGTTGTCTTGCCGTTCGTGCCGGTCACGCCTACCAACGTCAGTTTCTTGCTCGGGCAACCGTACCACTGATGCGCCAAGCGGCCTAAGGCCTCTTCGGAGTTCTTAACCACTACGTACGTCACTCCCTCTTTGGGTTCGCCCAGATAGGCGGTATTGTCCAGGACGACCACGGTTGCACCCTTGTCGATGCACGAAGGGATAAAGGTGTGACCGTCCACAGCCGTGCCGGCTTGCGCTACAAACAAGTCGCCCTGCTCCACCTTGCGCGAGTCGAACTGTATGGCATGAACGTCGATATCCGTAGCGCCTATCACCTGAATAGGCTTGATGGCAGTTAATAATTCGCTTAGTATCATTTTATTTACGATTTACTCATTTACAATTTACACTTGAAATTACTTGTTCTTTTCATAAACCAGGCTGTCGCCTCTGATCTCGTAGTGCCCGGCATAGACGATGGTGCGTTCAGCGATCTGTCGAACCACTTGTCCGCAGTCGTAGCCGGCATCGTACCCCGGGTAGTTGCGCGGGTGCTCCACCATGCACAGGCAGGTGTATTGCGGATTCTCTTCGGGGAAGTAGCCCACGAAGGTCATTCGGTGTTCGCGTTTCTGGTACTTGCCATCGCGGAAGATCTGTGCCGTACCGGTCTTGCCGGCTATATGTACCATGTTACTCTGTGCCTTGTAGCGCACGATGTGTCCTGCCCATTTAAGCACCGATGCTGTGCCCAGGTTGTTGTCCCAGACCACATCGTGCAGCGCCAGCTTGACATCATTGAGCGTGCTGCGCCGGCACATGCTGGCCTTGAGCGTCTCGGTGTCGAAGCGGCGGATGACCTCATCGCCGTCCATGACCTTCTCCACCAGGTACGGGCGGATCATCCTGCCGTCGTTGGCTATGCCGTTGTAGAACGTGATGAGCTGCATCGGTGTCAGCTCCACGGAGTAGCCGTACGCCATACGCGACAGGGTCACAGCGTCTTTCGGCACATCGATGCGGGACTTCTGCGCACCCGGAATCTCGCTATATACGCTATCGCGGAGTCCCATGGCTTGTAGTTTGTCCACGAACTTCGAGGCTTTCTTGTCGTAACTCTTCAGAATCATCTTCGCAAACGCGATGTTCGATGATACAGCCAACGCGCTGCGCAGGGTAAAGACGGTATCGAACTTATGGGCATCGGTGTGCAGGGCATCCAGGTACTTCCATCCGCTCTTATATACCTCAAAGGTGTCGGTCAGTTCCACTTTGCCGTCATCCAGTGCCGCCATCATCGCGATGGTCTTGAATGTTGATCCGGGTTCCACGCGCGTGACGGCGTGGTTGGCTTTCTCGCTATACGTGCCGTCGTCGGCGTTGCGGTCGAGGTTGCAGATGGCGCGGATCTTACCGCTATGCGCTTCCATCAGGATGCAGCACCCCCAGTCGGCTTCCGTCCGCTCCAGACACCCGCGCAAGGCTGTTTCGGTTATATCCAGCAGGTTGGCATCGAGTGTGGTGACCAGATCGTAGCCGTTCACGGCCTCGCGTACCGTGACGTAGCCCCACTGTCCGCCCATTCGCTCTTTCAGTTCCAAGCCTTCCTGTCCTTGCAGTTCGGCATCGAACGCCTTCTCCAGACCCGTGTTTCCCTTGCCGTTGGCCAGGATCGATCCTATCGTTCGTGATGCCAATGTGCCGAACGGCTTCTTGCGTTGCGACGAACTCTCGAAGTGCAGTCCCGACTTGTAGTATCCGCGGCGGAACAAGGGCAGCTTATCTATCTCGCGCTTCTGGATGTATGTGATGCGGTGCGGACAGAGCTTGAGGTTCGATCCGTTCTCGCGCGGCAACCCTTTGGGCGATACACCGTTGCGTTTTTTGAACGATTGGGTGATCATCTTCTTGTATTGCTCCGCGGATTTCTCGGGCAGTATGCGAGCCAAGCCGTTGGATATGCTGTCCAGATACTTGTAGAACAAGGTGTCGCCGCCTTGATGCAGTGCCGGCACACGGGTATCCATATATACGTAGTACCCGGGAATACTGCTCGCCAGCAAGCGGCCTTCCGAATCCAGTATGTTCCCGCGTTGCGGAGTGATAACGCGCTCGATGCTTTGACCCGTGGAAACAGTCTGCATCAACTCCTCCTTCTCAAACCACTGCAGGTGTATAATGTATAATAGCACAGCAACGAAGCCTGCCGTGATCAGCAGGAAAACGATTGAGAATCGAAATATGGCATTCTGTCGTTGCTCCATGTAACTCTTTAACGTTTCGCTCTAACGAAACCATTTTAACTATTTATTTAACTACGATGACCGGTGTGCTGGCTTCGCGCAGTGCGCTGCCGTTCTCCTTGAGTTGGCGGGCGATGGCTGACTGACGAGTGTTGTTTACCAGTTCCGAACTGAACGTCAACTCCTCGTTGCGGGCATCTTGCAGCTCTTTCTTTAGGTCGCCGATACGTACATATTGCCACTCCGAAACGAAACCCATGAAGATGGTGATGAACACGTACACACCGATCAGCGCAAACAACTTATAGTGTCGCGATATCTTCTCGTTGCGGAATATGTCTCCGTTCAGAATCTGTTGCAGTAAACTCAGTCTCTTATCCATTGTCCTTACTCCTTTAGCGTAGCGATCCTTACTCCTTTAGCGCAGCGGTCTTTTCCGCCACGCGGAGTTTGGCACTTCGTGCGCGGGGGTTGCGTGCTACCTCTTCGGCACTTGCCGTGCGTCCTTTCTCGATGACCTTGAACGGTGTGATCGGATTACCGTAGAAGTCTTTCTCGATTGTTCCTTCGGTGTTGCCCGACCGCATAAAGTTCTTTACCAGCCTGTCCTCCAACGAGTGATAGGTCAGTATCACCAGTCGTCCGCCGGGTGCTAACAGACTGACGGCGGCTTGCAGCAGTTCGCGCAGCGCGCCCAGTTCGTCGTTCACCTCGATGCGCAGGGCTTGGAACAGTCGGGCATAGTCCTGTTTGTCCTTCAGTCGTACGCTCTCTTGCAGTTGTTGGGTGGTCAGTATGACCGCCCCGGTGCGCTTGCGAACAATCTGCGAGGCGATAGCACGCGAGTTGCCAAACTCTCCGTACAAGTACAGCACGCGTGCTAACTCTTCCTCTGAGTAGCTATTGATGATGTCCGCGGCTGTGAGGCGTTGCTTGGCATTCATGCGCATATCCAGCGGGGCATCGTAGCGGAAGGAGAAACCTCGTTCGGCGGCGTCGAAATGATGAAAACTCACTCCTAAATCCGCCAGCAGACCGTCGATATGCTCCACGCCGTAGTAATCCATGAAGTTCGCCACGTAGCGGAAGTTACTTCGCACGAAGGTAAAACGTTCATCGTCGATGCGGTTGGCGTAGGCATCCAAGTCCTGATCGAAACCGTAGAGGTGCGATTGCTCGTTCATCTGCGCGATGATGCCGCGGCTGTGACCGCCGCCGCCGAACGTGACATCCACAAATGTTTGTGGCTTGCCCGCGTCAATGCGCAACCCCTCAAGCACCTCGCTCAGCATCGCAGGTATATGATACACCGTTTCCTCCATCTACATTAGTCCTTATTCCTTACTCTTTATTCGTTTTGTCCAATCACATCTTAACCTTAAACTGTATCGCATGGTGGATACAGTGTATCTCGCACGGTCCCATTATGTTTTGCAATATGCCGTCACCCTCGAACATCAGGTGTTCCTCGGTCTCCATACGGATATCTTTGCCTTTGTAGGCGTGGATGAACGGCAGATCGGTCAGTTTGCCGTTGAACAGGTTCGGCAATGCCTTGATCACCTGTATCAGCGTGGGTTTGCACACGAACATCGCGTGGAACACACCGTCTTGCGGGTCAGCTTCGGGGTTCTGGCGTATACCGCCTCCGGAGAATGGACCGTTGCCTACGTTCATCGTGAACAGCGCCTCGTTCACCAGTGTCTCTCCGTCCACTATCAGCGACATCGGTATGGGTTTCTGCTGCACAATGGCACCTACCAGGCCTATTACATAATTCACATGATGCGAACCGAGGTAGTATTTCAGTTTCTCGGCTTTCTGGCAGCAGAGCGGGTCAACGCCGAAGCCCACGGAGTTGATGAAGTACCTGTGGTGCTCGATGTGGTTGCGCCAGTAGGTCACACAGCCCACATCCAGCGGATGGCCTTCGCCCGTCAGGAACCGCTCGATCGCCTCACGGTAGTTCTTTGTCAGGTTCCAGTAACGTCCCCAGTCATTGCCTGTGCCGCGGGGCATCAGGCCAAGTTTGATGTTGCGGCGTTGCTCGGCGGAGATGTTGGCACGCATAATGCCGTTCAGTGTCTCCGACAACGTACCGTCGCCGCCGATGACCAGTATCTCATCGCAACCGTAATCCTCGATCAACTCACGCGCCAACTCAATGGCGTGAGAGGCATATTTCGTTACGCGGAACTCGTAAGGAATACGTTTTTCCCTTAGCAGGTTCCATAAGTACATCCGCTGCATTCGGTATGCGCGTTTACCTGATTTCGGGTTGATAATTACTCCAAGCATGCGTCTAAATTTTTTGCGAAGCGCTCGGCTTCTTCCAGTTGGTCAATCTTTCCCACATCCATCATCCTGTAGTATCTCGGCACATAGGCGCGGATCGTGCCTGCCTTTCTTGCTACGACCGACAGGTACGCATCAATCAGCGAGAACTTGTCGCCTTTCTCGGCCTGCACCTTCCTTAGTTCGCCAAAGAACGCGGGCGATACGATCTGCATTCCCGAGAATGCCATGGGCACCAGGTCTTCGTGAGCAGCCTCTTGGGGTTTGTATTCGCCGGTCTTGCGGTTCATCCAGCCGCGCAGTACTCCTTCGCCGCTGAACAGCAGGTAGCGCTGCGTCTCCCTGTTCGACACCACAACCGTTGCCAGTTCCTGGCTTTCGACTTTCGACTTTCGACTTTCGACTGCTGCGATCAGCAGCTTTAGATCGATGTTCGAAAGAATATCCACATTGCACACCAACACGGGCTCATCTTCGCCCAGCAACGCTGCGGCTTTCAGCAACCCGCCGCCCGTTTCGAGCAGCATATCGCTCTCGTCGCTGATCCGGATACGGCAGCCGAAGTTGTCGTGCTCCTTGAGGTACGTCACGATCTGTTCGCCCAAGTGATGCACATTCACCACTATATCTTGTATGCCTGCGGCTTTCAGCCGTTCGATCTGCCACTCCAGCAGCGTCTTGCCAGCCAGCGGCAGCAAGGCTTTCGGTATACGGTCGGTCAGCGGCTTGAGGCGTGTGCCCAGTCCCGCAGCAAAGATCATTGCTTTCATCAGTCCTTACTGTTCAGTATGCGTTCTACGTTCTGCTCGCGGTGGATGAGCTGTACCTCCACGCCGAACTTCGAGTTGATATGCTCGGCCATCTTCTCGGCAGCATATACCGAACGGTGTTGTCCGCCCGTGCAACCGAAACTTACCATCAGGTTCCTGAACCCGCGGTCAATGTACCGCTTCACGCTCGCATCCACCAGCTTGTAGGCGGAATCCAGGAACGGCAGAATCTCACCGTCTTGCTCCAGGAACTTGATAACCGGCTCATCCATACCCGTGAAATAGGTGTAGCGCTCGTACTTGCCGGGGTTGTTCACGGCGCGGCAGTCGAACACAAATCCGCCACCGTTGCCGCTCGCGTCAGCAGGTATACCTTTCTTGTACGAGAACGAATAGACCTTCACCACCAGCGGTTTGCGTACGCCTACATCCTTGAACTGCTTCATCTCCGTCATTTCGTGCAGCACCTCTATCAGGTAGGGGTAGTCCTCGGCGGCGTTCTTGAGCAAACGGCGCAGGTTCTCTATCGCAAACGGAATGGATTGCAGGAAGTGAGGTTTCTTCTCGAAGTATCCGCGGAAGCCGTACGCGCCAAGCACCTGCATCGTGCGGAAGAGCACGAAGTGACGCAGCGTGGCGTAAAACTCCTCCTTGTCGATTTCCATGTGCTTGCTCAGCTCGTCGAGGTATTCCTCTATCAGCTCGTGGCGCAACTCGTCGTGGTAGTTCGCCTTGGCTTGCCACAGGAACGAGGCTACGTCGTAGTATAGTGGTCCGCGTCGGCCGCCCTGAAAATCGATGAAGTACGGCACAAGTTCACCTTTGCCGCTTTTGGCTTTCGACTTTTGACTTTCCACTACCATCACATTCCGGCTCTGGAAGTCGCGGTACATGAAGGCGTTCATCCGCTTCTGTTGCAGCAGAATATATGCCAGGCGCTCAAACTCGTTCTCGAGCTTGTCCTCCTGGAACTCCAGGCCTGTGGCTTTCAGAAAACAATATTTGAAATAGTTCAGATCCCAGCGAATGCTGCGCAGGTTGAACTCGGGCTGCGGATAGCACTGGTTGAAGTCGAAATCATCCGCAGCGCGCACCTGAAAGCGCGCCAGCGCGCGCATAGTTTTGCGCAGCATATCCTTCTCTGCTTCGCAGAACACGCCGGTCTTCCTTCCTTCGGCTATATAATCGAAGAGCAGGGTATCGCCCAGATCCTCCTGCACATACGCCATCTCATCCTCGCTCACAGCCAGCACGCGCGGCACGTTCAGCCCCTGAGCCAGGAAGCGCTCGTCCATATACAGGAACGCATGGTTCTCGTCCCTGGATGTGCCTTGCACACCGATGAGCGACACCTCTCTGTCCTCACTGTATATGCGGTAATACCGGCGGTTGCTGCCCGATGCCGTCAGAGCTACCTGCTCACCGGCTTTCTTCCCCGTGGCTTGGGTAAATAGTTGTGATAATAGCATTATTTTCTACAAAAACAATAACGTTAATCAGTCCATTCAAAAAAACATACAAAGTTACAAAAAAAAATCGACATTTGCAAATTTTTTTGAAAAAAATAAGAAAGTAACGATTTTTTTTGCGATTTTCTGCATTATTACTTGCAAATATCATTTTTTTTTTGTAACTTTGTGGCGGAATTGGTGTGAGCGGTGATTTTTTGCCGCCATGCTGCCCCGACAAAAAATGCCCGCAGCCAATTTTGGCTGCCGCACAAACAAGATACGATTATGATAGAAGTACTGAAATATTGCATTCCGGCACTGATTGTGCTGTTGGCTACATGGATTGTGATGCACAAGCTCTTTAACAACGAGCAGCAGAAGCGCGAATGGGAACTCAAGCGTGCGTCGCAGAAGGAGATATCGCCTATTCGGCTCAGGGCGTATGAGCGTCTGGCTTTGATGCTCGAGCGTACGCAGCCCGAACACATGCTCATGGATCTGGAGGTCTCCACGATGACCGTTCAGCAGGTGCAGCAGCGCCTGTTGCAAACCATCCGTCTGGAGTTCGACCACAACATGAGTCAGCAGATCTATGTGTCGGAGTCCGTGTGGGAACAGATCATGGTGGCGCGCGGGCAGATGATGGCGTTCGTCACGGCTATGGCTGTGCAGTTGCCGCCTGAGAGCACGTCGCTCGACTATGCCAAGGTGCTGCTCACCGCCTATAGTACCAACGGCGAGACGGCTAACGAGAAAGCGTTGCGCGCACTGAAGGAGGAAGCTGCCAAACTGATATGAGGCGCTTGGCGTTCATAGTGTTTCTGACGCTGACTTTGCCTCTTTGTGCGCAGCAGGCGGACTCAACCGTTGTTGCGTTGGCAGATTCAACCGTAGTAGCGTCGGCGGATTCGGTGCTCATACAGGATGTGCTGCCCGATAAGTCGATGAAGGCGGATTCCGCAGCCTTGCAGCCTGAGCCGGAAGCGCCCAAGCCCGTTAAGAAGGATTCAATCTATCAGGCTACGTTGGTGCGGGTGGATATATTCAATCCCATCTTCGACGCCTTGCGCTCGGATTGGCACACGTACTCTGTGGAAGCCGCGGTGAGCGTGCGGCTCAAGAACCGTTTCTTTCCTACCGTCGAGTTCGGGCACGCAGGGCAGTTCCTGCAGCAGAAGGTAGATAGGAGCAAGAACCTGCCGGACAGTCTCTACCACGGCAGCGGACAGTTCGCGAGGATAGGACTGGATATCAATCCGCTCAAGAAACGTCCGGATCAACGCTCCAGCCTGCTGATCGGCGTGCGGCTGGGTACGGGTTGGCAACGCTTGGACACACCCGACTTGAAACCTTATTTCCCGAAGGGTGAGTGGATTGCCGACGTATGGGGCGAGGTGGCGGCAGGAGTGAATGTGGATATCATGTACGGTGTGTATATGGGTTGGGCGGTAAGGATGAAGTTCCTGTTTACCAAGAACAGCCACGACGAACTGACCACTCCCTATTACATCCCCGGCTTCGGCTACCACAACAACATGAACTGGGGCTTTGATTACTACATAGGCTACGCGTTTTAACAATTTAAATCATAATAACATGAATTCGAAAGAACTAATGACAATGGCCGCCAACAATATCCGCATCCTTGCGGCGGCAGCAGTAGAGAAAGCCAAGAGTGGTCACCCGGGCGGTGCCATGGGTGGCGCAGATTTCATCAACGTACTCTTCTCGGAGTTCCTGGAGTACGATCCCGAGAACCCTGCATGGGAGGCACGCGACCGTTTCTTCCTCGACCCGGGACATATGGCACCTATGCTCTATGCACAGCTCTGCCTGGCGGGTAAATTCTCGCTCGAAGACCTTCAGAACCTCCGTCAGTGGGGTAGTGTGACTCCCGGTCACCCCGAACGCGAGATCGAACGAATGATTGAGAATACCAGCGGTCCGCTTGGCCAAGGCCATACATTCGCGGTTGGCGCAGCTATTGCAGCCAAATGGTTCAACGCACGTTATGGCGAGGCTCACAATCCTACCATCTATGCCTTCATCTCCGATGGCGGCGTACAGGAGGAGATATCCCAGGGCGCAGGTCGTCTGGCAGGACACCTCGGACTGGACAATCTTGTCATGTTCTATGACTCCAACACCATCCAGCTCTCCACGGAGTGTGGCGAAGTGACTTCCGAAGATGTTGCTGCCAAGTACAAAGCTTGGGGATGGTTCGTGCAGGAGATACCGGGTAATGATCCCGATGCCATCCGTGATGCTATCGCCAAAGCCAAGGCGCACAAAGGACAACCGTCCATCATCATCGGCCATACAACGATGGGTAAGGGCTGCGTGACGGCTGAGGGTGCCAACTGGGAAGGCAAATGTTCGACCCATGGTGCTCCGTTGAGCAAGGCCGGTGCTTCGTTCGAGAAGACCATCGAGAACCTCGGCGGTGACCCGCAGAACCCGTTTGTCATCTTCCCGGAGGTTCAGAAATTGTACGAAGAGCGTGCTATCGAGTTGCGCGAGTTGTGCAACAAGAAATACGCCTGGTATCATGACTGGAAAGAGAAGAACCCGTTGGCAGCTAACGAATACGAGACCTTCATGTCGGGTGAAGTGCCCTGCATTGATTGGAGTCTGATCGAGCAGAAACCCGGTGACGCAACCCGTAATGCAAGTGGACGAGTGCTCTCGTTCCTGGCTGAAAATGTCGGCAACATGATCGTCAGCTCGGCTGACCTCTCGAACTCCGACAAGACCGACGGCTTCCTCAAGAAGACCAAAGCCTTCACCAAGGGTGACTTTAGCGGTCAGTTCTTGCAGGCAGGTGTGAGCGAGCTTACCATGGCTTGCGTTTGCATCGGTATGAGTCTGCACGGAGGTATTATCCCCGCTTGCGGTACGTTCTTTGTGTTCAGCGATTATATGAAACCTGCTGTTCGTCTGGCTGCGCTCATGGAGGTACCTGTTATCTTCATCTGGAGCCACGATGCGTTCCGTGTAGGCGAGGATGGTCCGACCCACGAGCCTGTAGAGCAAGAGGCACAGATCCGCTTGATGGAGAAGCTCCGCAACCACCACGGCCATCCGTCGATGCTCGTGCTTCGTCCCGCCGATGCCGAGGAGACGACCCTCGCTTGGCGTCTGGCTATCGAGAACACCGCTACGCCGAGTGCCCTTATCCTCAGCCGTCAGGATATCGCTCCTGTGCCCAATGTGAACCTCGAAGGCTTCCGCAAAGGCGCATATATCGTCAGCAAGGATGAGAACCCGCAAGTCGTTCTGCTCGCTTCCGGTTCGGAGGTATCGACTCTGCTTGCCGGTGCTGAACTGCTGCGTAAGGATGGCGTTCGTCTGCAGATCGTCAGCGTTCCGTCCGAAGGCCTGTTCCGCGAGCAACCGAAAGAGTACCAGGATGCTGTGCTGCCCAAGGGCATCAAGCGCTTCGGCATGACTGCCGGTCTGCCTTGCACCCTCGAGTCACTCGTTGGCGAGAATGGTGCCATCTGGGGCTTGAACAGCTTCGGCTTCTCCGCTCCGTACAAGGTTCTTGACGAGAAACTCGGCTTCACCGCCCGGAACGTCTACGACCAGGTAAAGAAACTGCTCTAAACGAATCCAAAGTGTTTTTGGATAATTTGGGGTAATTTTTGACCTATCCAATCAGGCGGCGTGTCAGTCTTGACGCGCCGCCTTTTCTCATATCACCCCGCTTCGTTTGCAGATAGCATTTTTCAATTTTTCTTACCATTCGCACAAAAATGTGAAAAATTATTTGCAAATGTCAAAAATTTTTTGTACCTTTGTGGCGAAATTAGTTAAAACCGGAAATCAAATGGCGGTTAACAATCAGCTTAAGCATAAAACCACCCGCTCATTAGAACTTTCGTATAGTTCGCATGAGATAGAAAACCGTATATTCACCATACGGGGTACTCAAGTAATGTTAGATCGCGACCTTGCCGAACTATACCAAATCAAAACGATTGCTCTTAATCAGGCTGTTAAGCGTAATGCCGCACGCTTTCCGGAGAGTTTTCGTTTCCAACTGACAGATTCAGAAACAAATGAACTAATCACAAATTGTGATAGGTTCCAATCCCTCAAGCATTCCTCGTCAACGCCATTTGCTTTTACCGAACAGGGAGTAGCTATGCTATCTGCTGTATTGCGCAGTGAAATTGCGGTTCGTCTCAGCGTGCAGATTATTGAGGCCTTTGTGGCTATGCGGCGCTTTATTGTAGCCAATGCAGGTATTTTACAAAGACTTGATTCTTTGGAGCAATTCCGCTTAGAAACGAAGCGGGAGATTGCATCCATAGGACATGATTTTGAGACGATTTTGAGTCGATTGGATGATGGCTCTGTTAAACCGATAGAAGGAGTTTTTGTCGAGGGGAAAGTGCTTGATGCACGCATCTATTTAGAAAAATTGATTGGCAGTGCGCAACGGGAGGTTATCTTGATTGATGGTTATGTGGATGCCCGTACATTTGATATATTGGAGGCCAGACAGAAGGGCGTGAAAGCAACTATATACACGGAGGCAGTTGGGCGGAGTCTGAAAGCGATTTCTGCAGCACACGACGCACAATATCCCGGCAGGCCGATAGAAGTAAAGGCTTATAACAATCGTTTCCATGACCGATTTTTGATAATCGATGATGACCTCTATCATTTCGGAGCATCTTTTAACGAATTAGGAAAACGTTTGTTCGCCTTTGACAAGATGGGGCTGGATAAGAATATAATACTAAACCAATTGTAATACCCTAATGCTCACCATCCTCACATATTGTTCTATCGGTATCGCGGCGACAGCCGCGAAGGGGATGGTAAGGCTCTACACACACACACACACACACAGCGAAGGGGCTGTTTGTGCGAAATATGTCGTTCGAGCGTTTACGCGAGAAAAGAAGGGAATAATCAGCAAACATATATAACCGACTAATAGGCGGCAGGTGCTTCATGCACTTGTCGCTTTTGCGTATAATTAGCAACAAACAAACATTACTCTAATCCGCTTCCGAAAGGAGGCGGATTTTTTTTGTGCCTATGCCGGAGAAATCCGGCATTTTTTTTTGTATAATTATTAACCACAAAACAACAACATTATGATTCTAATTCGATCTATTGTACGGCTCGCTATACGCGTCGCACTCCGGTCACTGAGCAACGATCATGAGGATCGTTCACAACTCGAGTACTTCCCGCTCGAAGACCTCAAAACCATCTATCTTCAGGAACTCTATCGAGCAGTTGTATTGCTTGGATGGCCTTCTCCTTTGCAGAAAACAGCAGATTTAGCCGGTGTAGATACCCGAACGGTCGCGCGTGCACGCGATAAGAAAATTTTTTGAAATTATGCGACAAATTTGTCACAAAATTTTAAAATATTTGTTGTACCTTTGCATTGTTTTTCGGCAGGAGAAGGCGCCCTCCTCAACCCCGAAAGCAATACAACAATGAGAAAATCAAAACTTAACTGGGTGCTCTACACGGGCGAGATGTTCGACGTGTATGTCACCCCCAACCTCATCAAGCGCCTACTCGCGCCTCTTGAGCCCGATCTGGAGTACGTAACCTCCATGCAATGCCGATGCCTGCATCTTCACCCTTGTTCCGTAGGGTTGAACAAAGACGGTGAAATAGCCGCTTGGCTGTACTGCACGTTTAGCGGCAGATTCTTCGACCGCAACAAACATGGATGGAAGGAGCAAAAGTTTAATTACTCGCCAAGTAGTCAAAGTTTCAGAAAAGGAAGCAGTCATCCGATTATGCGTAACTTTGGTGGCCTATTATGCCACCTGCTGGTTGCTCATGCATGGAACGGCAAGCGCCCGGAAGGTAAGGTCTGCGACCATAAGGACACGAACCTGATGAACTGGCATGCTAATAACCTCGAGTGGGTTTGGTCAGCAGAGAATTACCGCCGCGCGGGTATCGCCCGAAAGCTTCGGAAGATTGGTATCAACCCCGAACTGATCTACACTAATATCCTCGATAGAATCTTCAAACTCCCCGACGAACTTATCGGCACGCTCATCGACATGTTCCTCTTCCTCAGCAAAACCGATTTCGGCGATCAAGAGTTGAGCGTTACAAACCTCAACGCCTGCCTTTCGGAAGCATACCGCCGCACGGTTATATCCTGTAAGCTTCGGGATGTTAGTATCAACCCCGAACTGATCTACACAAATATCCTTAATAGTATCTTCAAACTCCCCGACGAACTTATCGGCAC
>CADBYS010000029.1 GCA_902798965.1 uncultured Bacteroidales bacterium | reverse complement strand
CATGGCTCATTTCAAATCCAGCAACGGGATAAACGACATCACCGGTGCATTAAAGAAAACTACAGAACAAGGTGTGAATCACATCACGGTCACCAAGAAGAAACATTTCCATGACCCCCTCACGGGGGAAGAGATCGGTACAGGCCCGAATGAACTCTTCATGCAGAACAAACGTGACTACGACAAGCACCCGCTCACCCAAGGTGAACAAGCCCAGCGAGGCAGTTGGCAACAAGCCTGCCGCGACGCACAAGTCATCATCCGCGACAAGTCGCATCCCCGCTTCATGGAGCTCTACCAACGTTGGCGAGCACAACTCTCCGACCCCGATCCTTACAAGCAATTCCCCGCTTTCGTCCGAGCAGTATTGATTCGGGAAAGGGAAAATGGATGAATGAGTAAAAAGTTGAATTGATCTTACATCTTAATTCTTAACAAAAAGAGCCGCGGTTGCGGCTTTTTTTGTGCGTTATTCAGAAATTTTGCAAAAATACAGCAAATTATTTGCAAATGTCATTTTTTTTTCGTAACTTTGTAGCGTATTTCTCCGTATAGGAATTTTTTCCGTCTGCGAAGATAATACCAATGACATATAAAAGGCGTTTATGAGCACAAAAAAATCGATACGATTCTTTAACGACCAAAAGGTTCGTGCGGTGTGGAGCGATACCGACAGCAAGTGGTATTTTTCCGCTACGGACGTGGTGCGCGCCATCAACAACGAGGAAGACTACACGAAATGTCGAAACTATTGGAAGTATCTAAAAGGCAAATTCGCAAAAGAAGGAATTCAACTGGTTAGTGACACTAACCACTTCAAGTTTGAAGCGCCTGACGGCAAAATGCGTAAAGCGGAGATGCTTGGAGGCGTAGCAACGCTCAACCAAATCAATCAGAATGTCTCCTTGAAGATTTTGGGGATAGCACAAAGTTTTTGACATATGCTCGTTGGATGCTTTTTGTGAGAAATACTCATCAATAATTAGTAATCGATACTTGGTTTATACAAAAGATTTCCGCAAAGACAGAGAAACTCTGCTTGTACCGGTATATATGACCAGCTTACTATGATTGTTAATAACATATCCTATCCGCCGGCACAAAACTCCCCGCTTGCTTGAGAGGGATAGAATGGGAAATATAAAATAATTCATATAAAATCAAACAATAATGGAAGAACTAAAACAACGTATACTCCGTGATGGCATCGGCAAAGCCGAAGGCAATGTCGTGCTGGTAGGACGATTCATCAATCATCAGATCGATCCGCAACTCACTATGCGCTGCGCCAAGGAGTTCGAACGGATATTTAGGGACAAAGGCGCTACACGGATCGTAACGATCGAAGCATCAGGCATCGCTCCGGCAATCATGCTCGGATATCTGATGAATCTGCCGGTCGTGTTCATCAAGAAGCACAACCCGAAGAACGTGGACGAGTCCTTTAAGTCGTGGGTGTACTCGTTCACCAAAGCCGACACCACAACCGTCTGCATCGCCAAAGAGTTCCTCACCAGAGACGATAAGATCATTTTTATCGATGATTTCCTGGCTGACGGACACGCCTCCGGTAGCGTAATTGACTTCTGCCGTCAATCCGGCGCCGAGATCATCGGCATGGGCTTCCTGGTGGAGAAAACCTTCGCAAAAGGCGGACAATTCCTTCGCGACCACAACATCGAGTACCACTCCCTGGCCAAGATCATCCGCATCAATACCGATAATTCCCTCGTTGTTGAATAACACACTCATTTCTATTGTTCGGTTTTTTACGTAAAAACTGCACAAAGGTATGACCGTTATTTGATATATGCAAGTATTTTAGCAATAAAATGTATCTTTCTACGAAATTCTGCATTTTTCTCTTTTATTTTTCCAGAAAAATGCACTTTCCTCTTGCATATATGAAATTTTTTTCGTAACTTTGCATGCTGAAAAATGTTGTATCATGCGAAATATATTTTTTTGCACATGTGTATTGCTTATAATACTGACGGGTTGTACGTCTCATCAAGGCAGATATAAAGTGGGTATGAGCCAATGTTTGGACGACGCATGGCGGCAGAAGATGAATGCGGAGATGGATCGTGAGATCCTGTTACACCCCGACATATCGCTGCATCGCCGCGTGGCGTACGGTAACAGCATATTGCAGTGTGCTCAGATCGACAGCTTCATCAAGGAGCGCGTGGATGTGCTTATCGTTAGTCCGAACGAGGCTGAGGAGGTTCGTCCCGCTATCACACGCGCATTCCGCGCAGGCATACCTGTTATTATAGCCGACCGCAGAGTATCGGGCAATGAGTGGACTGCTTTCATAGGCGGCGACAATTACCACGTAGGCACGTTGATGGCAGAATGGGTACAAAGCATTCAGCGCAACTCTGATCATCCGCTACACGTGATAGAGGTGTGTGGTATGCCCGGTTCGATGCCGGAGAAACAACGACATCAAGGACTAACCGACGGTTTGCAAATGATGGATGGTAAGGGAGAGCAGCCGATAATAGTGTCATTACCCGGTTGGCAAGATGCCTACAAAACGGTTCGCGAGTACCTACGTACACATATGGATGTAGAAGCGATAGTGGCTCAGAACGATCTGATGGCTATCAGTGCCGCGCAGGCAGTACGTGACACGAAAGGTTACGGTAAGGGCAGTGTGCATATAATGGGCGTGGACGGTATCATCGTAGGTTTGCAAGCTATTGTGGACGGTGACATCGAATGTACAGCACTCTATCCTTCGAGAGGTGACTTGCTGATTCAGACGGCTGCACAAATCATAGCCAATGAACCTTATGCACGGGATTCGGTACTGGAAACGATAATGATCGATGCTACATCCGCCTATCCGCTACTCAAGCATTATCAGGCACGTTTGCACGATTTGGAAACACTGAAGATTGTTCGAATGCAAGCCAATAGCGATTTGCAGACGATGCGCTCAGAAAGAACGCTCATGATCGTTATCATCGTGATTGTGGGACTACTGCTGGTGCTGGCCATCCTATTTGTGGTATATATGCAACACCGCTTGCAAAAGGAGATTGACCGCAAGATTCTACCGCAACTGGAAGAGGTACAGGAAGCCATCCAACTCAATACACGCGATGTGGCGTTTGCCGAGCGGATGAGGCAGATTGTGGATGACAACCTGACGGACTCCCGTCTGAACGTGGAGTATCTGGCTGACGCGTTGCAGATGGACAGAACACAACTGTTCCGACGCGTGAAGGCTATCACCGGCAAAGGACCGATGGAATATATCCGAGAGCGACGACTGATACGTGCCGATGAGATGCTGCGAACAACCGACAAAACAGTGAAGCAGATTGCCAGAGAACTCGGATTCTCCAATCCCGGGTATTTCAGCAAATACTACAACGATTACTTCGGGCACCTGCCCGGGCAGCGGTAAAACATATCAAAAATGTTGCAAAAATGTTGTAAAGTGTATCCACTTTGTTGAATGAAACACGAGTGGTACATTTTGCAACATTATTTTTTGTATATATGCAAAAATTGTTGTACCTTTGCAGTCGCATTCGGTAAAGCAATGCAAACAAATACCAAATCATACACAATCATGAAGAAAAACAAATCACTAATCGTAGCCTTTCTACTAATGTTACTCGGCATCGTATCGGCAGCTGCGCAGAACGTAGCCTCAGGTACGGTTGTTGAGGCATCAACCGGCGAGCCTATCATCGGTGCGTCGGTGCTGGAGGAAGGCACAACGAACGGTACGATTACCGACTTCGACGGAAACTTCACGCTTACGGTTAACGCAGATGCGCAGGTTACCATATCCTATGTCGGATTCAAATCACAGACCTTGGCAGCTGCCAAAGGAATGATGGTTAGTCTGTCGGAAGACAGTGAAATATTGGAAGAGGTCATCGTGACAGGTTATACCGCTCAGCGTAAGGCTGACCTCACCGGTGCTGTGAGTGCCGTCAGCTCGGCGGATCTGGAGAAACAACAGGAGAACAACCCGATGAAAGCCTTGCAAGGTAAGGTGCCGGGACTGAACATCGCTGCCGACGGTAACCCCTCCGGTGCAGCAACAGTTCGTATCCGCGGCGTGGGCACGCTGAACGACAACGACCCGCTGTACATCATCGACGGTGTGCCTACCAAATCCGGCATGCACGAGCTCAACCCGAACGATATCGAGAGCATTCAGATTCTGAAAGATGCCGCGAGCGCGAGTATATACGGTTCGCGCGCGGCGAACGGTGTAATCATTATCACCACCAAGCGCGGAAAAGAAGGTGCCCTCAGTGTTTCGCTTGATGCGTCGGTAGCCGTGCAGTCGTACGTTAATCGGATGAAGGTTCTCAACTCCGAGGAGTACGGTCGTGCACTCTGGCAAGCATACATCAATGACGGCACATCTGATCCGAACACCAACGTGTTAGGCTACCGCTACAACTGGGGCTATAATGCACAAGGACAACCGGTGCTCAATAACATCATGCTCAACAAATATCTGGATGATGCCGGTACCGTACCAGTAGGCAATACTGACTGGTTTGCAGAGACGACACGCCCCGGAATGATTCAGAACTACAATGTTTCCGTATCCCGTGGCAGTCAGAAAGGAAGCAGTTTCTTCTCGCTCGGTTACTACCGCAACGACGGCATCATCAAGATGACCGATTTCGACCGTTTCTCCGGACGTATCAACAGCGATTACAAGATGCTCAATGACAAGGTGACAATCGGTGAGAACTTCACCTTCAGCCGTACTTCGGAAGTAGGTGCACCGGGCGGATTCATCAACAGTGTGCTGCAGTATCACCCCTTGCTGCCCGTGTATAACACCAATGGCGAACTGGCGCAAGCTCCCTCGTCCAGCGGTTTTCCGCAACGTGAGAATCCCCTTTCGATCCTGACGCGCAACAAAGACAACCGCTACGTCTATTGGCGTGTGTTCGGTAATGTATTCCTGGATATCAACCCCGTCAAAGGTCTGCATATCCGCACCACAGCGGGTATTGACTACGCACAGAAGCGTCAACGTTTCTTCACCTATCCTATCACCGATGGTGTGGTGGCCAACGACAAGAACGCCGTTGAAGCCAAGCAAGAGCATTGGACAAAATGGATGTGGAACGCTGTGGCTACTTACAATCTGGAGATCGGCAAGCACCGTGCGGACTTCATGCTCGGTACGGAGTTGAACCATCAGACGGACGAATGGTTCTCTGCATACAAAGAGGACTTCATCGTGCTCAACCCGACCTATATGTGGCCTTCTGCCGGTACGGGCAAAGCGCAGTCGTACGGCGGTGCGGGCAGCTTCTCGCTCATCTCGTTCTTCGGCAAAGCAAACTACACCTACGATAATCGTTATCTGATATCGTTCACCGCCCGCTATGACGGCTCGAGCCGATTCGGTAAGAACAACCGTTTTGCGTTCTTCCCCTCCGTGTCTGCCGGTTGGCGTATCTCGCAAGAGAAGTTCATGAGCGAGGCTTCGTCCTGGCTCGATGATCTTAAGATCCGTGCGTCATGGGGACAGACGGGTAATCAGGATATCGCTTCTACCGCGCGTTATACGATCTATGAATCCAACTACGGTGTGAACGAGAACGGTGGTCAGAGTTACGGTACGTCGTATGATATCGCCGGCACGAACGGCGGTAGCATCCTGCCTTCGGGTTTCCGCCGTATTCAGATTGGTAACGATGATATCAAGTGGGAAACGACTACACAGACCAATGCCGGTCTTGACTTCGCGTTCTTTAAGCAAAGTTTATATGGTTCGTTCGACTGGTTCTACAAGCAGACCAAGGATATCCTTGTACTAATGGACGGTATCGGTGTAATGGGCGAAGGCGCTTCACAATGGGTGAACGCCGGTGCTGTAGATAACATGGGTGTTGAGCTCAGCCTCGGCTACCGCAACCAGACCAAGACCGGCTTCAAGTACGACATCACGGGCAACCTCTCACATTACAGCAACACCGTCGTCGATCTGCCGGCAACAGTAGCTGCCCGTGGTACCTTCGGCGGTAACGGCGTTAAGTCTGTAATCGGACATGCAATCGGTTCGCAGGTGGGTTACATCGCAGATGGTATATTCAAGTCGCAAGAGGAGATTGACAACCACGCTATTCAGGAAGGTGCAGGCCTCGGTCGTATTCGCTATCGTGACTTGAACGGCGACGGTATCATCACCGAAGCTGACCAGGATTGGATTTATTCTCCGGTACCTGCCGTTTCGTTCGGTGCGAACTTCTATTTCGAGTACAAAGGCTTCGACCTCACCATATTCTTCCAAGGTGTAGGAGGCGTGCAGGTCATCACCAAGGACTACAAGGAGCAGACCGACCTCTGGAGCGGCGTGAACGTGGCTAACCTGAATAAAGGTACGCGCGTGTTGGATGCCTGGAGTCCTGCCAATCCCGATAGCAATATACCCGCGCTTTCGACGAACAATAACAACAATGAGACGCGTGTCAGCACGTATTTCGTGGAAGACGGTTCGTTCCTCAAGCTGCGTAACCTGCAGTTGGGATACAACCTCCCACAGAGTGCGTGCAGCAAGATGATGATGCAGAACTGGCGCTGGTATCTGTCGGCACAGAACGTATTCACAATCCACTCGGCTAAGTTCACCGGAGTAGATCCTGAGAACCCGACCTTCGGCTATCCTATTCCGCTGACCGTAACACTCGGAACTAAAGTAACGTTCTAAAAGTGAAAAGTGAAAGGTGAAAAATTGAAAGGAGAAAAAGTTATGAAAAAGCAATTATTATATTTTGTACTTTGTACTTTGTCACTTTGTACATTTACCGCTTGCAACGATTTCCTGAATCAGGATGTGCCGCAAGGTACCTTGAGCGGAGAGCAAGTGAACGACCCGCTGTACATCGACAATATTTGCATCTCGGCTTACGCCATCTTTATCTCTGCCGAGGATGTTAACTCATCGTTCTCGATGTGGAACTTCGATGTGCGAAGCGACGATGCTTACAAAGGCGGAATCAGCGAGAATGACGGTGACGTGTTCCACCAACTGGAGATCTCGCAGGGCATCCTGACCACCAACTGGAACCTGAACGACATGTGGGTGCGTCTGTACAACTGCCTCGGACGTGTTAATGCCGCCATCAACGCACTCAATGCCATGGACGATAGTTACCAACTCAAAGAGCAGCGTCTGGGCGAGATGAGATTCTTGCGTGCGTACACGCATTTCCTGTTGAAGCGTCTGTACAAAAATATCCCCTTCGTCATCCGACCGGACATGACACAAGAGGAATATTCGCAACTGTCGAACACCGAGTTCACCAATGACCAGGGGTGGCAGATCATTGCCGATGACTTGGAATATGCATATTCTGTGTTGCCGGCAACGCAGGTAGAGAAAGGTCGTGTTACCCAAGGTGCCGCAGCCGGTCTGTTGGCTAAGGTTTATCTGTACAAGGCCTATCGTCAGGATGATCCCAACACCCATCAGGTGACGGAGATTAACCGTGATGACCTGCAGAAAGTGCTTACGTACACCGACGAGGCTATCTATGCAGCCGGCAAATACGGATTGGAAGATGATTTCCATAATAACTTCCGTCCCGAACCGCAATACGAGAACGGCAAAGAGAGCCTTTGGGCAATGCAGTACTCCACCAACGACGGAACGAACCTCGGTAACTGCAACTGGTCGTATGGCTTGATGGTACCGGGTATCGAAGGTGTAACCGACGGCGGTTGCGACTTCTACAAACCGAGTCAGAACCTCGTCAATGCTTTCCGCACCAATGCCGACGGACTGCCGTTCATCGATGATTTCAACTCAAAAGATTTTGATGCTTCCACCGATGCTGCTGATCCGCGCCTATGGCTCACAGTTGGTATAGCCGGTTTCCCGTATGAGTTCAACCCAAAACTGATGATGAGTCGTACCCATAACTGGAGTCGTTCCAACGGTTTGTACGGCTATCATGTCACCCTCAAGCATAATGTCGATCCCGAGAGCGGTTACCTCATCCGTTCCGCCCTGTGGTTCGGTACACCGATGAATCGTATCGTCGTTCGCTATGCCGATGTACTGCTTATGCGTGCTGAGGCGTTGGCACAATTAGGTCGCGATGACGAGGCCATCGAACTCGTTAACCGCATCCGTAACCGCGCATCGCGCAGCTTGGGCATGTTGGCAGGCTACGACACCAACTACGGTGCCAAGATTCGCGTCAAACCTTATACAGACAACAGCAACGCCCTTGCACGCGTCAAGATGGAGCGCCGATTGGAACTGGCCATGGAGAGCGAACGCTTCTTCGACCTCGTGCGCTGGGGTGAAGCAGAACAAGTGCTCAATAAGTACTATGTAGAGGAGGCTAACGACTGCCGTATCTACACTACTGCTCACTTCACAGCCAATAAGAACGAGTATTTGCCTATCCCGCACGAGCAGATTGCGGCATCTAACGGTCATTATAAACAAAATATAGGAGGATGGTAAGATGAAAAAGATTATTTATATATTTGCATTGCTTGTAGGCTTGACGGCTTGCGACAAGAAAGACAGTACTTTCAGCGTAGACGGCGATTGCAAGATTGATTCTTTGGTGCTGGATGATATCTACCCGGGCGTAGTGAACCATGCAGCCCGCACGGTAGTCGTAGGTGTACCCGAGGTACACGATGATCAACTGATGACCATCACTACACTCAAGCTCTCAGCCGGAGCAACCGCTACCCCCGCACAAGGCGCCAAGGTCAATATGACCTCGCCTATCGTCATCCACGTAGAAAACGGGAATGTGTATCAGGATTATAAGCTGAGCGTCAAGCACGATGAGGCACGTATCCTCTCGTTCACGCTCAACGACCTGTATGTCGGTATCATCGACCAGGTGGCGCATACCATTAACGTATCGGTGCCGGTCGGAACAGATCTGAAGACCCTCATCCCGAACATCAAAACTACCGAAGGTGCAACCCTCACACCGGCTGCCGGTATACCCTGTGACTTCACCAACCCCGTTGATTTCACCGTTACCTACGGCACCGCTACAACGACCTATAAGGTAACCGTCAAAGAGAAAGGCAACCCCGTCATCCTCTATCTTGGATTGGCTGAAACCGTATCGCAACTCAACCCCGAAGAGCAGGAAGCCGTAAACTGGATGCTCGCGAACATCGAGAACTCCGACTATGCTTCGTTCGCCGACCTGGCTGCCGGACGCGTAGTGATGACCGACTGCAAAGTCATCTGGTGGCATTTCCATAAAGACGGAGGTCTTGAAGGCAAAGCATCGTTCGAAGCCAACGCACCCGAAGCCGTGGATTACACCGTGCTCGACAAACTCAAAGAGTTCTATCAAGCCGGAGGATCCTTCCTGCTCACACGCTATGCCGTGAACTACCCGTTCTTCCTGGGCGAAGCAGAGTGCTTCCCGAACAACGCTTGGGGTGGCAAAGAAACTGAGGCGGAACGCGTCAACTCGCCGTGGGAGTTTGCCATCACCGGACATACAGATCACGCACTTTGGCAGAACCTCACCATGAATCCTTCTGTTTCGGATCATGTCTATACCTGCGACGAGGGCTATCGCATCACCAACTCCACCGCCCAATACCATATCGGTACTGACTGGGGAGGCTACGACAACCGTGACGTGTTCCACGAGAAGACTGGTGCAGTCGATATAGCCGGAGGCAGCGATGCCGTGGTAGCATGGGAGTTCCAGCGCACTGCCGATCACGGAGCAATCATCTGTATCGGTTCAGGTTGCTACGACTGGTACACCGTCGCAGAGCCGTCCGAGTACACCTCGTATTACCATGCGAACGTGGCTAAGATAACCGAAAATGCGTTTAACTATCTAAAGCAATAATGCCTTATGACAACACTAAATAAAATAGTACTTGGTACTTTGTCCCTTTGTACCCTTCTGGCATCTTGCCACGAGAACATCCCCGTAGAGCAGAAAGACTGGGAGAGTACAACCGCCTATTTCAACGCATCGGATGAGGTGAGCAGTAACACCTACTACAAGCCCTCAGCAGGCTCCGTAGGCGACCCGCTGCCGTTCTATGATCCGGTGGCTAAGGAGTACAAGATTCTCTATCTCCATAACTTCGAGCAGAACATGGAGGAGACTTTCCACCCGCTGTGGGGCATACGAACCACCGATGCCGCTACGTACACCTCCATGGGCGAGGTGCTGCCTACCGGTCGTGCCGGCGAACAAGATGCAGCCCTCGGTACCGGTTGTGTGGTCTATGACGAAACAGCGAAACTGTATTACATCTATTACACCGGTGAGCGTTACAAACCCACGGCTGACGAAGACCGTCAGGTTGTTATGCGTGCCACTTCTCCGGACTTCAAGACCTGGACTAAGGATCAGCTCTTCCGTCTGCGCGGAGGGGACTACGGCTATAGCACGCTCAATTTCCGCGATCCGTTTATTTGGAAAATGGAAGACGGCTATCACATGATTGTCGCTACCAAACCAATGCCTGCGGGTTCGCGTGCCGAAGACAAAGACGGTTGCTTTGCCGAGTTCTTCTCTGCCGACCTCAAGACCTGGGAACACAAAGGACGTTTCTCCAAGATGATTTGGGATCGTTTCCTCGAGTGCCCGAACGTGTTCAAGATGGGCGACTGGTGGTACCTGACCTATAGCGACATGAGTGCTTTCGAGCGTCGTGTTCACTATCTCAAAGGCCGTACTATCGACGAACTCAAAGCCGCTACCAGCCCCGCATGGCCGGATAGCAAAGAAGGTGCACTCGACAGCCGTGCTTTCTATGCCGGCAACACCGCTTCCGACGGAACGGAACGTTACATGTGGGGATGGTGCCCCGAGCGTCGCGGCAATGACAACACAGACATCAGTGCCGATGCCGAGCCCAAATGGGGTGGTACGCTCGTTGTACATCGTCTGCTCCAACGCGAGGACGGTACCCTCTATACCGCAGAAGTACCGGCTATACGCAATAAGTACAGCCAAACGGCCGTTTGCAAAGCTGTCAAAACATGGGGCGTAGAGGAAGGAAACCTGACTGTAAGTGATGGCACCTATGACATGAAGGCTTATAGCTCCGTCATGTTCAATACACTCGGTTACCACAACCATATCGCTATGACCGTCACCACCTCCGACAAGGCTGACCGATTCGGTATCTCCTTCGTGCGCGGTGAACGCAAAGACGGGGATGACACGTACGAGAAATACTATAGCATCATGATCTGCCCCGACGGAAACAACAACTATATCCGCTTCGAGGAAGAGCAGGGCAAATGGGAACTCAAGGGCGGCGGAAGTTACCAGTTCCCCATTCCGACAGATCGCACCTACCATATCGACATCTATACCGACAACTCGGTTTTGGTGCTCTATATCAACGACGTGCTTACTTATACCCAGCGTATCTACGGCATACAGCGCAACTGCTGGTCTGTCAACTGCTACGAAGGTGCTATCACCGCCAAAGATATCAAACTAACACAATATTAAAATATTAAAATTATGAAAAAACTTTCTCTTTTGGCTCTTTTTGCAGCCATCGTAATGAGTGTTAACGCTACTGACCTGTGGACAGGTAGCAAGCATGTATCCTGGTCAGACGGCGGTTTGCAGATTGCTGCAGGCGATTTTGCCGCTGCACAAGCAGGACAGAAGATTGTTGTGCACTTCACCGAAGCCAGCGATGGTATTGAGTTCAAAGTGATGAACGAGCATTTCGACCATCTGGCAGGTTCGCGCGAGGCCGCCTGGATCAGCGGTGACGGTACGTACGAGCAGTTCTTGACAGCCGCAGCTGTAGATAGCCTCAAAGCACACGGCTTGGAGATTATCGGTGCTAACTTCACGGTTAGTCAAGTCGAACTGCTTGACGGCAAGGAACTCAAGGAAGGCATCACCGTTTGGACGGGCTTCTTCTGGGCTGATGACTGGAAAACGCTCGAGCTCTATCGCGAAGGATATAACTACGTGGATTTCAGTGAAGTAACAGCCATCCGTTTCTACAGCGAGGCAGCGGGTACCGACTATGTACTCAAATTCATGAGCAGTTGGGATGATGCCGGACTTATCGCAAGCAAATCCGACATGACCGATGGCGAGGGCTATGCCGAACTGGCTATGACCGACGACCTTCGCACCAAGATGTCGGAGGCAAGCCACTGGATGGTTCAGTTCAACAAAGAAGCACTCAATGCCTTCAATGTAACCGATATCGTGCTTGTTGTTCCTGCTACGGAACCGGGCGACACAACAGCTGTGGAGCAGACTACATCTGAGGGTAAGGTTACTAAGATTATCCGCAACGGACAAGTTCTTATCCGTCGCGGTGAACGCCTCTACAACCTTACAGGCACTGAGGTAAAATAGTCGTTTGACGATTGAGGAATAGATCAGAAATCTTAACAAAAAGAGCCGCTCATGCGGCTTTTTTTGTGCGTTATTCAGAAATTTTGCAAAAATTTTTAGCAGAAATTTCTTTTTGCTTCGCAAATACGATTTTTTACATGGTAAAAATTTCTTTTTGCTTCGCAAATACGATTTTTTCTGCTGAAAATTTCTTTTTGCTTCGCAAATACGATTTTTTCTGCTGAAAATTTCTTTTTGCTTCGCAAATACGATTTTTTCTGCTGAAAATTTCTTTTTACTTCGCAAATACGATTTTTTCTGCTGAAAATTTCTTTTTACTTCGCAAATACGATTTTTTCTGCTGAAAATTTGCAAATGTCAGATTTTTTTTGTATCTTTGTGCCAAATTCCCCGCAAAAATATGAGAAAACTACTATCTTTTATTATAGTACTTATGCTGCTAACGCCAATGGCAAGGGCGCAGGAGGATCTGCAGAAAGGTGGAGAACCGTGGGGGGAACAGAAAACGTTTACGGTTATAAAAGAAGTACCCATAACAAGTGTCAAGAACCAATACAAGAGCGGCACGTGCTGGGACTACGGGACGTTGGGATTCTTCGAGGCTGAAATCCTTAGGCAGAAAGGCAAGGTGTATGACCTGTGCGAGATGTTCGTGGCGAACAGGGACTATATGGATTGCGCCGAGCATTATGTGCGCATGCACGGCTACAGCCAGTTTTCACAAGGCGGCTCGTGCGATGATGTGCTGGAGGTGATTCGGCGCTACGGTATATGTCCGGAGGAGGCTATGCCCGCTCCCGGATCGTTGGTGGGGGATGTGTTGGCTAACTTTAAGGAGTTCATGCCCGAACTGGAGCAGATGGTAAGCAAGATTGCCCGCAAAGATGCCAAGGCACCCATGCAGCACTGGCAGGATAGCGTGCTCGGTATCATCGAGCGATATATCGGTCGTTGCCCCGAATCGTTCGAATATGAAGGCAAGACATACACGCCTCAATCGTTTGCAGCAAGCCTGGGGCTGAACCTCGATGATTATGTGAGTCTGACGAGCTTTACGCATCATCCGTTTGGGCAATGGTTCGTGATCGAAGCACTGTACAAATGGCGGTTGAAACCCAGCTACAATATCCCTATCGAGCAACTGATGGATATCCTCGACCAAGCGCTGGATGCAGGTTATACGGTGGCTTGGGGTGGCGACGTGTCGGGAAACTTCATGCGCACCGGACTGGCTATGCTGCCGGATAGCGTGACACCCACACAACAGTTGCGGCAGGAGCAATGGGACGATTGGCGGTTCACCTACGACCATGTGATGCTCATCTACGGCAAGGCGGTGGATGAGCAGGGAAAGCCCTACTATAAGGTGAAAAATTCCTGGGGACCGCAGGGCGACTACAAAGGTATCTGGTACATGTCGCGCGACTATATGCTGCTCAACACCACCTATCTGTTCCTTAATCGCCATGCGCTGCCAAAGGATCTTGCACCCCAAATGACTACTAATTATTAAAAATATAACTCCTATGAACGAAATCAGAGAGAAACTCAGAGAGATGTACGGCGGTGAGAACAAGCCGATTACCGACGGCAAGTACGACCACTCGTTAGCCGTAAAGTGTATCAACGGAACGTTCGTCGGCCGTAAGACGGACAATATAACGGTGTTCCGGGGTATTCCGTATGTCGGCAAGCAGCCCGTGGGCGATCTGCGTTGGAAAGCTCCGGTGGATATTACGCCCGACGACGGCGTTTATGAGGCATATTACAATGCGAAGAGTGCCTACGGCAATGCATCGTTTGAGGTTGGCTCGATGTATTATTGGAGCGAGGACTGCCTGTATCTGAACGTCTTCCGGTCGGACGACACGACGGCGAAGAAACCGGTGATGGTTTGGATTCATGGCGGAGCCTTCGAGGCCGGCGGAACGATCGACCCAATGTTCGATTGCGTTCCGTTCGTACAGGAGCATCCCGATGTCATCGTTGTGACGATTGCTTATCGCTTGGGCGTAATGGGTTTCCTGCACCTGTCCCACCTGTCGGACGGCGCGGATTATCCTGACTCGCAGAACCTGGGACTCCTTGACCAGCAGAAGGCACTGAAATGGGTACACGAGAACATCGCGGCCTTTGGTGGTGATCCGGACAACGTGACCATCTGGGGTGAGTCGGCAGGTGGAGCAAGTTGCAGTATGCAGCCGATAGTTCCGGGTTCGCAGCAGTATTTCAAGCGGCTGATAGCGGAGAGCGGTTCCGTGAACCAGACGCGAACGCCGGAAGAAGGTATGGCATGCACGAATAAACTTATGGAAGTGCTCGGCTGCAAGACCGTTGCCGACCTGCTGAAGGTGGATGGCGAAAAACTCTTGGATGCTTCGGCGGTTAACTTCTGTCATCAGTTCCCCGAACGGGACGGACGCATTCTGCCTACCGATACTTGGGCTGCATATGCCAACGGCGCGGCGAAGGATATCACGATTCTGGTGGGTTGCAACAAGGATGAGATGGACTTCTTCGTGTCCAGTTTCGGAAAGGAAGGTTGGGACAACTGGGTTGCCGCTCGCAAGCAGGAGAAGTTTGCCCATTTGCCTGCTGACGAAAAAGCGCTGGTGGAGAGTTACATGCGCGATGTGAAGGGCGACTACTACGAGGCCGACAGCCGCGTGTTCAGCCAGAGTTGGTTTATTGCGCCGACCATCCGCATCTCTGAGGAGCAGTCCAAAGCCGGCGGCAAATGTTACACCTATTACTTTACGCCCGAGTCACCCGATCCGATCATGAAGTGCGGACATGCTATTGAGTTGGCGGTGGTATTTAATCATCCGGAGTTCACCGCAGATACCGGCAGAGCTTTTGACGAGACTTTCTGCAAGACCATGCGTGCTATGTGGGTACAGTTCGCCAAGACCGGTTGTCCGTCCCTCAGCGCCACCGAATCGCCTGACGGAAAGGCAAAACAGTGGCCGCTCTACGATCGGAAAGACAAGCAGGTGATGGTGCTCGATGAGTTCGACATCCATCCTGCCAAGGAGGCTGATGTCAAGATCGTGGACTGGGAGCGAACGTATTTCTTGACAAAGTATTATACGCTTTGAAAGGTGAAAGATGAAAAGTGAAAGGTGAAAGGAGAAACGAACATGAATGAAACGGAAAAACAACTGATGCCTCAGTACGGTGATAACCAAAAGATCACCGATGGCAATTACGACCGTTCGCTTGCCGTGAAGTGCGTCAATGGAACGTTCGTCGGGAAGAAGGCGGAGAACATTATTTCCTATAAAGGTATTCCTTTTGTAGGTCAGCAACCTGTCGGCGAGTTGCGTTGGAAGGCGCCTGTGGATGTTACGCCCGACGATGGCGTATATGAGGCCTATTACTATGGCAAATCGCCTGTTCAAGCGTCCGGCGATCCTGCAGCCTTATATCCTACGGGTGAGGACTGCCTGTATCTGAACCTTTGGAAGGCGGACGATGCAGCAACGAAGAAACCCGTGATCGTGTGGATCTACGGTGGCGCCTTCGATGTGGGCGGAACAACCGACCCGCAGTACGATTGCCATAGGCTTATCCAAGAACATCCGGAAGTGATTGTTATAACCATCACGTATCGCGTCAGTTTCTTCGGCTTCTTCCACCTGTCGCACCTGCCGGACGGCAAGGATTATGCAGATGCCCAGAACTTAGGACTGCTGGATCAGCTCAAGGCGCTGAAGTGGGTACATGAGAATATTGCAGGCTTTGGCGGCGACCCCGACAACGTGACCATCTGGGGTGAGTCAGCCGGCGCAGCAAGCTGCAGCCTGCTGCCACTGCTCAAGGGTTCGCATCAGTATTTCCATCGCGTCATCTTACAGAGCGGCGCGCCCGCCCAGACGAGAAGTGCAGAGCAGGCTATAGCCGTCACCGACAGGGTGATGGAGGCGCTTGGCTGCAAGACCGTAGCCGATCTGATGAAACGGAGTGCCGAGGAGATAACGAACGCATGGACACCTCTGTTCGGCTTCTACCAGGTACTCGGCATACGTACTATGCCGGAGCGCGACGGCATTCACCTGCCCCTGAATACGTGGGAAGCGTACGCCAACGGCGCAGCCAAGGATATAGAGTTCCTGATGGGCTGCAACAAGGACGAGATGAACACCTTCCTCGGTGTCACCGGTGTGGATGTTTGGAACGCCTGGGCTGGCGGACGCCTGGAGGAGAAACTCGCGCAACTGACGGAGGATGAGAAGAAAAAGGTAGAGAGCTACTGCCACGATATCCCGGGCGAGAGTTACGAAGCGACCGTACGTCTGTTCAGCCAGATCATGTTCATCGCTCCGCAGATTCGTCTGTCGGAGGAGCAGACCAAAGCCGGCGGCAAGTCGTACACCTTCTACTACACCGTGGAATCCTCCCTTCCGCTGATTAAAGCCGGACATGCATCCGAGTTGTCGGTAGTCTTTGCTCATCCGGAGTTGCAGGACTTCACAGGCAGAGCCTACGATGAGAAGTTCTGTAAGACCATGCGCAAGATGTGGGTACAATTCGCCAAGACCGGCAATCCTTCCCTAAGCGCCGCCGAATCGCCGGACGGCAAGGCAAAACAGTGGCCGCTCTACGACCTCAAAGACAAGCAGGTCATGGTCCTCGACGAGCATGACATCCACCCAGCCAAGGAAGCCGATGTCAAAATTGTGGATTGGGAGCGCACGTACTTCCTAACCAATTATTATATGCCTTGAAAGGCGAAATGTGAAAAATGAAAGGTAAAAGGATATGAAACAGACTATTATTCTCGGCAACATCATCACGGTGGATGATAAGCGACCCTTTGCCAAGGCCGCATTAGTAAAGAACGGCATCTTTGCCTATATCGGTAGCGCCGAAGAAGCCAAGCGACTCGCACCCGACGCAGAGGTGTTGGACTACGGTGACAACTTCATCTACCCGGGGTTCATGGAGTCACACTGTCATGGGCACTTCGCCGGACTACGTTTTATCGGACAGGCGAACTTGATGGACGGAGGACTAACCACCGACTACGAGAGGTATCGCAGGATCATTCGGGAATTCATCGCCAAGAACCCACACCGCGATTTCTACGTGGCAGCGGGATGGGTGGAGAATGAGGAACAGGTAACCAAGGCTTATCTGGATGAGATTTGTGCGGATAAACCACTTCTCATGCAAACGAGCGGAGGACACTCTATGTTGCTCAATACCAAAGCATTGGAATGGGCAGGTATCGATGCGGCATACGCAAAGAATATGGGCTATGATCTGGTGCACGTGGATGAGAACGGAGAACCGAACGGATACATCTGTGAGAATCCCGTGATGGAACTGATGCCCAAGATTCCTGTTACACTTCAGGATGCCAAGGACTATCTGCTCGTTTGGCAGGATTTCGCCCTCAGAAACGGATATACTGCCGTAGGAGATGCCGGAGCAGAAGGCATCTATAAAGATTCGCCCCAAGCCTATTATGAACTCGAAAAGGAAGGAAAACTGAAACTGCGCACATACGCCTATTCGCTGACGCCCGACAATGTCGCTGACCCCAAAGCGGAAGTGGCGGAGGTCGTTGCCAAACGCGCAGAACTGGACGGCGAATACTTCCGAATTATCGGTATCAAAGCCTTCCTCGACGGCGTGACCGAGGCGCATACAGCTTGGCAAAACCAGGACTACCTCGACGAGCCGGGCTACCACGGTGCAGAGCGATTCAATGACCACGACAAGATGGTACAACTGATAGTAGAAGCCGACAAAGAAGGACTCTCCGTACACGTCCACTCCGAAGGGGGCGGTGCTACGCATTTCATGCTTGGCTGCATCGAGGATGCGGAGAAGATTACCGGCGATCTCGACCAACGCAACGTATTGGCTCATCTGCATTTTGTGACCGACGAAGATGTCCACCGCATGGCTGCAACGCGTTCTGTACCTGCCGTTCCGCCTCTATGGACCGCCAAACTGCCGGGCAACTACGAGCAGGAAGTGTCATATGTGGGCGAAGAACTGACCAACCAAGCTTATCCTATTAAGTCGTTCTGTGATGCAGGAGCCAATGTGGTGTTCCACTCCGACTATCCTGTTTCACCGCTATTTGATATCAAACTCAGCTTCTATACCGCCGAGAAACGTTGCTACCCTGCCGCGCTGCAGCTTGGCGATTCTCCGCGTAACCTCAAAGAGGCTATCACGCGCGAGCAGTCGCTGCGTGCGATGACTATCAACGTGGCTCATCAGTTCCGTCAGGAGCATCGGATGGGCTCTATCGAGTACGGCAAGATAGCCAACATGACGGTCTTTGACTGCGACTTCCTGCACGACGACATCGAGAAAGTAGCTCAAGCCAACCTCATTGCCACCATCGTGGATGGCGAAGAAGTTTTTAAAGCATAAACATTTAAAATAAATCATAATAGTATGAAAGCAGATCAGATTATCAAAAACGCAAGAATCTTCACTTCTAACCAAGAATATCCGCAGGCGACAGCGCTTGTTGTAAAAGACGGCAAGTTCATTTATGTAGGCGATGAGGCCGGCTTGTCAGCCTATGAAGGACCGACCATCGACTTGGTTGGTAAGTTCATTATGCCGGGTATCATCGACAGCCATGTGCATGTGTCCACCGGAACGGCCTTTGAGTATGTCGATTTAGGCGTGCTCGTACTATGCCCCTCCAAGCAGGAAAGCCTGGATTTCATGGCAGACTATATCCAAAAGAATCCCGGGCTGAATCGGTACCGCTTCGCGCTGGAGAAATCCGCCTTGAACGGAGAGGACCTCACTATAGCCGACCTCGACGCCATCTGTCCGGACCACGAACTCATCGTCCTGGAAATCGGTTGTCACAGCAACTGGGTGAACTCCAAGGTTCTCGCCGCGCACGGCATTACCGATGCTACGCCGGATCCGGTGCCTGAACTGGCCTATTTCGTGCGTAAGGACGGACATCTGACCGGTGAGTCCTACGAGACAGCAAGTTGGCCGTTCTTGTTTGACGGACTGCGTGAGAGCCTAACCGATGATCAGATCCGCGCAGCCCTCTCACGCTGGATCGAATCCAGTACGGCTTATGGCGTCAGCGCTGTGTTCGATGCCGGTTTCCCGGAGCACAACGATATCTTGGAGCGTATATACGCGCAATTACGTCAATTGGACATCGAGGGTAAACTGCCTATTTATGTCGATGGCTGCTATGTGCTCACCCAACCGGCGAAACTTCGCGAGGCGATGGAGGGCGTGAAACGCTTCCAACGTGAGTTCGACACGGAGCATATGAAGGTACACACGCTCAAGATCTTCATGGACGGCACGATGAAGATCGAGACCGCGGCCATGGTTACACCATATACGGACGGTGTAATGGGGGCTACTGCGTTCAATGCGCAGCAGGTTGCTGAGATCCTCAAAGAACTCAATGAGGCAGGACTGGATCTGCATGTTCACACCGTCGGTGAGGCAGCGTCTCGCGTGGTGTTGGACGGCGTAGAAATGGCCAGAAAAGAGTTGGGCGACCAATACCGTGTGAAAGTCACATGCGCCCACCTGTGGAGTCAGGACGATGCCGATCTGGATCGTTTTGCAAAGCTTGGCGTAACAGCCAATTTTACCCCATGGTGGCACAGCGGCAACATAGGCGGCAATCCGATTGAACTCTATACCGCTTTGTTGGGCGAGAAACGCGCGCATGAAATGTACCGTTGTAAGACCCTTTGGAATACCGGAGCTAACGTGACCTGGTCAAGCGACGAAGTGTTCTACGGCGATTTTAAGAACTGGAGTCCGTACCTCGCTATGGAGGTGGGCATGACCCGCTGGATCAATGAGCATACCCGCTTCGATGAAGTAGGACGAACCATCGCTCCGTACCCGTCGGATAGTGAGCGGATGAACATAGAAGAGATGCTTATCGGTTATACCATAAACGGCGCCAAGCAACTCGGTATCGAAGCCCGCAAAGGCTCAATAGAGGTGGGCAAGGACGCTGACTTCCTCGTCTTCGACAAGGACCTGCTGACAGCAGAACCATCCGGCATCAGTCACACACAACCGCAAGAGGTCTATGCCTGCGGCAAGAAGATCAATTAAGCATATTCACAATCAGATGACAAACAAGTTCAAAGACAAAGGAAGAGACAGTATTGATTTTGGCAAGACGAGGATTAGTCCGCTGTTTAACAGTCTGTTCTATCCTACGTTGCTGTCCATGGTGTTTGCCTCCCTCTTCACGGTGGCCGACGGTATCTTTGTCGGTCAGGGAGTGGGAAGCAATGCCTTGGCAGCGATCAATATTGTTGCGCCTTTGTTTTTGATCACAACGGGCATTGCGCTGATGTTCGGTGCGGGGGTATCTGTTGTCGCCAGTATCCATCTGGCGCAAAACAACATCAAAGAAGCCAATACCCACATCACCCAAGCCTTCGCGGTAGCGACGCTACTGATGATTGTTGTGGCGCTGGCTGTATTGGCGTTTCGAATACCGTTCTTGCGACTGTTGGGAAGCAGCGATGTGCTCTTGCCTTTCTGTCAGGATTATCTGCTTGCAATCCTTCCGGGCTGTATCTGCATCGTCATCCAATTGATTGGCACCTTCGTCATCCGCTTGGACGGCTCGCCCAAGTTCGCCGCATCCTTGGAGATCTTTCCCGGCTTGCTGAATATCTTCTTGGATTGGCTGTTCGTGTTCCCGATGCAGATGGGTATCGCGGGTGTAGGAATCGCCTCGTCGATCAGCTGTGCGTTGGCTGCGGCTATGGTGTTATGGTATCTTTTCTTCCGAGCCGAGAAAGTGAAGCTTCTCCGGCCGGAGTTCAGTCGTGAGGCTTTGGTGGAGACCGTCCGCAACGTGGGTAATATGGCGCGCAGCGGTGTGCCTTCGATGTTAGGCGAGTTGACCATGTCTGTGATGCTGCTGACCGGTAACTACGTGTTCCTCCGCGAATTAGGCGAAGACGGTGTAGCCGCTTTCAGTGTTGCCTGCTATCTGTATCCGATTGTGTTCATGGTCAATAATGCGGTGGCGCAGTCGGCACAACCAATCATCAGTTTCAATCACGGTGCAGGCAATCGCTACCGCGTGCAGCGAGCTTTCCGCATCAGCCTCAGCACTGCTACCGTCTGCGGCGTGCTGGCAACAGCCTTCCTCACCCTGTGCGCCAAGCCCCTTGTCGGCCTTTTCCTGCAAACAGGCACCAGAGCCTATGATATCGCTATCAACGGCCTTCCCTTGTTCGCGTATTCGGCGATCTTCTTTGCCATGAATGTGGCGATTATCGGTTATTACCAGGCCACCGAGCAGAACGCCCGGGCAACGATCTATATGTTGCTCCGAGGACTGATCTTCCTTATTCCGGCATTTATTCTAATGCCTGTCTTCATCTTCCCGCAAGGCCTGTGGCTTGCCGTCCCCGTTGCAGAATGCATGACACTGGGCGTGATACTACTGACCAATAAGCGTATTATCAGTCGTTAACAAGCCGGGAAATGTTGCTATCCTACCGCGATGATACTTGGCTGAGGCGGGAGATGCGAATGCCATGAGTGGCATAGTCGGCAAGGGTGCGGGGTTCGATGATGACCTTCTTGGCAGCGTACGAGGCGTGGATGAAATGCATCTCGCCGTTCTGCTCATAAGCTATCGCCACATGTGCCAGATCCAAACCTTCGCGCGGGGAGATGAAGGTAATGATATCCCCGCTGTGAATCTGCGTTATTACCTCTTTCTTTTGTAATTCCGACTGCGGGATAAGGTAGTACGGTTTCTGTTCACTGAGATGTTCCTCAATCATGCGGATCTTGCCCAAGGCGCACTCGTCGTGCGAGAGCTGGTAATAGGTCTTGGGATGCATGGACATGTAGCTGAAGGTCTGCACGAACTCCTGCCCCAACTCACTCGTATATTCGCGCAAGATACCGTTGGTTTGGTTCTGCAGCAGCCACTCGGAAGTGTAATGGATTCGCGAGGCGTAACCATCAACTACTCCAAGCCTATAACGCATGTTGCGTATATTGTCGCATAGCAGGTCGTAGGATGGCGTAGCATCGGTTAGAGAGGGTGTGTCGCGAATGGCAAAGTGCGTACCGTCACCGGCTTGCACGATCCGTTTGCCCTTGAGTGTCAGCGCCATGCAACAGGACAGTTCGACAAACAGGATACAATCGGTCTTATCCAGAAATACCTGCAGTGCCTCGGGTTCCATCTCCAGCGATGCCCAGAGGTAGGGAGTCTCCAGTAACTGCAATGCCACTTGTACGACCAGCTCAGGCATGGATAATTCTTGTGCCTTAGGCTGCAAGGCTGCCGCTACACGCTCATATACCGCGATGTTCTTTTCACGCTGATGCGTGGTGTCGGCGGTAGAGACGTTGACATCCTGTGCTACGGTGTCAACGGCAAAACAACCGAGCAGCATACTGAGTATAAGAATGCGGATTTGTGCCATGTTACTTGCGTTTAAGTTGGAAGAACTGTTGCATGAGTGCTTGGCAGTCGTCGGCAAGGACACCTGCTGTAACCGTACATTTGGGGTGCAAGGCTTGCGGCGCGAAGGTTTGAAATCCTCGCTTAGGGTCAGCTGCTCCATAGACAACCCGAGATATCTGCGCCCAGCCTATAGCGCCGGCACACATGATACACGGCTCGACGGTGACGTAGAGGGTGCAACCCTGCAGGTACTTGCCGTTGAGTGCCTCGGCTGCAGCGGTGATGGCCTGCATCTCGGCGTGAGCGGTAACGTCGTGGAGCAGCTGCGTGAGGTTATGGCCGCGACCGATGATCTGATTGTCGGCAACGATCACGCAACCCACGGGTATCTCGCCCTGGTCGAAGGCCAGCTGCGCTTCGTGCAGCGCCATGGTCATAAATTTCTCATCCGTGTTCATAATGTTGTATGTTTTTTTGAAAATAAACCTAAATAAACCCTGCTGTTGTCTGTTGTCCGTTCCTGACTTATGTCTTTGTCTGCTACGTCACCCTTTCAAATAAATTTGACGTGTGCCGTAGCAGTCAAATCCATAACTCTCCGAGTAACAGCCAACATCAGCCATAAACATAAATAAATTTCAATGAATCCAATACGATGATTCTTGTTAGTCAAAAATTACTAAAAAATTGCCCAATATTCCATTGAATTTTTGATTAATTTTGGGACATTTTGGACTAATCTAATCCAATGGATTGATCAACGGGTTTATTTGGGTTTATTGCTGCTTGTGGGTTTGCGCCTCGCAGAGGTGAGGATCAGATTGATAAGGTAGCCGTCAAGCTCGCTTGAATGGATACCTTAACAAGCTAATACTCACGTACGTAGCACGGCAAACACATAAAGCAGTGTTTATATATGTTTATTTTCTAAATATACTTCAACGTTTAGTTGCCAAGCGGTCAAGAAACAGGGGTATTTGTTCGGGGTGGTGCTCGAAATGGTTACCGATGACTACGAGGTCGGCACCGGCTACGAAGGCATCGGACATTTGCTCGGGGCTGCAGATACCTCCGCCTACAATGACGGGGATGCTAACAGCCTGCTTGACTGAACTGATAACTGCTTGTGGCACAGGGTTATTAGCTCCGCTGCCTGCCTCGAGATAGATGAGTTGCTTGCCCAATAGTTCGGCTGTACGGGCGTAGCGAACGATCTCATCGGGATTTTCGGGACAAAGCGGTTGCGCCGAGGTGATGCGTTGCGTGGTACTCTCGCGGCCACCGTCAATGAGGATATAGCCCATCGGTATGCTCTCTATCCCGGAGGCAGCGATGGCATCAGCACTGAGCAGATGCATGTCGATCAGGAAGCGCGGGTCGCGGCTGTTCATCAGGGTGAGGAAGAGCAAGGCATCCGCCTCGGGGGTGAACTGCGTAGGGCTACCGGGGAAGAGGATGACGGGTGTGCTGCAGGCCGCATGGATAGCACGGACAACGGCGGTGCAGTCCGTAGCCGTAGAGCCGCCTACGAAGTAGAAGTCGAAGCCCGGGCACAGCGTGGAGGCATCGAACTTGTCGGGATCGATCAGGCGAACCAACATTTTTTTGCCCGCCTTAGCGCAATTTACTATATGTGAGATTATTGCCATTGGAAGGATTCGATAAGGTGATGGATGTCACGGCGCATGATCGAGTTGACGGGAGCAAGGGAGTCCGCGTTGGGGATAGCATTATAATATAAGGCAGCACGGAAAAAGTGATGCGTGGAATCGGTGAGGAAGAACTGCACAGGCGATGCCGTGTTGCCCTCCAGATCGTAATACACGCCATACACGTGCTGCTCGGGGTTGCTATAACCCTGCTCTGGTATAGCATCCGCCTTGATAGCATGATCGAACACGAAACGGATGGATTCGTCGGTCAGCTTGCCCAGATTCCCCTTAATGGGCTTGTAGCTGCAATGGATGCGCGCGTTGAGGGAAGGATAGACGATATCCAGCCAATACGGCTCGCTGTTGTCCACCTTGGTATCGATATACGCGATATCGGCAACCTCAAAGCTATACGGGTAATCGCTCAGGCGGGTGGGTTGATAGCCGTACGCAGGCACGTCAATACGATAATATCCGTACGGACGAGGCTGCGCGGGACGCATGCACGAGCACAACCCGACAACCGCCAAAACGAGCACTATATTGACCAATTTTTGCATAGTTTTACCAAAATCGGCTACAAAGTTACTACAAAAAATGGAAAAATGCAAATATTTTGACATATTTTGCGATAATATTTGCAAATTTGAAAAATTTTTTGTAACTTTGTAGCGTAAATTTGTAAAAACAGGAAAGAAACTCAAAAAATCCTATATGACAAATACCATTGACAAACTTGCCCGCGAGAATAATTACTGCGTGATTATGGCGGGAGGAATAGGCAGTCGTTTCTGGCCTGAGAGCAGGAACAGCCGTCCGAAACAGTTTTTGGACTTTTTCGGTACAGGCGAGAGTCTGCTGCAGATGACCGTTAAACGCTTCCGCGAACTGGTGCCCATTGAGCACATACTGATCGTAACGAACGTGCTGTACAAGGATCTGATGCTCGAGCAGCTGCCCGAGTTGAAGCCCGAGCAGATACTATGCGAGCCGGCTCGCCGGAACACCGCACCCTGTGTGGCGTACGCCATATCGCACATCTCGGGCATGGTGGGCAGGAAACTGGGCGTGAAGAGTATAGCGGATGTGGACTGGAACGATCCGCGCAGCCATGCGAACATCATCGTGACGCCGAGCGATCATCTGATCCTCAGAGAGGACAAGTTCATCGAAACGCTGAAAGTCGGCTTGCAGCATATCAGCGAGCATGACAGTCTGCTCACCCTGGGCATGAAACCCACACGCCCCGAGACGGGCTACGGATATATACAAGTCGATAGTCAAAAGTCGAAAGTCGAAAGCGATACAGAGAATGCCGTACTGCCGGTTAAGACGTTCACCGAGAAGCCGAACCTGGAGCTGGCAAAAGTGTTCTACGAGAGCGGCGAGTTCCTGTGGAACAGTGGTATCTTCCTCTGGAACATCCGCGCTATCCGCAAGGCGTTCCGCACACATCAGCCGCTGATTGCCGATGTGTTCAGGGAAGGTGACGAACTGATGAGCACCCCCAAGGAAGAGGCATTCATACAGGAGAAGTTCCCCACCTGCCCGAGCATCAGTCTGGACTATGGCATCATGGAGAAAGCACAGGACGTGCGGGTGATCTATGCCGACTTCGGTTGGAGCGATCTGGGCACATGGGGCTCGCTGTACGACCTGGGCAAGAAAGATGAGAACCGGAACGTGCCGCTGCGTGGCAACACCTTGTTCTACGAGAGTGAGGGGAATGTGGTCACCCTGCCGGAAGGACACCTGGCAGTGATTGAGGGACTGAACGACATGATCGTGGCGCAGAACGGCGATGTGCTACTCATCTGCAAGAAGGAACATGAGCAGAACCTCCGCCACATTGTTGCCGAAGTGGAGACGAAGTTCGGCGGCAAGTACAACTAAGCAAATAATACGTTAAAAACACGCACATATGAGTTACTTAAATTTTGACAAGACCTTGCTCGTTAACCTCGAGCGTAGCTTGAGCAAAGAGCTACTTCTGACCAACCGTGCGGGTGCGTATTGTGCTTCCACCCTTGTGGGGTGCAACACGCGCAAGTACCATGGTCAGTTGGTCGTGCCGGTAGGTGAGCATAATTACGTGCTCCTATCGTCGCTTGACGAAACGATCATTCAGCACGGCGCAGCCTTCAACCTGGGGTTGCACGAGTATGAAGAGAACCAGTTCTCGCCGAATGGCCACAAGTACATTCGCGAGTTCGACTGCATCACTATCAGTAAGACTACTTACCGCGTAGGTGGTGTAGTACTAACCAAGGAGCACATGTTAGTGAGCTTCGAGCCGCGTATTCTGATCCGCTACACCTTGCTGGATTCAGGTTCGGCAACCACGATGCGCTTCAAGCCGTTCCTGGCTTTCCGCGACATCAACGAGTTGACGCACGCCAACGGTATGGCAAACACTAACATGGACGAGATTCCCAACGGCCGCGTATGCGGGCTGTACGGCTCGCTGCCCAAACTGTACATGCAGTTCAACAAACAAGTGCAGTACGTACACGACCCGCACTGGTATTCGGGCATCCGCTACCGCAAGGAGAAAGAGCGCGGATTCGAGTACAAGGAGGATCAGATGGTTCCCGGCTACTTCGAGGTACAGATGCGCAAGGGTGAGTCGATTATCTTCAGTGCCGGCATCAGCGAACTGAAACCCGCAGGCCTGAAACAGCTGTGGGAGAAAGAAGCCGAGCGCCGTATGGCCAAGAACGATATGTACTCATGGCTCAAGAACTCGGCATCGCAGTTCTACAAACGCGAGGGTGACAAGTGCTACCTGCTGCCCGGCTACCCGTGGTACAAAGCCAACGCCCGCAGCGAGTTCTTCGCCGTATGTGCCTGCACGATGGGCATCAACCGCCCGGAATACTGGGACGTGATCATGAACAAGACCGCCGTACCCGAGGTGCGTGCGTTCCTGGGCGGCGAGCGTGAAGGCATCAAACTGGCCGATATGGACGAGCCCGATTCGCTGCTGTGGTTCATCTATGCTATACAGGAATACACCCACTATGTGGATATCAAGGAGGTAGCAGAGCAGTATGGCGACCTGGTACAGGATATCATCGCCTTCTACCGCCAGCAGAAGCACCCGCGTGCCATGTTGCACCACAACGGTCTGCTCTGGGTGGACGGCACACAGCGTCCGGCAACCTGGATGTGCGCAATGGAGGACGGTCGTCCGATCACCCCGCGTACAGGATATGTAGTGGAGATCAACGCTTACTGGTACAACGCCATGTGTTTCGCTACCGAGCTGCTGAAGGCTGCCGGCAAAGAGCATAAAGCCGAACTGATGGAGTATCAGTCGGAACTGACGCGCGATGCTTTCGTTCGCACGTTCTGGAACGGCTTGTACCTGAACGACTACGTAGTGGACAACTACCAGGACAAGGAGGTTCGTCCGAATCAGATTTGGGCTGTATCGCTGCCGTACTCGCCGCTCGACAAGCGTCAGCAGAAAGCCATTGTGGATATTTGCACGAAGGAGCTGTACACGCCCAAGGGCTTGCGTACCTTGTCGCCGAAGAGCGGCAACTACCGTCCGCTGTACCGTGGCGGCCAGCTGGAGCGCGACCGTAACTTCCACAACGGACCCGTATGGCCATCGACCCTTTCGGCTTACGGTAAGGCTTACCTGCGCGTATATCAGCATAGCGGCGAGAGCTTCATGCGCCGGCTGCTGGTAGGATTCGAGGCAGAGATGAGCGAGCTGTGCATAGGTACACTCAACGAGATTTACGACGGCAACCCGCCGTACAAAGGACACGGCGGTATGAGTTACGCTCCGAGCGTAGCCGCAGCCCTGTCGGTATATAACGAACTGCGCGAGCTGGAAGAGCAATCGGCAGCGGAAGAGAATAACGAACAAAAATAGGAGGAGCACTATGAAAGCATTAATGTTTGGATGGGAATTTCCCCCTCATATCCTCGGAGGTTTAGGAACAGCCAGTTACGGCTTGACCCGCGGTATGGCACAACAGGAGGACATGCAGATCACCTTCGTTATCCCCAAGCCCTGGGGTGACGAGGATCAGTCGTTCTTGCGCATTATCGGTGCCAACAGTGTTCCTGTAGTATGGAAGGATGTGGATTACAACTACGTTCGCCAGCGCATGGAGGGACGTATGTCACCCGAGGAGTTCTATCACCTAAGGAACGGCATCCATTACGATTACACACGTATCGGTACGGATGATCTGGGTTGCATCGGTTTCTCGGGTCGCTACCCCGACAACCTGCTTGAGGAGATCAGCAACTACGAGGCAGTAGCCTCGGTGCTGGCACACTCGCTGGACTTCGATATCATCCACTCGCACGACTGGCTGACATATCCTGCAGGCGTGTTCGCCAAGCACATCAGCGGCAAGCCGCTGGTGATCCACGTACATGCCACGGACTTCGACCGCTCACGCGGTAATGTGAACCCGACGGTGTTCTCGATCGAGAAACGCGGTATGGAGGAAGCTGACCATATCATGTGCGTAAGTAACCTGACGCGTCAAACGGTAATCGAGAAGTACGGCATACCGGCATACAAGGTTTCCACGGTACACAACGCCGTTGAGCCGCTGCCTAATCCCGAAGAGTTCGTGAAACATCCGAGGAAGGACAAACTTGTAACGTTCCTGGGTCGTATCACGATGCAGAAAGGACCGGAGTTCTTTGTAGAAGCCGCAGCTCGCGTGCTGGCCAAGACCGACGGCGTACGTTTCGTGATGGCCGGTTCGGGCGACAAGATGCAGGAGATGATTGACCTGGTAGCCAAACGCGGCATAGCCGACAAGTTCCACTTCCCGGGCTTCATGCGCGGCAAGCAGGTACAAGAGATGCTGTGCGAGAGCGACGTATATATTATGCCATCGGTAAGTGAGCCGTTCGGTATATCGCCGCTGGAAGCCATGCAGGTAGGCTGTCCGTCGATCATCAGCCATCAGTCGGGTTGCGCAGAGATCCTGACGCACGCCATCAAGACCGACTATTGGGATATCGACGCCATGGCCGATGCTATCTATGCGATAGTCAAGTACCCGGCTATGTACAAGTCGCTGAGCGAACTTGGCCGTGAAGAGGTGAATAACATCAAGTGGTACGACGCCGGACTGAAGGTGCGTCACATCTACGACGGTGTGATCAATCACACGCTGTAATACTTCGATATATCGATATTTCGACTTTTCGATATTTCGAGAAATTAATCATTAACAAAAGAATTAAATATATTGCCTTATGAAAAATATATGTTTTTGCTTCCAGATGCATGCACCGTTCCGCATGAAACGTTATCGCTTCTTTGACATCGGTGCCGACCACTACTACTACGAGGATATGCAGAGCGAGGATCAGGTACAGTACCTGGCATCGACCTCCTATCTGCCCTTGTGCCAGACGTTGCAGGAGATGATCCGCCTCAGTCATGGCAAGTTCCACTGCGCGATGGCCGTATCGGGTGAGATGCTTGAGATGTTCGAGCAGTTCGTACCCGAGATGATCGACAGCCTGAAGGCTTTGGCTGCTACCAAGTGCGTTGAGTTCGTAGCTATGCCGTACGCTTACTCGCTGGCTTCGCAGTACGATGCCAATGAGTTTGCAGCTCAGGTTAAGCTACATGCCGAGAAGGTTGACCAGCTGTTCGGTCAGAAATCAACTGCTATCTTCAACACCGAACTGCTGTTCGATGACGAGTATGCACTGATGGCTCAGAAGTTGGGTTACAAGACCTGCATGACCGAGGGCTCGAAGCACCTGCTGTCGTGGAAGTCGGCTAACTACGTTTATTCATCGGCCGCTGCTCCGAAGATCAAACTGTTGCTGCGCAACACGCAGATGTCCGACTCGCTGGCATTCTTGTTCTCTGACTCTTCGTGGTCAGGCTATCCGATGGATGCCGAGAAGTTCACACGTCAGATCGTAGATCTGCCGAAGGAGGAAGATGTAGTGAACATCTGGCTGGGCGCCGAGACGTTCGGTATTCGTCAGCAAGCCGCTACGGGTATCTTCGAGTTCCTGAAGGCTATACCGTACTACGCACTGGAGAAAGAGATCGGCTTCCTCACCCCGTCGGAGGCAGGCAAGAAAGCTGCTGTTGACTCGCTGGCTGTTCCGTTCGCCAACACATGGTGCGGCGAGGCAAAAGACCTGTCGCCGTTCGTAGGCAACGACCTGCAGCAAGAGGCGCTGAACAAGCTGTATGCCGTATCGGAGCGCGTACATCTGTGCCAGGACAAGAACCTGAAGCGCGACTGGCTGCACCTGCAGGTAGCGGATAACTTCCTGTACATGAATCACATCAATGCCGGCAATACGCACTATGAGTCGGCTTACGATGCGTTCATCAACTACATGAACATCCTTTCGGACTTCCTGCAGAGAGTAGAGGAACAGTATCCGACAACCATCGAGAACGAGGAGTTGAACGGTCTGCTGAAGACCATCAACAACCAGAATCGCGAGATCGAAGAGCTGCAAGAGGAGGTAAAGAAACTTCGTGCACGCAAGGCTGCAAAGGCATAAGCTTTGCCACTTGAGCAGCACAAGACGATGAATGACTAAACGACTGACTATCATCTCTTGTATCTTACTGTTGACCACTGCGGTGGTCGGTAAGGAGAAAATGCCAACGCCCGCACTGCGGACGTGGCATTTCTCTCCTATGCTTATTACTCCCGATACGCTGCAAGACTTGCCGGACACCTTGCAGCTGAACTACCCTATGCAAACGCTGCTCAACGATTACAGTATGAGCCTGGCGTACAACGGCAATCTGGTATCGCCCGTTCAGCCCAAACTGTACTTCGACCGGCAATACCCTACCGACAATCCGTTCGTACACGCGTACGCACCTTATATAATAACACCCGAGAAGACTCGGTTCTTCCGAACGAACCTGCCTTTCTCCACCATCTCGTACCGCAAAGGCTTCAAGACCTACCGCGACCAGAATGACCTGGAACTGTTGCTAACCGGTAATATCCGCGAAGACCTGAACGTAGGCGGACAAATCAACTACCTCAACTCCATCGGGCATTACGCCAGTCAGGAAGCCAAAGTGGTGAACGGTGATATGTTCCTCTCCTACAGCGGCGAGAACTATGCTATCCATGGCGCGTTTGACTTTGCAACGCACTCAAACTTCGAGAATGGCGGCATAACCAACCCTACCGACCTGGGTGGCGTGCTTAACACCGAGGATATAGATGTCAACCTGACGGCGATGTCCGGCACGCGATACCTGGCAGGTTACGTCAACCACTCCTACACGTTCCGCACGGCGGACAGCGTGCCGCTGCTGACTATACGCCACGCTTTCGATGTGCACGAGGCAACCAAGCGTTACATAGAGAAACAAGCCAAGCAAGGCTTCTACACGCATACCTACGATACCGTGCATTCCTCGACCCGGGATACAGCGAACGTGCTGACCATCAGCAACACGCTGGATGTGACCTTCCACGAGGAGTTCAACCGGCTGATGCGCTTCGGATTCGATGTGTTTGCGCGCCATGAGGCGCAGCGCTTTACCTGGCAGGACGATACACTGGGCACAAGCGAGAATTGGCATAACAACGTGTTTGTAGGCGGTGCGTTGTATATGCGCAACACGAAGTATATCCACTACGGCTTTGACGGCGAGGTGTGTCTGGTGGGTTACAAGATAGGCGAGTTCCAGGTCAACGGTCATATCGACGGAGGTTTTCGTTTGGGCAAGGACTCGCTTACCCTGCTTGCCAAGGCCTTCATCCGCAACCAGACACCGTCACCTTACTTTCAGCACTACTGGTCGAATCATTTCAGTTGGGATAACAACTTCGCGAAGATTTATCGCTTCTACGTAGGCGGCACGATAGCTTATCCCACACAATGGATCAAACCGTCGCTGGATGTGAGCTTCGAGAATATATCCCGCCTCATCTACTTCGACCGCCAGGGACTGCCACAACAACACAACGGCAATGTGCAGGTGCTGGCGGTGAATGCCCATGTTGACTTGACTACGCCTTGGGTGAACTGGGAGAACCATGTGGTGTGGCAACACTCGACATCAGCCGTACTTCCCTTGCCGGATATTGCACTCTATACGAACCTGTATTATCACGGCTTATGGTTTCGCGCGATGGATGCACAGTTGGGTGTGAATCTGCGGTATCACACGGCATACTACGCGCCGCTGCTTTGCCCCGCCACGTCGCAATTCTGCGTGCAGAGCGATACCAAGGTGGGCAACTACCCTATCATCAATGTGTATGCCAACTTCTATGTCCGGCTGCTTAGGCTCAGGTTCTTTGCCGAGTACCAGCACCTGAACGGACACTTCATGGAACCCAACTACAACTCCATGCCGGGCTACCCGCTCAACCCGCCTATGTTCCGCGCAGGCTTGGCATGGCATTTTTACAGATAAAAGACGAAAGATAGTTATTATGGATTATACAACACGACTACGAAACATCATCACGTATGCAGGCCAAGAGACTGTTCGTCTTGGCAACAAAGAGGTTTGTCCCGAGCACTTGATGCTCGGTATCATCCGTGTGGGTGAAGGTACAGCCTACGATATCCTGACCAAGTGCAATGTGGATATACATCGATTCAAAACGATATTGGACGACCACATGCGCAAAGATCCGCCTGAGCAGGTGGACAACACCACGGTTCATCTCTCCTCCGGCAGCGAGCGTATCATCCGTCTGGTAGGCATCGAGCGGGATGCGTATGGTGCGGATGTTGCCGGCTCTATCCATCTGCTGCTGGCTATCCTGCGCGAACGCATCAACTACCCCGCTATCATATTGGACAATGAGTATAATGTAACCTACGAATCCGTAGAGGCACTGTACCCCAAGCCTGAACGCGTGATGGCGGATGGCGCAGAAGAGTCGAAAGTCGAAAGTCAGAAGTCGAAAGAGAAAAGCAAATCCGACACGCCGGCATTGGATGCTTATGGTCGTGACCTGACCAAACTGGCCATGGACGGCAAGCTGGATCCCGTAGTAGGGCGCGAGCAAGAGATTACGCGCGTGCTGCGTATCCTGTCTCGCCGCAGAAAGAACAATCCTATCTTGCTCGGCGATCCGGGTGTAGGCAAGTCAGCAATCGTAGAAGGATTAGCCGAACGCCTGATACATGCCGATATCCCCGAACTGCAGAACAAACGTATCATCTCGCTCGACTTGGCGGTGCTGGTAGCCGGTACGGTATACCGCGGACAGTTTGAGGAGCGCATGAAAAACGTGCTCAACGAACTGCGCAAGCACCCCGAGATCATCCTCTTCATCGACGAGATACATACCCTGATGGGTGCAGGCAACGCCTCCGGCTCCTTAGATGCGGCAGGCATACTCAAACCCGCCCTGGCACGCGGAGAGATACAGTGCATCGGCGCTACGACCCTGGCGGAATACAAGAAGACGATAGAGAAGGACGGTGCCCTGGAGCGCCGCTTCCAGAAGATCATCATTCCGCCTACCACAGCCGATGAGACCAAGGATATATTGCAGCAACTGGCGCCGTACTACAGCGATTACCACCATGTGGAGTATTCGCCTGAGGCTATTGAGGCGTGCGTGCGATTGTCGGAGCGCTACATCACCGATCGTGCTTTCCCCGACAAAGCCATCGACGTGCTGGATGAGGTAGGTGCCCTGCTTGCTTCACGCAGCAAGCCCGCTCCCGAAGCTGAGCCGGCAGAGGGACAAGAAGAGCCTGCAGCCGACTCGCCCACTGTAGTGACGGACGAGGATGTGGCGGAAGTGGTAAGTATCATGTCTGGCGTTCCCGTACAACGTGTAGCAACCGCCGAGAGCGAACGCTTGCGGCATCTCGACCGCGAACTGCGCTCGCGCGTCATCGGGCAGGACGAGGCTATCAACCAAGTGGTGAAAGCTATACGCCGTTCGCGTCTGGGATTGGCTGACCCGGGCAGACCTATCGGTTCGTTCTTCTTCCTGGGGCCGACGGGCGTAGGCAAGACGCACCTGGCACAATGCCTGGCGGAAGAGATGTTCGGCTCGAAGGATGCACTCATCCGCTTCGACATGTCGGAGTACGGCGAGAAACATACCGCCTCGCTGATGGTAGGAGCACCTCCGGGATACGTGGCACACGAGGATGGCGGACGACTGACAGAGGCCGTGCGCCGCAAGCCGTACTCGATCATCCTGTTCGACGAGATAGAGAAAGCCCACCCGGATATCTTCAACGTGCTGCTGCAAGTGCTGGACGAAGGCAGACTGACTGACCGCCAGGGACACACGGTGGATTTCCGCAACACGATCATCATCTTCACCTCGAACGTAGGCACGCGTCAGTTGGCAGAGCAAGGCGCAGGTATAGGCTTCGAGGCTTCGCAGCTTGATGCACGCACCTCGCAATCAATCCTTACCAAGGCACTGAATCGTACCTTCCCGCCGGAGTTCGTCAACCGACTGGATGCTGTGGTGTTCTTCCACGCCCTGCAGCGCGAAGCCTTGGAACGCATCGTGGATATCGAACTGAGCGGATTGCTGGCACGCACCGCCGTGATGGGCTATAAGGTAAGCATCTCGCCGGAGGTACGCGAACGCATCATCAAGGAAGGTTCCGACCCGCGCTATGGCGCACGCCCCCTGCGCCGCGCCATACAAACGCACGTAGAGGATGTGATTACCGATATCCTACTCAACCGGCAACCCGAAGACGAATATATTAAGGTATAAGGGGATATACGAAAAAAAAATGACATTTGCAAATTATTTAACAAAAAAAGCCGCTCACACGGCTCTTTTTGTCACTTGGTACTTGGTACTTGGTCACTTAGTCCCTTGTCATAGCCTTTTGCTGGCATCGTAAGATTCAATCGTCTTGCTCTGAATCAGGACGGTTGTGTCGCCGCGCTGGACGTACTGGCTGGAGGTTGTCACGGTGCGGGTGACGTTGCAGGAGCTTATCAATGCACCACAGGCAGCAACGCACAACAGCCCTGCAAAAATCATAAATAATCGCTCAATTACCAAAAATTATCCCAAAATCCCAATGAATTTTTGATTATTTTGGGACATTTTGGACTAATATAATCCAATGGATTGATCAATGGGTTTATTTAGGTTTATTGCTGCTTGCGGGTTTGCGCCTCGCAGAGGTGAGGATTAGATTGATAAGGGGATCGTCAAGTTTACTTGAAAGAGCACCTTAGCAAGCTAAGACTCACGTGCAAAGCACAGCAACCCGCAAGCAGTGTTTTTTAGGTTTTTGTTCTAACCCACACCCGCAGGCAGATTACTTACCCTTGGTGCTCGGCGTCGTAGGCAGCACCAACAACCATCCACAGGTACGAGGTCAGGGTCTTCTTGCCGCCCGGGGTGTTCTTCTGCGCCTCGAACGCCTCGCGATCCTGGTTCATCGTTGCCAGGTTTTTCTTGCGCTGTGCCACCTGCGCCGACACGATGCTGAATCGCGTACGAGCTGCGAGCTCGTCCGCGGTGGGCTCGGTGGAACGCTCCACTTTCTTGCGCAGATACAAGCGGTTACATTTGTTACTCGTGGTCGCGGCTACGCGGTGCGTGCCAAGCAACATCTTGTTGCACGAGTGCTGACCACTCTTACTCGGTTTACTCAGTGCGCCGGATACACTGTCGATACCGGCACTCCATTCTACTTTTGCCATAATAGTTAAGGTTTTTAATTGGTTAAACGGTTAAATTGTTAAGCTGTCCGGATCTCACGGATCTTACGGATTCATCGTAATTCGTTTAATTCGCTTAATTCGTGAACCATAAAGAGCCATTGTAGTTGTTGTTTGTTGTTGGTAGTTGTTGACCTATATAATCCATTGTAATAATTTTGGATTATTTTGGGCAATTTTTGACCCACCAAGATTCATTGCAATCCGTTCGATCCGTGGAATCCGTACAGAAATCTTAGTCCCCGAAGGGATTCACGTACTTCTGCGCCACGGTGTAAGCGAACAGCGAGCTGTACTTCTTCTGCGCGTTGAACGCAGCTTCCAGCGTTGCGCGCTCCGATGGATCAGCCAGCGCAGTCTTCGCAGCCGCTGCCGCTGTTTTCAGCGCGTTTTGTGCCTGCACGTTCTTTGCGTGCTTCGACTTACTCGGGTTCAGCAGGTCAACACCAAGCTGTTCCTTCTTGCACGGACAACCCTTGAAATACAAGGTCTCCGACCGGTTGAATTTGCCCTTCACGCGGGCAAACATTCCATGTAATGTGATTTTTGCCATAAATAGTTAAGGTTTAGGTTGTTAATATATCGACCGCTTACTTCGTGCGCTCAAAGATAAAAGACCACTTCGTTCAAAGAACGCTTCGCTCAAAGCCGAATAGTTGTCAGCACTAATACATTTTAGGCTTTTGTCTTTGAGTAGCCACAGGCTACGGTCTTTTTTCTTTTAGCGTCAGCGGTCTATTCGAATGATAATTCGAGTTGGTTTTTCCACTTCCGCTCCATGAACTCCGCGTGGCGTTGGGCGCCATAACGCTCCGCGAAGTCAATGCGGTTCTGCCGTTCGGCTTGGGTAGCCACATGGCCGGAGCGGTCAGGCCGTGCTTGCACGATATGCATCACCTTCCCGTCCTTGTCCGGATAGCGGCGGATATAATACGGATCGCTCCCCATCAATATCCCCCGCACCGAATCAATGCCTATGTCAAATTCTACCTTTGCCATAAGTTCCCTATCTCCAGGCGCGTCTCTTCGCCTGTCAGTTTCTCTCGGTACCAGCGTTTGGTTAACTTCCGCTCCTCATCCAACGTCACGTATATATCCGATAATCTCGATCTGCCGGTATGGATGCGGATGTCGTCATGTCCGGGTACTTGCTGTAGGTTAGGTGTCAGCCGCCCTAAGCGTGAGCTGCGAGTCACATCCACCCTGTACACGAGCGGCAGAATCATCGAGTCGGCAAACTCCATCGTGTCGCAAAGAGGCGTCAGCACTTCAACAGTCACTCCTGTGCGGTGGTTGAAGTAATGATGCACCTTGTATAGGGTGCCTATTACCACATCATGACGATTCCCGTCCTTGCTTTCGAAACTTTCCAATAGTGTATGTCGTATCAGTTTGTAATACATA
>CADBYS010000028.1 GCA_902798965.1 uncultured Bacteroidales bacterium | reverse complement strand
GCGGCTGACGAATCACTACTTCTGCATGATGCCCGACGCAGCACCGGTGGTACGCTACCTGGCAGGCAAGTACCCGCTCACCATCGTGAGCAACGGATTTAAGGAGGTGCAGTACTACAAGTTCGCGCACTCGGGTTTGGCGGATTGCCTGACGCACATACTCATCAGCGAGGAGGTGGGCATCAACAAACCTCAGCCCGGAATCTTCGAGATCGCCTTGGCGCGCAACGGCGTGCAGGCTGCGGAGGCTGTCATGATAGGCGACAGTTACTCATCGGATATCGCCGGTGCGAAAGCCGCCGGCATTGACCAGATATGGATTCACGAGGGCACAACCGACGAAACGGCTACCTATATCGTGCCCAAGATTACGGATATCATGAACTTACTGTAATGGAAAACGAGAAACAACATATCGGTCAGTTGTTCGACCGAATAGCGGGGACGTACGACCGGCTGAATCATCTGCTGTCGCTGAACATCGACAAGCGTTGGCGACGGAAGGCGGTAGGAATGCTCCGCCGGCAGTCAGCAGTCAGCGGTCAGCGGTCAGCCGTCAGCGGTCAGCCGTCAGTCGTGCTGGATGTGGCTATCGGCACGGCGGACTTGACGATAGAGATACTGCGTCAGGGGTGTGCCGGGCAGGTGACAGGTATCGATCGTTCGACTACGGCAGCGCGCAGGCTATGCCCTATGCGGATGCGTCGTACGATATAGTGACCTGCGCCTATGGCGTGAGGAATTTCGCGGATATGGATGAGGGACTGCGGGAGATGGAGCGCGTACTCAAGCCGGGCGGACAACTGATGATACTCGAGTTCTCGTACCCCACGAACCCGCTTATACGCTGGGGCTACGATCTGTACTTCACGCATATACTGCCCGCGGTGGGCAACATGCTGAGCAAGGACAAAGGTGCTTACTCGTACCTGAACCGCTCGGTGAAGCACTTCCCATACGGTGAGGATTTCCTAAAGCACCTGCGCGATGCGGGATTCGCCGATGCCCAGGCGCAGCCGCTGACGTTCGGCATCACAACGATCTATACAGCCAACAAAACGGCGCATCGTAGTTGATGCGCCGTTTTGCTTTTATTCCTTTAATCTTGTACTTTCACCTTTCACCTTTCACCTTTCACCATTTATCCTACTTGTGCGCCGTTGCGTACGGGTGCGGTGACGGTGGTGACAACCAGCTTGCCATCTGCATCGACGGCTGAGAGCACCATGCCTTGCGACTCGATGCCCATCATCTTCCGCGGCGGGAAGTTGGCGATGAAGAGCACCTGCTTGCCTACGAGCACCGAGGGGTCGGGGTAGGATTGTGCTATACCGGAGAGGATGGTTCGCCCGCCCATACCATCGTCGATGCGGAGTTGGAGGAGTCGGTCGGACTTCTTGACGTTGGTGCATTCGAGCACCGTGCCGACGCGGATATCCGCCTTGTCGAACTCATCGATGGTGGTAGCCTGCTTGATGGGAGCGGGTTGCCAGTTCTTGAGCGCCTCGGCTTGGGCAGTTGCTTCGTTCTCGGCTTTGATGCGTGCGAGGCGGTCGAGCTGTGCTTGGATAGGTGCGTCCTCGATCTTCTCGAACAGCAGGGATACTTCACCGAGTTGGTGACCTTCAGCGAGCAGATCGGTGCTACCCAGTGACTCCCAGTTGAAGGTCTCGAGCGCAAGCATCTCGCGGAGCTTGGCGGAGGAGAAGGGGAGGAACGGCTCGAAGGCGATAGCCAGGTTGGCGGCAATCTGCAGCGACAGATTGAGGATGGTGGCCGTGCGCGGCAGGTCGGTCTTGGCGAGTTTCCACGGCTCGGTGTCGGCGAGGTACTTGTTGCCGATACGCGCGAGGTTCATAGCCTCCTTCTGCGCATCGCGGAAGCGGAAATCGTTCAACAGGCGCTCCAGCTCGGCTTTGACGTTGCAGAACTCTTGGATGGTCTGACGGTCGTAGTCGGAGAGGTTGCCTTGTGCGGGCACCTTGCCGTCGAAGTACTTGCCGGTGAGCACCAGCGCGCGGTTGATAAAGTTGCCGTAGATAGCCACGAGCTCGTTGTTGTTGCGTGCCTGGAAGTCCGACCAGGTGAAGTCGTTGTCTTTGGTTTCGGGTGCATTGGCGGTGAGTACGTAGCGCAATACGTCTTGTTTACCGGGGAAGTCGTCGAGGTACTCGTTGAGCCACACTGCCCAGTTGCGGGAGGTGGAGATCTTATCGCCCTCGAGGTTCAGGAACTCGTTGGATGGTACGTTGTCGGGCAGGATATACGAGCCGTCCGCCTTGAGCATGGCGGGGAAGACGATACAGTGGAAGACGATATTATCCTTGCCGATGAAGTGGATGAGGCGTGTTGACGGGTCTTTCCACCACGTTTCCCACTTGCCGTACTTCTCGGGCTGTGCGTCGCAGAGCTCCTTGGTGTTGGAGATGTAGCCGATAGGTGCATCGAACCAGACGTAGAGCACCTTACCTTCCGCACCTTCTACGGGCACGGGTATTCCCCAATCGAGGTCGCGGGTCACGGCACGGGGACGCAGACCGCCGTCGAGCCAGGATTTGCACTGACCGTACACGTTCGAGCGCCACTCCTTGTGTTCCTCGAGTATCCATTGCTCGAGCCACTGCTGGTACTGATCCAGAGGCAGATACCAGTGGGAGGTAGGACGCTTCACGAGCGGGTTGCCGGTTTCGGCGTTGTAAGGGTTGATCAGTTCCTCGGGCGAAAGGGTCGAACCGCACTTCTCGCACTGGTCGCCATACGCGCCAAGGCTGTGGCAATGCGGGCACTCGCCGCGGATATTACGGTCGGTGAGGAAGTGACCGGTCTCGGGGTCGTAGAACTGTTCGGAGGTCTGCTCGATGAACTTGCCTTCGTCATACAGCTTGCGGAAATAATCCGAGGCAAACTTGTGATGGATGTCGGATGTGGTTCGCGAGTAGATGTCGAACGATATGCCGAAGTCGGCAAACGAACGCTTGATGAGTTCGTGGTAGCGGTCGACCACCTGTTGGGTGGTTATACCTTCCTTGCGCGCGCGGATGGTGACGGGTACACCGTGCTCGTCGCTACCGCAGACGAACAGGACGTTCTGCCCCTTGAGCCTGAGGTAACGGGCATAGATATCCGCCGGCACATACACGCCGGCAAGGTGACCGATATGTACAGGGCCATTGGCGTACGGCAAGGCCGCTGTGATGAGTGTTCTTTTGTAGTCCATATATATAGTATTATTTATGTTGCAGTTTGTCTTTGAGCGCAGCGAGTTTGACTGTGCTGATTTTGCTATCGTGTGCGATACTGATTCGTCCGGTCTCCTCGCTGACCACGATACAGAGTGCATCGGACTTCTCGGTTAGTCCGAGTGCGGCGCGATGGCGCAGGCCGTAATGCTTGGGTATGGATTGGCTCTTGGAAACGGGCAGGATACATGCTGCGGCGTGCAGTCGTCCGTCGCGTATGATGAGTGCCCCATCGTGCAGCGGGGTGTTCTTGAAGAAGATATTCTCGATCATGCGGGCGGAGATGTCGGCATTGACTATCTCGCCTGTCTGCTCGTATTCCTCGAGGTCTTGCTCGGCGGTGATGACGATGAGTGCTCCCACCTTGCCTTCGGACATATGTTCGCAGGCGAGCACCACCTGGTCGATCTGCTGATCGGTGAGCCAGGCGGCGGGCTTATCCTGATGGAATCGCCCGAGTTGGGCGTTGCTCACATTGCTCATGCGCGAGCCGATGCGGTTGAACATACCGCGTATCTCCTCCTGGAAGATGACCACGAGTGCCACAGCGCCGGCGCTACCGATGAAGTTGAAGACCGCTCCTGTCAGCTCGAGGCGGAACACGAACGACACGAGGAACCATAGCACCACGTAGGCAAGGATGCCCCAGAACAGGTTGCCGGCGCCGGAGAGACGCAGTATGCGGAATGCTTCGTATAGCAGCAAGGCTACGAGCAGGATGTCTATGAGGTCTTTGAAGCCGAAAAACATGTTGTTTATTTTAGTCGAAAGACAAAAGACCGCTTCGCTCAAAGACGAAAGCCTAATTACCTTTCATTGTTATCATTTTTTTAGTGGCGGTTATGTCGTGGACGCGGAGGATGGCGGCACCTTGCTCCAGGGCTTGGCGCTCGAGGTTGAGCGTCGGCTCGAGGCAGGTCTCGGGCGTTAGTCCGTGAGGCTCGTACGCCATGCGCTTGCGCGAGATACCTGCGAGTATGGGGCAGCCGATATGCGTGAGCGCGCGCAGGTTATCCAATAGGAACAGACTTTGCTGTACCGACTGGTTGAACCCGAAGCCCGGGTCGATGACCACATCGCTAACGCCGAGGCGATGCAAGAGATCCACCCTGCGGCTGAGGTAATCCATGCAATCGGCCAGCAGATGACCGGTGGTAGCTGGCGCATCCGCGGGGCGGTGGTAGGTGAGTACGTACGCCACGTTCTTCTCTGCCACCAGGCTGAACATCTGCTCTGCACCTCCGGATATGTCGTTGATCATCTCCACGCCGAACTGTTCGATCGCCCGGCGAGCTATCTCAGGGCGGAAGGTATCGACGGACACAGGCAGACCGCAGTTCATCTCCCGCACGACGCCCAGTGCCATGCTCAATCGTTGCCACTCCTGCTCGGCATCGACAAGAACCTGTTTGCCGTTTTGCACGGATGGTCGGGTGGAGCAGGCACCTATATCCAGGATGTCGGCTCCTTCATCCACAGCACGCTGAACGGCAGCACGCAAATCTGCCTGATTGGAGGCACGACTCGGAGCAAAAAAACTATCCGGCGTGGCGTTGATGATTGCCATCACCAACGGACTGGAAACGGGCAGCAGTTTTGCCCCAAACCGGATTGCTTCATTTGCCATTTTTCGCGGACTTAACGAAATCGGCTACAAAGATACAAAAAAATATTGTTTTTTGCACATTTTTCTGCAAAATTGTGCCAAAAAATAGCATTTTGTCATGAAAATGTATAATTTTTGCATTTTTTTGTAAAAAAATTTGTAAATATTGTTTTTTTTTTGTATCTTTGTGCGCTTAATTGTGGGAGCGCGTACTATGCGTGCCCATTTGACGCGAAAATTTAGGTATAATATATACAAAAGGAATATGAGAAAAGTAGTGCAATCTGTAATCATCTTTTCGGTATTTGTACTTGCGTTTAGCGGTTGCAAATCCCGAGAGTTGAACACGCAGTTCTCCAACACGACCGGTTGGAACTATTATGACGAGAAGACGACGAATTTCGAAGCCAAGGAAGGTGTAGGTAACGTTGATCCCATCGGTATGGTAGCGATACAGGGAGGAACGTTCGCCATCGGTCAGACGGATGAGTTCGTAACAGCACCTCGTGACAATTCACGGAGGTCGATTACGGTTAGTTCGTTCTACATGGATAAGTACGAGATCACAAACTTGAACTGGCGTGAGTATCTGCATTGGATGGAGATGGTGTTCGGCTATGCTGCACCGAAGCTGGTTCAATCCGCCCTGCCCGATACGTTGGTTTGGCGCGATGAGTTGGCTTACAACGAGCCGTACGTAGAGAACTATTTCCGTCACCCGGCATTCAGTTTCTATCCCGTAGTGGGCGTAAGCTGGGATCAGGCAATGAAGTTCTGCGCATGGCGTACCGACCGTGTGAACGAGTTGGCGCTGGTACATGCGGGAGCCATTGAGTTCCCCGACTTCCAGATGCTTCGCGCTCTGGACGAGACTGAGCTGGAAGACTGGCGCAACGAAAACCCGGGCTACGAGCCGATAGAGGTTGAGGTGGAGAACGGCGAGGATGTGAACGTAGAGTATCACGTTCCCTATGAGTGGATCCGTGACAAGTTCGTATTCAACACCGAGAAATACCTGGTTCGCAAGGATTACAACCCGGTAAATCCTGATGCCAACCGCCGTAGCAAGAAGTTCCACGACGCATGGGGCAACCCGCGCAAGGTGGACAGGAGCGACGGTATATTGGTAGTAGGCTACCGTCTGCCGACCGAGGCAGAGTGGGAGTTTGCCGCTTTCTCACCTATAGCCGGCGAGGACGGATTGACCATCGAAGGTAAGGTTTATCCGTGGTCGGGCTATCACCCCCGTGACTTGAGTAAGAAGAACATGGGTATGATGCAGGCTAACTTCGTTCGCGGTAAGGGCGACATGATGGGTGTATCGGGTATGCTGAACGACGGCTACGTGATCACCAACCCTGTTGATGCGTTTGCACCGAACGACTTCGGCTTGTACAACATGGCAGGTAATGTGAACGAGTGGGTAATGGACGTATATCGCGAGACGACCTATCAGGACGTGACGGAGTACAACTCCTTCCGTGGTAACATCTACAGCCGCGCCAAGAAGAGCGAGAACGGTGAGTATGTGATCAATCCGGTAGGCGGCATTGATATCGAGTGGTCGGGCAGTGACGATAAGCGTGACTACCTGGACGGTGACTTCGCTTCGCTCATCCAAACCGACTATCCGCTGGATACACTCGGAGCTCTGTTCCTTAAGGGCTTGGCAGCCAATGCCGAGAACAACGCCGGCGATGAAGGCGGTGACGAGGAAGAGGAAGGCGAAGAGGAAGAAGAAGGCGGTGACGAAGAGGAAGAAGGCGGCGATGAGGAAGAGGCAGAAGATGACGGCGGCGGCGCTCCGGCAACGGACAAGAAGATTGACCCGACCGACATCTACGCTCCGAAGATCACGAAGACCACCCACGTGTACAAAGGCGGCTCATGGAACGATCGCGTATATTGGTTGCACCCCTCGTCGCGTCGCTATCTGGAAGGCAACAAGAGCAAATCGACACTCGGCTTCCGCTGCGCTATGTCAACGCTGGGCGACCAGATTGCTTCGGGACCGACCAGCCTGAATAAGTAAACAGAATTGTTTCGCACACGTGTATATGCGCGTGTGCGAGCAATATTATATACGTAATACATTAAAAATCCAAGAAAATGAATTTTCCTGATACTATCCGTTATACCTCGGAGCACGAGTGGATTCGTGTGGAGGGTGAGGAAGCTTATGTAGGCATTACCGATTACGCTCAGTCGGAGCTCGGCGAGATCGTGTTTATCGACGTTCCAACCTTAGGCGAGACCCTTGGTCAAGGCGAGGTGTTCGGTTCGGTAGAGGCCGTAAAGACCGTTTCCGACCTGAATATGCCTGCCGGCGGCGAAGTGCTGGAGATCAACGAAGAGCTGGAGGCTCATCCTGAGCTGGTGAACAACGATCCGTACGGAGCCGGCTGGATGATTCGCATCCGTCTGACTGATGCAAGTGAGGTGAATACGCTAATGGATGCAGCTGCTTACGAAGCAAGTATCCACTAAGCCAATCATGTATAACAAGGGGTAAGCCATACATGGCTTACCTTTTTTTAACTGACAGAATGACACATAAATACGATTTTCTGATTATCGGCGGCGGTGTAGCCGGTATGAGTTTTGCCTTGAAGGTGGCTCGTGCGGGCAAGTACAAGATTGCCTTGTGCTGCAAGACGACGCTCGATGAAGCCAACACCGCCAAGGCACAAGGCGGCATAGCCTCGGTGACCAACCTGCTGGTGGATGATTTCGACAAACATATCCACGACACGATGGTAGCCGGTGACTGGCTGAGTGATCCCGAAGCCGTGGAGCAGGTAGTGCGCCATGCTCCTGAGCAGATACGCGAACTGGTGGAGTGGGGCGTGAACTTCGACAAGACGAAGGAAGGCACGTTCGATCTGCATCGTGAAGGCGGTCACTCCGAGTTCCGCATACTGCACCACGCCGATGATACGGGCGCAGAGATCCAGCGCGGACTGATGGAGGCTGTACGCAACAACCCGTGGATTGATGTGCTGGAGAACCACTTTGCCGTAGAGATCATCACCCAACACCATCTGGGTGTGCGCGTGACGCACCGCACGCCGGACAAGGAGTGCTACGGCGCGTATATTATCGACCCCAAGACGGGTAAGATTGATACCTACCTGAGCCGCATCACGCTGATGGCAACCGGCGGCACGGGGGCAGTGTATGCCACCACCACTAATCCGAACATCGCTACCGGCGACGGTATAGCGATGGTTCATCGAGCCAAAGGACTGATCAAGGACATGGAGTTCGTACAGTTCCACCCCACGGCACTGTATAACCCGCAGGAGACGCACCCCGCTTATCTAATTACCGAAGCGATGCGCGGTTACGGCGGCATACTGCGCCTGCCTAACGGCGAGGAGTTCATGCAGAAGTACGATCCGCGTCTGTCGCTCGCTCCGCGTGACATCGTGGCGCGCGCCATCGACAACGAGATGAAAGTTCACGGCTTGGATCATGTGTGCCTGGACGTGACACACAAAGATGCCGAGGAGACTAAGCATCACTTCCCGAACATCTACGCCAAGTGCCTGAGTCTGGGCATAGATATCACGAAGGAGTATATTCCTGTTGCTCCGTGTGCGCACTACATGTGCGGCGGCATCAAGGTGGATCTGGACGGCCAGTCAACCATTGGCCGACTGTATGCCGTAGGCGAATGCAGTTGCACGGGTCTTCACGGCGGCAACCGCCTGGCGAGCAACTCGCTGATCGAGGCGGTAGTATATGCCGACGCTGCGGCTAAGCACAGCTTGAGCGTGATTGAGCAATACGACTTCAATAACAAGGTACCTGACTGGAACGACGAGGGTACGATGAGCAACGAGGAGCAGGTGCTCATATCGCAGGACATGAAGGAAGTAGGACAGATCATGTCCACCTACGTAGGTATCGTGCGCTCGGATCTCCGATTGCGCCGTGCATGGGAGCGACTTGACCTGCTGTACGAAGAGACGGAAGACCTGTTCAAGCGCGTGAAGCCGACGAAAGATATCTGCGAGCTGAGGAACATGATCAATGTAGGATATCTGATTACCCGTCACGCCTTGGAGCGCAAGGAGAGCCGCGGACTGCATTACACCATCGATTACCCGCATAATCCGAACAACAACACCAACGAAGTATGGTAATAGATAGCCTGATTGTTATGTACGTCATCGTATTACATAGTGTTGTACCCGTTCGCACGGAGCCGCGCGAGGGGGCGGAGCAGGATACCCAGCTTCTGTTCGGCGAGATCTGTGCCGTGACAGAGACCCTGCCGCGATGGTACAAGATCCGTAACCTCAGCGACGGTTCGGAAGGCTATGTAGATGCTATCATGGTAACGCCGCTGAGCGATGAGGAGTATGCCGGCTACAGCGAGTCGTTGAGCAAGAGTCAGGCACGTGTCATGCTGCCGATGACCTACGCGGTGAGCGAGAACAACGGGCAGACTATACCGCTGACGTTGGGCACCTTGCTACCGGCATATCACGACGGGCAGTTTGAGGTGCTTGGCGTGAAGTTCCGCATTGACAGTGCTGCGGTTGCCGAGCAACCCTTGCCGCTGAATCAGAACACGCTGATGCAGGTGTTGCGATTCATGCTGAACACGCCGTACCTCTGGGGCGGCAAGAACGCGATGGGCATGGACTGCTCGGGCTTGACACAGACGGTGATGAGCCTATTTGGCATCAAGCTGCCGCGAAATGCAAGCCAGCAAGTCAAGTGCGGCGAACAGGTGCACAGCCTGCAGTATGCCAAGGCAGGAGATCTGGTATTCTTTGACCACGCTGACCCGAACTGCGAAGGTACCTTCCCCCATAACTGCAACGGCGATACACGCATCACGCATGTGGGGCTGCTGCTTGATAACGAGCGCGTTATTCATTGCTCGGGTAGGGTGAAGATCGAGCGCATTGATGAGCGTGGTATATTCAGCGCAGAACGAAACGGATATACCCATCATCTGGCAGCTATAAAACGAAACATGTAAAAATGTAAAGAATATGAATAAACCTATTTTATCATCTGTTATTCTTGCCATCGGTGTTGCGTTGGCGGGAATGTTTGTATATCTTGGTATTCATCAGATGGCCTCGAAAGACCGGGCTGTTGTGGTGAAAGGTCTGTCGACGCGTGACGTGCAGGCCGACTATGTGGTTTGGCCGATGAACTTCGAGTTGCGCGGCAACGACATCAGCAGCTTGTACAGCGACCTGGGCAAGGTGGAGCAGACCGCTCGTCAGTTCTTCGTGGATCGCGGATTCAAGGAGAGCGAGATGTCGCGCGGAAACATATCGATCGACGACAACTGGTCGAGTTACTACGGCACACGTCCCGAGTTCCATTACACGTTGCGCACGTCGCTGATCATCTCTACGCCTGATATAGAGCGCGTGATAGCCAACCAGGGTTGCCAGAGCGAGTTGCTGAAGAAAGGTGTGATCCTGCAGTCGAACGACTGGAATACTGACTTTCAGTACAACGGCCTGAGCGAACTCAAACCCGAGATGGTACAGGAGGCAACGAAGAATGCCCGCCAAGTGGCTATGAAGTTTGCCGAGGACGCGCAATGCCACCTGGGCAGCATCAAGCAGGCTAATCAGGGACAATTCTCCGTGGAAAGCGATACCTACCAGCCGTGGATCAAGCATGTGCGCGTGGTGACCACTGTTTCGTACTTCCTGAGATAACTGTAAGCATCGGAGATGATGAACAACAGACTGATACTAAGCATTGTGCTGTGGGCGTTGGCTTGCGGCACATTGTGTGCTACAACCAGCCAATCGCAGGAAGCAGCCTATCAGCAGAGTGCGGCGAGCAACACGCCTGTAGCCGTACCGAATGTAGGTAACGGCCGCTTGAAGATCTTTGCGCAGAACCTGCAGAACTATTACTTCAACTACAACACCGGCCGCGGTGATTATACGCCGGCAGAGGTTGCCGCCAAGACGCGTAAGGCGGTGAATGCGATGCTGTGGGTGGATGCCGATATCTTTGCCCTGTGTGAGGTGGAGGCGCAACCGATTGTACTGCAGCAGTTAGCCGACTCGATGAATGCGCGTGTGCAGGGCAATCCGTATGTAGCTGTATCCGACGGGATCGACGAAGAGTGGAATGCAACCTATAACAACAATATCAAGTCGGGCTTCATCTATCGCAGCGATAAGGTCAAACCCGTTGGCGCAGATTACGCTGCCACGACCACTATTTACTACAGGAACACGCTGCGCATTCAGGTGTTTGAGGAACTAAGCAGCGGCGAGCGTTTCACAGTATCGATGAACCACTTCAAGGCGAAAGACAGCTCGGCTGATGCCGGTAATGCTACGCGCGTGAACAACGCCAACCAAGTGCTGCAAGGCTTGAGCAATTATGCTTCCGATCCGGATATATTGATCCTTGGCGACTTGAACTGCGAGGTGGGCGAAGAGCCGCTGACGGTGATAGAGGACGCAGGTTACGAGGAGCAACTGATCAAGTACAACGGTTCATCGGTCTATTCGCATTGCTACAATGGCGGCGAGCTGATAGATCACGTGTATGCCAACGCTTCGATGGCAGCGCAGATCACCGGCGCGGGTGTGTTCCATATTTCCACGTCGTGCGGCTCGAGTGCTTCGGCTAACCGCAACCACCGCTATTCGGATCATGATCCGTATGTAGTGGGACTCAATCCTGAGTCGTCGCCTACAACAGAATGCAGCGATTTGCAGGCAAGTTATCTGCCACTGAATGCCGATGGCTTGGGTGAGATGCGCGCGGTAAGCGTGAGCGGAAATTACAACTGGCAATACGACAGTCGATATGGTGCCAAGTGCGTGGATAAGGGTGGTGAAGACTGGCTGCTGACTCCGGCGTGCGACCTGTCGCAGGTAAGTTCGGTAACCCTGAACTTCGAACACACGATAGGCTATGCTATCGATATGCCTACCCAGCAGACCTTGTGGGTAACAGGCAACTTCAGCGATGTCGGTAGTTCGGAATGGACGCAACTGACTATCCCGACGTATCCGACAGGCACGAACTGGACGTTTGTCAATACAACGGTTAACGTGCCGCTGACGGCTGTAGGAACGAACACCGTATTCGGATTCAAGTACGCAGTGCCCAACGATGAATCCACGACGAACAAACCTACATGGGAGATAAAGAACTTGCAGGTAAGCGTAACGTGCGAGGAATTACCGAGTGCCGTGGAGCAGACAAGCGCCACGATGCAGGCAACCAAGCTGCTGCAGGACGGTCAGCTGTATATCTTGCTGCCCGATGGCAGACGATACAGTGTTTTCGGCGTGCGCGTTCAGTAAGTGCCAAGCCGATTATCCTTTCGCAGCCCTGCATGTCTTGAGCACATGCAGGGTTGTTTCTTGTACGCGGAAACGTATGTTCCAACCTGCATAATCCAATCCGTACTCGCGCTGTGCATCCTGATGATAGGCGGGACGCGGATCTTGCTCGAGTATCTCCTGCAACTCGTCTTGCGGCAAGTCTTTTGGCAGCGTTTCCGGCCAGAGGACGGTAAGCTGTTGGCGAGGCGTAGTGTCCACGAACCCGTCGCGTGTATTCAGGTGGCTGTCGCAGTAGCCTAAGTAGGGCTTGATGTCGTAGATAGGGGTACCATCGAGCATGTCAGCGCCTTCTACGACGAGCACAGATCCTTCGGTGGTGTGCTCCACCGCGATGAGCCGAACGGAGGTAAGCCCTATCGGATTAGGACGGAACGGTGAACGCGTGGCAAAAACACCCATGCGCGTGTTGCCGCCGAGACGCGGCGGACGAACGGTAAGGGAAGGATTATCTGTTTCCGGTACGGTATGAAAACCCCACAACAACCACAGGTGCGAGAACTGCTCGATGCCGCGGATGGCATCGGCGTTGCGGTAAGCGGGGGTGAAAACGATGCGCGTAAGCAGACGCGACTGCTCGCGAACCTGACGGGGAATACCGAACTTATCAGAAAATCCGTTGCGCGCATACGCAACCGGATGCATGGTGAGTGGATGATCAAAAACGGGTTTCATGTGACAAATTTTGTTTCAGAATGCAAAGATACAACATTTTTTTGACATATACAAGTTATAAGGCAAAAAAAATGCATATACATATGCAAAAAAACTTGCAAATGTCATTTTTTTTTTGTATCTTTGCACCGCATTTCACAAACACGCCATTATTCAAAATCTTATCATATGTTTATTATTGGCATTGCCGGAGGTACCGGCTCCGGAAAAACAACCGTAGTTCGCAAACTGACCGAACGTCTGCCGAAAGGCGAAGTGGTGATTATCCCTCAGGATTCGTACTACAAGGATAGTAGTCATGTGCCTGTAGAGGAGCGTCAGAATATCAACTTCGACCACCCGAATGCGTTCGATTGGCCATTGCTGACCCGGCACATTGCTCAACTGAAGAAGGGCGAATCCATCGAGCAGCCTATCTACGATTACATCACATGTACGCGCCAGCCGCAAACCATCCACATTGAGCCGAAGGAAATCATCGTAGTGGAGGGTATTATGGCATTGAGTGACAGTGATCTGCGTGGCCAGATGGATCTGAAGATCTTTGTGGACGCCGATGCTGATGACCGCCTGATTCGTGTTATCAGCCGTGACGTGGTGGAGCGTGGCCGAACAGCAGAGGCGGTGATGGAACGCTATCAGCGTGTGCTCAAGCCGATGCATCAGCAGTTTATTGAGCCCTGCAAGCGCTATGCGGACGTGATTATCCCCCAAGGCGGACACAACAATGCTGCCATCAATATGCTAGTAAAATTCATCAAGCAAGAACTGCGCGAACGCCGTTCGTAATAGAATAAGAGACTTATGAGAAAACTGCTATTTACCCTACTTTTGGTAGGCGTTTCTGTCGTTTCTATGGCTCAGGCAACAATCGTCGGCGATTGGATGACCGTAGATGACGAGACAGGGAAGAACTTCTCGATTGTGCGTATCTATCAGGGCGAGGATGGCTTGTACTACGGTAAGGTTGCCAAGATCCTGGTAGGACCGGAAGATGTGATCTGCACCAAGTGCGAAGGCGAAGACAAGGATAAGCCGATTTCAGGGCTGGTTATCATTCGCGGTATGCATATGGAGAAAGGCGAGCTGCGCGGCGGTAAGGTGCTTGACCCGAATAACGGTAAGTTCTACTACGGCAAGATATACCTGAAGAACGGCAATCTGGTGTTGCGCGGTTCGCTGGACAAGGCAGGTATATTCGGCAGGAATCAGACATGGGTTCCGGCGCCGAAGGAGTGAGAAGAAATCAGATATCAGAAGTCAGAAATCAGAGATGAGTGAGTATCCGTTATACCTGGCACCGATGGAGGACGTGACCGATCCGGCGTTCCGCTTGCTGTGCAAGCGTTTTGGGGCGGATAGGGTATATACGGAGTTTGTGAACGCTGATGCTATCGTTCGCGATGTAGCCTCGTCGATGCGCAAGCTTACTATTGATGATACCGAGCGACCTGTGGCGATACAGATCTACGGTCGCGAACCGGAATCGATGGCTGACGCAGCGCGTATCGTGGAGCAAGCCAAGCCGGATATTATCGATATCAATTTCGGTTGCCCGGTTAAAAAGGTTGCGGGCAAAGGTGCAGGAGCCGGACTGCTGCGCGATGTGCCGAAGATGTTGGCCATTACGCAAGCCGTGGTGAATGCGGTACACACGCCGGTTACCGTAAAAACGCGCTTGGGTTGGGATGAGTCTTCGCTGCGTCTGGAGGACGGAAAGCCGTTCATCGTGGATCTGGCCGAGCGGCTGCAAGACTGCGGCGTGACGGAGATAGCCATCCACGGACGTACGCGTTCGCAGATGTACCGCGGAGATGCCGATTGGACATTAATCGGGGAGGTGAAACGTAATCCGCGGATGCATATTCCGGTGATCGGTAATGGAGATATAACCACTCCCGAGCGCGCCAAGCAGTGCTTTGAGCAATACGGTGTGGATGCGGTGATGATAGGCCGAGCAACGTTCGGTTGTCCGTGGATATTTGAGGATATACGTTGCTATTTGGAAGGTAGGCCTATTCCGCATCGCAGCATGGCGTGGTGCATGGATATACTGAAGGAGCATGTGGAGCGTAGCATCGAATGGGTGGGCGATGAGCGGAAAGGTATAGTACACAGCCGCAGGCATTTTGCTGCCAGCCCTGTGCTGAAAGGATTGCCCGACTTCCGCCAGACGCGTATTCGTCTGCTGCGTGCCGATAGCAAGGACGAAGTGTTCGGCATCATGGACGAGATAGTGGAACAATACAGCGCGATCTTTGACGAACGAACCAACGCAGGAATGGTATATACCCTGCCGGAAACAGAATGAGCGTGAAGCAGTTCATAGACAAGTATGCCTTGGCACTATCGATGGTTGTCGGTGTGGCGGGTTTCTCGGTGTTCAGGCATTTGACGCCCGTCTTGCCGCCGATGATTGGCCTGATGCTGTTCTTTACCTTCTGCAAGGTAAACCCCTTGGATCTGCGGCTGCACAAATGGCATTGGCTTGTCCTGAGTTGCCAATTATTACTCACGGCAGGTGTGTATTACGGGGTGAAGACTTTGTGCGAGGCGCTTGGTGCAACGGAAGAGAATACGGCCATTATCAGTCAGGGCTTGATGATATGCCTGATCATGCCTACCGCGACGGCTGCGCCGATCATTGCCGGTAAACTTGGCGGAAGCATACAAAACCTGACAACATTCACCTTGCTGAGCAATGCAGCAACAGCAATCATCGTTCCGCTGTTCTTCCCGTTGGTGCATCCCGAGGGACAGATGGGTTTTGTGGCAGAGATGTGGATGATCTTGCGTCGTGTAGCGCCGCTGTTGCTGTTGCCGTTCGTGGCAGCGTGGGGATTACGGTTGAGTTATGATGCTTGGCAACAACACAAGGGCTCGGCAAAACGCTTTGTGCTGTCGCATACGTGGGCGCAGATACCCTTCTACCTGTGGGCTGGAACACTGGTGGTATTGATGGGAGATATTACCTATACCCTGCTGCACGAGCAGTACAGCTGGTGGGCTTTGGGAATATTGCTGGTTGGTTCGTTGGCGGCTTGCCTGATGCAGTATTACATTGGTCGTTGGATAGGGTTTCACTATCCCGCACCGAGCAAGGGCAAGGAGTATCAGGACGTGGTGATCAATCCTGCAGCCGTCCCCACAACGATGGCAGGTGTGAGCCGCATAACGGCCAGTCAGGCTTTCGGGCAGAAGAATACGACCTTGGGCATATGGATGTGTCAGATGTTCCTCCATCCCTTATCAGCCATCGGCGCTGCCGCCTATATCATTTGGCAGAATGCGTTTAACTCTGCGCAGTTGTATAACGCTGCCAATTATAAATCGGACAATAATAAAGCAGATGAGTAAGTCGATACGAATCATATCTCCCGCCGGGGCATTGGATGCAGACATCATACAGAGAGCTGCTTCGCACCTATGCATCCTAGGGTTTACTTTGGATATCGCCCCACATGCCATGGGTCGTTGGGGACGATTTGCCGCCACACCTGATGAGCGCATACAGGATGCGATAGATGCACTGACAGATCCTACGGTAGGTCTGGTGTTGTGCTCGCGAGGCGGCTATGGTATGCAGCAGATCATTGATAAGATAGAACAAGGCGTGTGCGAGCGCGGATATAACGGCGCAGCGGTGTGTGGGTTCTCGGATATCACCGAACTGCATCAACTGCTTGCCCGGTTAGGAGGAGTGTCGATTCATGGTATCATGTGCAAGCCCATCGCTACGCTTGCCGATGATGATGAACCGCTGCAGGCCTTGCTACGATTGCTGTGTGGCGAACCGACGGAGTATATTGTAGAACCGACTGCATTAAACAGAGAAGGGGAAACGCAAGGTGTGCTACGGGGTGGAAACATGGCTGTGTTGTGCGGATTGAGCGGTACGCCTTATGATATACGCCACACAATAGAGCAAGACAAGCAACAGGGGAAGAACACCATTCTCTTTATCGAGGATGTGGGGGAATATCATTACAAGATCGACCGAATGATGCATCAGTTGCGGCTGAGCGGCGTGTTGGATAGTATAAGCGGCTTGGTAGTCGGGCAGTTTGCCGACTGCGAGGATGATACAGAAATGGGATGCACTTTGCAAGAAAGCATAGCCGAGGTAATGAACGGGCGGGATATACCCATGCTGTTTGGTTTTCCGGCAGGACATGTGGAGTATAATTTGCCTTTACCGTTTGGGGTGGAAACAACGCTTTCGGTCACAAAAAAAGCAGGCCGTTTAGCCTGCTCTGCGCTCCCTCTAGGACTTGAACCTAGGACCCCCTGATTAACAGTCAGATGCTCTAACCGACTGAGCTAAGGAAGCATTGTTGCTCAAAACGGCTGCAAAGGTACTACATTTTTTTGACATTTGCAAATTTTTTGGCAAAAAAATGACTTTTGGACGAAAAATATAACAAATTTTAATATATGAAACGCATTATTGGTTTAGGAAACGCTCTTACTGACGTATTGATGCAGGTTTCCGAAGATGATCTTCGCGAGTTGGGTTTGCCCAAAGGAAGCATGAGTCTTATCTCGATGGAACAGGCGGGAGTTATCCAGGCTCGCTTTGCTTCGGTGCGCAAACACATGGTTGCCGGCGGGTCTGCTGCCAACACCATTGCCACTATTGCTGCTTTGGGCGGAAAAGCTGCTTTTATCGGTAAGATTGGAGCCGATGAGGTAGGCGAGTTCTACCGCGATGACTTGGTGAAGAGCGGGGTTAAGCCGCTGCTGCTAACCGATACGCAGTTGATGTCGGGTTGCTCGATTGTGCTTATCACCCCGGATGGCGAACGCACGTTTGCTACGTATCTCGGCGCTGCCTCGCAGATGAATGCTGATGATATCAACAAGGAGGCGTTCATTGGCTACGACATCTTCCATATCGAGGGCTACATGGTACAGAACCACGAGCTGATCGAGAAAGCTATCCGTCTGGCCAAGGAAGCGGGCTGCATGGTAAGTTTGGATTTGGCATCGTACAATGTGATCAACGAGAATCACTGTTTCCTAAAGGAACTTATCCGTCAGTATGTAGATATCGTGTTTGCCAACGAGGATGAGAGTTTTGCTTACACGCACCTTAATCCCGAGGAATCAGTGGCGAAGATGGCCAGCGAAGTAGATATAGCTGTGGTTAAGGTTGGTAAACGCGGTTCATATGTTCAGCAAGGCGAGAATCGTTACCATATAGGTGCCATAACCACTTCGTGTACCGATTCAACAGGCGCCGGTGACTTGTATGCAGGTGGATTCTTGCACGCCCTGGCTGACGGATTCGAGATTCGTAAGTGCGGAGAGATCGGTACGATTGCTGCCGGACGTGTGGTTGAGGTTATCGGAACCAAACTGAGCGAAGAGAACTGGGACGAGATACGCCGTATATGCGCTCTGTATCGCGGGTTCATGATGAAATATACCGTATAGTCCCGGCTAACATGGCTGATTAAATTACCGAATATGAAAATACTATACCGCATATATCAGTACTTGATAGCCTTGCCGCTGTTTGTGTTGATGACCTTGTTCTGTGCTATATCCACCATCATCTTCCAGCATTGGCGTAACTCGTGGTGGTTGCATGGCATTCAGGCTTTTTGGTCACGCTCGTTCTTTTACCTGCTTTTCCTGCCGGTGAGCGTCACGGGCTTGGAGAATATCAAGAGCAATACGTCTTATGTATTCGTGGCTAACCACCAGTCGATGTCCGATGTGTTCCTCATCTATGGCTGGTTGCCTGTTATCTTCAAGTGGCTGATGAAAGCAGAGCTGCGAAAAGTTCCGTTTGTAGGTACGGCCTGCAAAGCGGCAGGGCACATCTTCGTCAAGCGTGGCAATACCGCCGCAGCTGTGCAATCGCTCAAGCAAGCAGAGGAAGTGCTGCATGATGGCGTGTGCACGGTGATCTTCCCCGAAGGTACACGCAGCGAGGATGGGCAAGTAGGCCGATTCAAACGTGGCGCCTTGCAGATTGCTCTTGACTTGAAACTTCCGATTGTACCCATCTCTCTCTCGGGATGTTATGAGGTGATGAACCGACATGAGTTCCATGCCAATTACCACCCTGTGCATATGCATGTAGGCAAACCCATTGACATCTCGACGCTTGCCGAGGAGGATGTGGCTACTGCTATCGAACAAATACGCGAGGCTGTTATCCAAGGTATGCGATAACAGCCCCGCGTGATTTATTCCAATACTTTGTTTGTGAGGTCGCGCTTAGTTCCTGAAGCGTAGTTCTCCGTCGCGCAGTTCGACAATCACCGGTCGAGCCCGGTCAACCTTGCCGGCAATGATCGACTTGCTCAGTTCGTTGAGAACAAGCCGTTGCAAGGCACGTTTCACAGGTCGTGCACCGAACTGCGGATCGTATCCTTCCTTGGCGATGTAATCGATGGCGTCATCCGTTACGCGCAGGTCAATGCCACTATCCATGAGCATCTTATGCACGCTACTGATCTGCAGGCTGACTATGTCGCGGATCTGCTTCTCGTTGAGCGGCTGGAACATGATCGTCTCGTCAATACGGTTCAGGAACTCCGGGCGGATGGTTTGACGCAATAACTCCATTACCTCGTTGCGGGTAGTCTCAGTATCCACACCTTTCTCTGCGTTTTCGCGTATCAGTTGCGAACCGAGGTTGGAGGTAAGGATGATAAGCGTGTTCTTGAAGTTCACTACGCGCCCTTTGTTGTCCGTCAGTCGTCCGTCGTCCAACACTTGCAACAGCACGTTAAATACGTCAGGGTGAGCTTTCTCTATCTCATCGAACAGCACAACACTGTAAGGTTTGCGTCGGATCGCTTCGGTCAGTTGTCCGCCCTCGTCGTAACCCACGTATCCCGGAGGCGCACCGATCAGTCGCGTGGCTGAAAACTTCTCCTGATACTCGCTCATATCGATACGGGTCATCATGTTTTCGTCGTCGAACAGGTAGTCTGCCAATGCCTTAGCCAGTTCGGTCTTACCTACGCCTGTCGTGCCGAGGAAGATGAAACTGCCGATAGGTCTTTTGGGGTCTTGCAATCCCGCACGGCTACGGCGGATAGCATCGCTCACGGCCTCTATTGCTTCGTCTTGTCCGACTACGCGTTTGTGCAGCTCTTCCTCGAGGTGTAGCAGCTTGTCGCGTTCGGATTGCATCATTTTGGTGACCGGTATTCCCGTCCAGCGCGCTACTACTTCGGCTATATCATCTTCATCCACTTCCTCCTTGATCAGGCTGTCGCCGTTGTCAATGGAGTGCAGGGCTTCTTGTGCTGCTTTGATGTTTGCTTCGGCTTGCTGAATCTTGCCGTAGCGTATCTCAGCAACCTTACCGTAGTTTCCTTCGCGTTCAGCCACTTCGGCTTCATGTTTCATCTGCTCGATGGCAGCTTTCTCGTTTTGGATGGTAGAGACGTAACCTTTCTCTTTTGCCCAGCGGGCTTCCATATCCGCTGACTTGCTCTTGAGCGTCTTGAGTTGCTCTTCAATACCTGCCAGTTTCTCTTTGTCGTTTTCACGCTTGATGGCTTCGCGTTCGATCTCGAGTTGCTTGATCTGTCGGTCAAGAGCATCCAGTTCCTCGGGTTTGCTATCAACCTCCAGTCGCAGTTTGGCTGCGGCTTCATCTACCAGGTCGATGGCTTTGTCGGGTAAGAACCGGTCGGTGATATACCGTGCGGATAGCGTGACGGCAGCGATGATTGCATCATCCTTGATACGCACCTTGTGGTGCGTCTCGTAACGTTCCTTCAGTCCACGCAGGATACTTATGGTTGCACTCTCGTCTGGCTCGTCGATCATCACAATCTGGAATCGGCGCTCCAGTGCCTTGTCGGTTTCGAAGTACTTCTGATACTCGTTGAGCGTTGTAGCACCAATGGCGCGCAAGTCGCCTCGTGCCAATGCCGGTTTGAGAATGTTTGCTGCATCCATCGCGCCTGATGTCTTACCTGCGCCAACCAGCGTGTGTATCTCATCAATGAACAGAATGATCTCTCCCGCTGCGGCTGTCACTTCGTTTATTACGCCTTTCAGTCGCTCCTCGAATTCGCCTTGGTACTTGGCACCGGCAATCAGTGCACCCATATCCAAGGAGTAGATCTTCTTGCGCTTCAGGTTCTCCGGTACATCCCCTCGGATGATTCGATGTGCCAAACCTTCCACTATAGCCGTCTTACCCACACCGGGTTCGCCGATGAGGATGGGGTTGTTCTTAGTTCGACGACTAAGAATCTGCAATACCCGCCGAATCTCGTCATCTCGTCCGATAACCGGATCGAGTTTACCTTGCGAAGCACGCTCGCACAAGTCGATTGCGTACTTACTCAAGTTCTCGTTGTTGGAATTGTTTTGATTGTTGCTCATAGTATGGTCGTTTTAAAATTATACATGTTTTGTGCGAATCTCACCGATGGAGATTCACCATATATAATCCAAACAATGTACCAAACTATGCAATACTGACAAAATGGCAGAAGATTATGTCATGCTGTTTGTGGCTTAAGATAGGCCGCATAAATGAAAAAGATAGCTAATGACGTGATTGGATATACCTCAAAAATCATCATAAACAGAAACGTCCATAGCCCGAAAAGAAGGATGTAACGTAGTTCAGGTGACGGGTTGCGAAGCACGCGGATATGGGTGATGAGTAGCAGCAGCAGAAATGCTGACATCGCTATCCAACCGCCCTTGAGCAGTATATGCAGAACCAGATTATGCGTTGTAAGACCGGTTAACTCGTTGTTGTACCACTCGTCATCGTTTTCTCCGTAGCCAATTACGGGACGTTGCTCAATCAATCCCTTAGCATTATCCCAAACCAACGTGCGCATGGAGAATGTCATATCCTTTTTCAGCACATTCTCCACAAAGTATTCTGCATGGGTAGATACTGCATCCGTATCGCGAAAAACAGCCCATGACTGAATGGCAAAATAGATGGCGATAAAGAGCACAATACTTCCGATTCGCAGTATGCGCGCCGGAATGAGCAGCAGCGAGCCGAAACAGATCAGAATAAGTATTCCTAATAGCGACGTCATGGAGCCTAAGAAGGCAAGAGTAATAATCGACAAAACAATAATTGCTATCAGGGTGGAAAGGTAGGTGGCAACAAGCTTACGGTTACGCGGCAGCATGACAAGCAAAAGAATATTGCTGACGATGGCAATCACCATGGCCTTACCCATGTTGTTGTAGTTGCCGCCAAGCAGGTAGTACATCTTTCCGTTAGTCTCATAACGCCATATGCCATCGGGTTTCCATAGCACAAGCAGGAAGTTGAGCGCTATGAAGGCAAGCAGAATCCATGTGGCGGCTTTTAGCGGGAATAATGACTGACGGACAAAGAACCAGCGACACAGTGCCCAATAGATAAATACATCCAGACTAAGCAACGTGAGCGTCATTATTTGTGTATGATTAATCAAACAACATACGTACATTGCGATGCCATATGTCAGCAAGCCCAGGTCAATAGACGTCGGTTTACCCGGTGTGCGCAAAGCCAGGATAAAGGCAATGGGAATCAGGGCAGTCTTTCCTGCCAGACAAGCCAAATGAATCAGCGGCATATGACCTGTATAGAGGAACGCGCGCGCAAGCATGATGCCAATAGCCAGGATGAAACAAATGATATTGATCCGGGCATTTGCTGTTTCGCGATTGCCAGGCTGCGTAGCGGGGATTATATGTTGCTGACTATTCATCTATCCAAGGTGAAAAAGGGTGAGTATAGTGTGCCGCTCATTGCGATTTAGAGCCAGCAACCATGTGCTGATGATCCAAATAACGAAGCATAGTACCAAGGTGCCAAGCAAGCGATACACCGATGGCTCAACCAGCGCGTGCATACCTAAAGCGCTGATACCAACCAACAGAGTGGGTAATACCAAAGGAAAAGCAACCTGTCGCATGTAATAACGTATGGATAGTCCGGCTGAGCGGCGAAGATGTGGAAGACGCAGCAGCATACTCAGTGTCTCAAATGCCAAGTAGCAGACTATGATGAGCCGGAACGTGGATAACTCCCATCCTGTTCCCGGCAGATGAATGGATAGTGCATAGTTGGCTATAATGGCGGCAAACAGGATGGTAATGGCTTTGGTTGTATTTACTAGCAGCGAATACGTAGCAATCTTGCCGGTTGCCTGATTAGCCGAGTTTAATCCTAACGTGAGTTGGTCAATCAGGCAGCCAAGTAATGTCATGCGGCATAAGGCTACTGCATATTCCGGTACGTCGCCCAGCCATATATGCAGCACGGCGGGCATCTCGGCTATCAGTGGCACACACACTGCCAACATAACCAGATAGGCTACTTTGCATTCCGTCAGTGCTATGCTCAGCATCCTTTGCCTGTCGCCCTCACCTTCTGCTCGCATCAAGCCGGGATTCATGGCATTGACGATGGCCGAATACAAAAAATATACGGCATTCAGCACTTGTTGTGCAATCCCGTAGGCGGCATTCGCTATGGAACCGAATGTGCGGTTGATAATCACGGCTAATCCCTGCGTGCGAATAAGTATGCAAGCCGAGGAGTAGATTGACCATCCGATGAACTGACTGATGTCCTTCAGCGCATCGCGGGAGGCATAATGAGGGGATACGGCGCGGGTCTCCGGGAATAAGTACAGACTGTAACCGCCAATCAGAAGAATGTTCACTACGGATATCCCGAATAACAGACTTGCATACAATACCAATCGGTCAGTCAAGCATCGCAACAGAATAACGGCAATCAGCAAGCGTAGTATGGCATCCAGAATGTCGATGACGGATATATATACGATATTCTCATGTGCTACAAATGCCGCGCGAAAAGGTGCGCAAAGAAAGTTAAGAAACAGTGTTGCCGCTGATATGATATATACCATGGTTGCAGCCGACAACCGATTAGCATCAATCACCAGCAGTTGGTGAATAATCGGTCGTGTCAAGGCAAGCAGTAGGAGCAATAAACCCAAACCTATGAGTATGTGCAACCACAGCGATGAAGCAAATACATTGCGCGGCTTGTCGGGATTAGGATGGTTGCAGTAGTACGACAGGTATCGTTGGGTGGTCGTAACCAATGCGTTGGTCACAAAAGACAACAGCGCAATCACTCCGGCAACTACCGAGTAGATGCCGAAATCCGTTTGTCCCAAACCAAGGAGCAACAGGCGTGTGGCATATAACGACAGCAGCACATTTACCACCGAACGGGTGTATTGTGCTGCCATGTTCAGGGCTATGCGCTGATTGCCGGTCATTGCCTACTCAGTCCGAACAGTTCACGCCAACAGATACACAGGATAGCAAACGCTCCGATGAGCATAGTCAGTATAACGGCGATTGAAATACGATGAGGACCGGCTTTTTGCATCGGAACAGAAGGGTTCATTAGAACAGAAAACATCTTATGCTTCTGCATTTGTGCATTCAGTACAATAGCTTGGCGCTCAAATGAACTGCAAGCATCGCTCAACATTGCAGCACGGGTCGTATCGCCTTGTTGTAAGGATTCCTCGTAATCCATATATGTGCGATGAATCTGAGTGTCCAGATTCCGATACATCACTTCCAATTTTCCGACGTAGGCTTTTTCGGCAAAGTCCTCCAGATGCTCAATTACCGATTGCGCCACCATCGCTGCTACGAGTGGATCTTGTGCGTCAACGTCAATCTGCGTCATATACGTCCGACGGCTGGTTGTGCATGATATGCTTTTTTGAGCAATAGCCATAGCTTCTGCTGCATAACCACGCAGATAAAACGGGTCTAAGTCGGGTAGGGGTTCTCCGACTTGGGCTTGCTTGCGACCGCGAATTGCACGCATGATAATCTTATGCAGCGGATAACTGTATTGCGTGGCGAGGTATTCGTAGTATGTTCCGGTATAACTGGTATCCTTGGTCATTACCGGAGTTGACAACACTTGACACAGAAAGGCTGTGGAACCTATAACCTGATCGTAATCCTCAGGAGAAATGCCTGATACCGTTTGGGTTATTCCCAAATCATAATTCTCCGGTCGGTTCAAGGTGATTACACGGTTGTTGTCGGTTGCGCGCATCTCCTCCGGAGCTAAAGCTACCGAACAAGTGAAGTATGTCTTCACTCCGTAACTCAACCCCAATATGCATGCAAAGACAATGGGGATAAAGCAATATAGAAATACGCGTTTGGCTCTTATGCGGGCACTCATAGCTGCCCAATCGAATACTTGAAACTCTTGCATATATGTATCTGTTATTTGTAATCAACTTATTTGTCCAGTTGCTCGTAGATGGAGTTGCGGCTCTGGAACTCCGGAACAATCTGCTTCATCAATTTTACGGAAGGGAAGGTTAGTCCTTTTTGCGCCGAAGTAATGAGTTCGTCAATCAACTTCGCCATCGTGTCGTAATCATTCTCCCGCACATTGGCCACCATGATCTTCTCGTTGGCTGTAGGCAGGGTGTACTCCTTCTGGTTAAGCAACTCTTCGTATAGTTTCTCGCCCGGACGCAAACCGGTATATACAATCTTGATGTCTTTGCCCGGACGGAATCCAGCCAGACGAATCATGTTCTTCGCCAAGTCGGCAATCTTTACAGGTTCGCCCATGTCGAAGCAGAAGATCTCTCCTCCTTGTCCCAGGGTCGATGCTTCCAACACTAAGCATGATGCTTCGGGGATAGTCATGAAGTAGCGGATGATATCCGGATGGGTTACTGTAACAGGTCCTCCGGCGGCAATCTGCTTCTTGAAGAATGGTACTACACTTCCGTTGCTGCCTAGTACATTGCCAAAACGCGTGGTGATGAACTTGGTAACCGGTACTTGATCTTTGCTTTCGGCAGCCTGCTTGCTTAGCTTGCGGAAGAGCGATTGTACATAAATTTCGGCAATGCGTTTGGATGCACCCATCACGTTGGTGGGATTGACGGCTTTGTCGGTGGAGATCATCACAAAACGTTCAACCTTGAACTCTACGGCCAAGTCGGCTACATTCTTCGTACCTAATACATTGGCTAAGATAGCTTGCGTCGGATACTCTTCCATCAGAGGCACATGTTTGTATGCAGCTGCGTGGAATATAATCTGCGGATGGTATTCCTCAAATACCTCGCGTAGCATCCCTTTGTTGCGCACATCCGTGATAACGCGTGCGTAAGGCTGTTTCGGGAATTCTTTGCTCAGATCCAGACTCATATCATGTAGCGGTGACTCGGCAATCTCAGCCAACACAATCAGCCGTGGCTGATATTTGGATACCTGACGCACAATCTCGCTGCCTATAGATCCGGCTGCTCCTGTTACCATCACCACTTTGTCGGTAATCACTTGGTGGACATTATCCGTGTTGATGTGGATAACAGGGCGTTCCAGCAAGTCTTCCACTTTGATGGATTCGATACTACCGATCTTCTTGCTCATCTCTTCATTTTCGTCATCGCGGAAGTCGCTGAAGTAAGGAGTTGTAAGAATACGGATGTCGTTGTCCAAAAATATCGCCAGATCCTTAGCCGGAGTGATCTGTTGCATTTTCATCGGTGATACGATAATGTCGTGTACCTCCTTGGCTTCAAGTAGTTTAGGCGTGTTCTCGTCTTTTACGTACACTTTCAGGCCTAATAACTCGTGTGAAACATTATCGTCGGCATCAGCGATGAATCCTACCGGACGATATTGGCTATCCATGTTCGAACTAAGCATCTTGGCAATAGCCAGGCCTGCAGATTGTGTGCCGTAAATCATTACAGGCAGGGTTCCGGGGCCATGGTGTGACATGTATTCAAAGCTCAACTTGATGGCCACACGCCAGCATACAAGCAACACGGTGCATACAAAGATATAGGTATATAACACCGAATTAAGCAGTATGGATTGATTTGTGACAAAGCGAAAAGCTCCATTGAAGATTGCCGGAACAAGACCGGCTGTGAATACAGCAAATACTACCTTGGATGCATCAACGAAGGTTGAAAAACGCAGAATACCCGAATACGTGTGAAATACCCAGAATGCCAATGCCTGCAGAACCATCAGAATGCCGGCTTGCTGCCATATAGGCATCACGCCGTCTTGAATCCTGGCGCCTGCTATGTTGTAGCTAATCAGATAGCTAATCATGTAGGCAATCAGTGCCAGCAGCAAGTCAATCAGCAATACACCCCATTTGGGTAGATACGTAATGTTCGTTACATGCGTAAATATATCCGAACGTTTTATTTCTGAAAATCTTTTCTTCATATAGTCATTGTGTTCTGGTAGGCTTACTTGTTTGGAGCAACCTTCCAAAGAATATAATTAGGCACAAACCGGAAGAGGAACAGCAAGGCAGCGCGCAGCTGACCAATGTGTAGCTCTTCGCGATACATGCGTAGTACATCTAAAGCTGTGTGTATTCGGAATGAGCTGGTGGAGGCAGCAGTCATGCGGTATTTCCAGAGCGCTTCCGGCAGGCAGTATATCCCACCTGTGCGGTGAACAAGTCGCAACCACATACCCCAATCTTCTGCAAATCGCAACTCCGGCATGCGGATGTCGCCTAATGTGTGGCGGTTGTACATCACACCCGGAGTGCCGATATGGCAGCCATTCAGCATATCGCTGAACGTTTGGCGCAGCGGCAGATGTACTTCTTTCTTGTCGTTCAATGATGCATCGGCTTGCATGTAGTAGGTACATGTAAAGTCATATCCGTTATCCCTCATGAATGCTAACTGATGCGCCAATTTGTTTGGATACCACCAGTCATCTGCATCCAGAAAAGCGATATAATCCCCCACGGCTGCGTCAATCCCCATGTTTCTCGCTACTCCCGCACCGCGGTTAACGCTTGCTTGAAGATAACGGATGCGCTTGTCGCGCTCTGCCAGCGAGCGACAAACGGCCTGTGTCTTACCTTCGTCATTGGAGCAGTCGTCAACCAGAATAAGTTCCCAATTCTGATACGTCTGCTCTATAACCGACTGAACGGAGTCGGTTAAGTAACGAGCAACATTATAGCATGGTATAATGATGCTCACAAGATGGTTTGCTATGATATGTTCTTGTTGTTTAGTCATTTAGCAGAATGTTTTCAAATCATTTCACCGTTGTACATCATATGTTTCCCGAGAACAGTGCAGAAAATCATTTGAATGTCCTTGATGAACGAATAGTGCTCAGCGTAAAACCTGTTGATTCGTACTTTATCCGGGTAAATAATTTCGTCATTATATTTTATCGGATTATCTACCGAAGCCAACAAATCCTCTTCATTTCTGTATTTTAGGGATGCAGGTCCGGTTATTCCTGGACGTAACGACAAGATAATGCGGTCTTTGCCTTGAAGATGGTCGGCATAACCCGGTACATCAGGTCGTGGACCGACAAAGGACATTTCACCGATAAGCACATTCCATAATTCGGGCAGTTCATCTAATTTGTATTTGCGTAATGTCGCTCCGAGAGGTGTGATACGACTTTCGCCGGCGACCGATATACTACTGCCGTTATGGTCAATGACCATTGTACGGAACTTATAGCAATTGAATAGTTTGCCATTTCGTCCCACCCGTTTTTGCATAAATAATATCGGTCCGGGCATTTTGCTTTTTATTAATATCGCTATTATCAGCAATACCGGCCAAAGGAACAATAACCCTACAAATGCGACAACTCTATCGAATATCCATTTTAGTATCATGTTGCCTTACTTAATTTTGGAAATGTACCGTATCTTCTTGTATAGTCCGAAAACGGCATTTATGAACGTGTAGAATAGTGCCACAATGGGTGAACAATGCATTTCTTGCCGCCACAGGCGATAGTGCCACTTTAGTAGAACGGGTATTCGAGCATCGCTGATTGAGCCCTCATGTTTGTTATAGAAGAATAGTACTTCATTCAACAGATGGCAGTCTGCTTTTTGTATAACATGCAGCCACATGGCATAGTCATTGTTTCTTCTAAGGTCAGAAATTTGTATGAGCCCGATTTTCTCCCGATCATACATTACTGTGGGGCAACTGGGCCAACAAAAAGCATACATTCCAATTCGTGTTATGCGACGTGGCCCTGAAATACGAAGAGGTTTGTCTGTTCTCCTAAAAGCGGTGTATGTAAAGTCATAACCGTTTTTTTGCATAAATGCGATTTGCTTCTCCAGTTTGTATTCTGACCATGTGTCATCTGAGTCCAGAAAAGCAATATACCGACCTTGGGCTATAGCAAGAGCCTTGTTCCTTGAAACTGCAGCTCCTGAATTCTGTGAGTTATATTGGTAATGGATACGGGAGTCTTGGAAACTGTCAATAATCTTTTTCGTATTGTCAGTCGAACAATCATCAACAATCAGTAACTCCCAATTAGTGTACGTTTGAGCGAGTACACTTTTGATAGATTCTGCGATATACTTATCGCAGTTATATGCGGGCATTATGATAGAGACAAGTTCCACTATTGTCTTAAAAATACAATTGTTAGACTCTATTAATTTAATCAGCTTGCAAAGTTACAAAAAAAAAATGACATTTGCAAATAAATCTGCAAAAAAAGAGCGAAAAAATGAAAAATTTATTTGAATATTCTACAAAGTGTATTTTTTTGTCTTCAAAGATAATTATTTACCATGAAAATACGAGTGAATTTTATTTTCGCATACGTATTAGCTTGGAAGGATTGCCTCCTACTATGCTATATGGAGCAAAATCTTTAGTTAAAACACAACCGGCTGCAACAATGGTACCATCACTGATTGTTCGGCCGGGAGTCATGAGTACATCTCGTCCTATCCATACGTCGTTTCCGATTATTGTTTGTTGGTCAGGAAAATATCCCTGCTGAATCATAGGAATATCTGTTCTGTCGAAAGCATGGTTGCGTCCCAAGATAAAGCAATTAGGCCCCATCATCACATTTTCTCCTATTATTGTATTGCTTGGCATGCAGGCGTTAATTCCTATACTGGAATTATCCCCTATAACAATGTTACGCCCGGAACCAAAATTAGCCTTCCTTTCAACGTTAACATGTTTGCCGCATTGCTTGAAAATGTGTGTACAACAGCGATAGCGAAGAAATGTTGACGTCTTGCCTAATACCGGAGAAGTATGAGAGGGTAGGTAACGCAACAATCCATAATATATAGCAAGGAAGAATAATTGGCTGAACCGTATTTCAACAGAATGGATTTTCATATGATTTTCTATTTGATGATTGAATTATAAATGCTTGTATATGAATCGGCAATCTGTTCCCAATCGAATTGCTTGCATGCCTGCTGGCATCGCTCGGATATTGTCGGATAGTTCATATAAATATCAGCAATCCGTTGCTTAATCTCTTTTGCATTTCTTGGGGATACTGCATATCCTACTTCGCCATCGGCAAACCAGCCATCAAAGCCTTGCCCGCGTGTGTAGATGACAGGTAAACCCTGGCTCATCGCTTCTGCATATACCAACCCGAACGTTTCGGCAAAAGATGGCATAAGCATAATGTCATTTTCACGCAGAAGTTCGCGAACTCTTTCGGGGGTAATAGGAGGGGAGTAGGTAATATATGAGCGACTATTAGCAATATCTGAGTAGCGCTTCTCTACGATTTGTCCTACTAATGTTAAATGAATATTTTTACCTTCTGACGATAATATATCGCAAACACGAAGTATCATGTCAATATTTTTCAAGCGCATAATTTTTCCTATGTATATCATTCGAATACAATTCTCATCATAGGAACGAGCAGGTGTTTCAGATAAGAATAATGGATTGATACCATTAGGAATAACGACAGACTTTTCTTCTATTACAGACCGAAGATGGCGTGGAATATATTTGCTAAGAACGATCTGTTTATATACAGGCGAAAGGAAAACCACACGGCTTGCATTGGCCAGTGTAGCCCAACCTATCGGAGCAAGATGTTTCATGTAATGAAGAAATACGTTGACATCCGTATTGCGCACGGCAACTATATAAGGAATTCCGTATTGTTTCCACAACCGATATGCACTATATCCGCTGGAAAACAATGTATGTGCGTGAACAATATCGACGTCTTTGATAGGAATAGTGTGTGTTATCTCATCTAATATGAATTTCTGTTTTGGGAAATACAGCAAACGATCGAGTGGCGAAAATGTTTTACCGGCTATGTGGATTGTTGATGTGTCGGTATTTTCATGTTGAGCAGATGTGCTAATATTATCAGCAACGTACACATGGTTGACAAAACCTCTATTAGCCAAAGCTCGGAATAAGCTCCGATAAATAGACGAATTGTAATAATCTGGCGCAAGTTGTAATATCATGATGTTATAATATTGTTTGGTAATATTCTTGTATAGCTTCCAATTGCTTGTCGTTGCGGTTCTCGCTTACATTGACGGTTGATAATTTCTCCTCATGACGCGAAAGGATTGGAAGGGGTAACGTACGCGTGCATGTGTGTAAAATAGATGTGTGCTGCAACTTAGCCATCATGTTCAGCCATATATCATCCGCCGTCGGACACAGACGGAGGGCTAACAGGATGTCTGTTACATCCGGATATAAGCTCTTCGGCGGGAAGAGCGTACCTCCACCACTGCCAAAAAACAAGTCTCCGACTATTGCGTTGTTATTCCACTCTTGATAAGGAAGCAAGTGACCATTGCTATCATATAGTTTGCCGTGTGTATAAGCAGCTATGATTGCGGAAGGATTTTCTTTGTGGCCGGATACTAATTGCTCTATTAAGTGCGGATGATAAAAAATGTCGTCATCTACGGTGATTATTAGATCATTTTGGTGTTCCTGCAGAACGTAATGATACTTACGATGCGAACGGTAGTCTTCATCTACAAACCGAATGCTTATTCCACGTTTTTGCATAGTTGCCAATTGCCTGGGTAAATCACTATATTCATTTGGAAATTGCTTTCGCGAAAGCCATAGAATAAATAAATCCGGTTTGACTGATTGGCGTAACAACGACTCAATACATATCCAAATCTTGTCTATACGTGCCGGAAATGATGACATGCTTACCACGATACGATTAGAAGTCTTTTCACATGGATGCAGTCGATAGCTCGCGTTATTGGAAGTTAATTTGTAATAAATAGGCAGTATGCTATTGCTCAGGCAGCGGATGAGCCATCTGATCATTGACACAACGCGGATTTTTCCTTGTGGCTTGGCGTTTAGCGTCTTGGAATAATATGTTGTAAAGAGTGATGTCATATTGAAATTTGGGCATAGCGCGCATCGGAACCGATATACAAACTTGCAAGATATGCCCATGTGGGTATATGATTTAAATAAGCACTATCTATAAAAAATGATGTTCCTAAGCATGTAATGCATAGGATAAAGAATTGACGGGTAATACTGTTCCCACGATGGGCAATGTTGAATATATGAACAAACAATAAGCAAAAACCAATAAATACAATGATGCCATAGACAACCAAAGTCTCTAAGAACAGATTGTGCGGAGCCGGAATTGCGACTCCGTACTCCTGTCCCATGACGACGAAATAATTGCCTGTGCCAATTCCAAATAAGTATGAATCAGCTAAAGCACGCAGACCGGTAAGTATGTTTTCTGTTCTGCCGTGATCACTACCGCCTTGCGACGATAAACGCTCCAATATGAAATCGAAACTGCTCGCCAGATAAGTGGAACTGATAATAACCGCCAGAACGATCACAATCATAAAGGCTATTTTGTTCTTCCCATGACGGTAGTAATAATATGAGAATACTGCGCCACTTGCGCCAAAACATAGTAACGCACCGCGAGAACTATTGCGAATAACCAAATAGGCAAGGATGAGCCAAATGGCTACGCAAATATACGATTCCCAACGACGTTTGGCTCGCAATATTCCGAATAAAAGGAAGGGTAGAGAATAACAAATAACCTGATTGTACGAATTGAGATTGCCAAAGGTGACTGAGGCAAATCGACGCTCCATGACGGTATATCCGAAGTTCATCATGCTGCCGGATTCTTGAGCTGACATAGGTAGGTGGATGTCATATATAAACTCGAAAAGCGCAACTGGAATAGTGAGTAAAATCATTGATACCCAGCCGGCAACCAGACTGTGTAATGGCTGCTTGGCAGCAGCGGAAAAAATAAGAATCTCAAAAAATAATATGCTGTGGACAAATAAATATACTACATCTTTTATGCTTTCCCCTATGTTGCGTGCAACATGTAGCGATAATATACTCCAGAGTAGCCAAAATGTCAAAAAAATACCTTCGTAACGGTAGGTTGTGAACTGTTCGTGACGTGTGATAGCAACATATATGGCAAGCGGAAAAAAGGCAATCGCCAACATACGTGACGGCTGCATTGAACCTCCAATTTCACCCGCTGCCATGAAAAACAAGAGTAGAAATATAAAGATATCGTATATGTTGATACGCTTTAACATGTCTTTCCATTTTGCCAAAGTTCACGAATCGTGACGCTTGGCCATTTCCAGTTCTGGTATACTATTTGGGTGATGCCGGGTGCTATAATCAGTCCCCATATACCCATCTGAAGTGGAACAAGAAGAATATATGTTAAGATGATTGTAGCAACTGCGGTGATAAGCGACGGAATCATGAACGGAACTTCGTTCTTCGCCAAAATAAAGCCCCATGCAATTACGTGATTCCTGCCGAGTAAGTGTATCAGTAGCAGAACAGCAAACATCGCGGTTGGCAGAAACATCGTTTGGCTGTTGAGCAGGCCTAATATCCAATCGCCGGCGAGTAATACGCCTCCGCCAAGTACAATGAAAACTCCGAACAAGGCTATTACACTGCGTGTGTATATCTGGCGCAACTTCACGAGATCGTTCTCTAAACGGTATTGCGCGATTTTCGGAACGAACGACTGATAGTATACACTTCCCATTCGGGCAATGATGTCTGTGACTTGAAAGGTTAGTCCGTAACTGCCCATGACGGCCAACGGCAGAATTGCACCTCCAATTAGAACGCTCATCTTGTAGATTAAGAAACCCGCTATACTGGTCAGACCCAGTTTGAGCGCATTGGGCATAATGGCTTTGAAAATTTCTTGATGAGAGTGAGAATCGCTTTGCGTGACAGATTGCATCGCCTCGCGAATTTCCGGTGTGAAAAATACAATATAGGAGTATACTCGCCTTATTATGATGCTTATCAATTGGCTCGCAACAATCGCTACCAACCCCCAACCTAAAAAGATAAACAGAATAGCGAGAAGAATATAGGCTGTTTGACCGGCAATGTTAATCTGTTGAGTCTGGCGCACTTTACCTTTACCCATAAGTAAGGCACCGTAATAGTAGGTGTACAGGTCAAAACTGTTAATGATGATTAGTAGTACCCAAGCTATCACTATTTCACTTTGCTTGCCGGAATAACTCTGCGTAACATACAGAATGTAAGCAGTTCCGATACTTGCCAAACTTAAAAATACGATCAGCGCCAACCTTCTGTAGAATACACGCATGGCGTGAATCGTGTCATTCAGCAAATGGTAGTCTATTGCCTGATTGTCAGTGATGGCTGTCATGCCTTCTTTCTTGAGTCCTTGGGCTCCTGAAAAGACATAACTGACATTTCGGGCAAAAGAGGGTTGGAAACCAAAATCAAGCAACGCTACAAGGGAAGTAATAATCTGGAATATGTTCCACACGCCTACAGTCTCCGAAGGAAGTTTAACCAGAATAAACGGGTAAAGCAATATACCCGCACCGATGGTGAACACCGTTGCTGTATAACTCCAGATTAAATCACGTCGACCGATATGCTCTACTCCTTGCAGTGCCATGAAACTCTTGAAAGTTTATGATAAGAGCAATTTCCACTGCGAGCGTGTATACCACAAACCCATTCCGAAACTTACCAAGATCAGCATCGCGGCAACAAATAATAATCGCTTTGGACCTGCGGGGATTTCGGATACCGATGCGCTGCTTAGCACTGCAAAGGCCGGAGTGCGTTCCTGTAATTTTGCCGAGGCTGCCATCCCTTGTTTCTTAAAACTTTCATATGCAGCGAATTTGGTGTCGCGCTCGCGTTCTAACAATTCTGCCTCTGCGCGATACCGCTCCAAATGCATACCGGAATGGCTGTCAATGTATTGTATGTGATGCTCGGTTGCTTCTTTGTAATCCGCATAACTTTCCTCCAGCATCTTGTTGTAGTATTCCACGTCCTGTTGCGCCTTTTGGGTGCGATATATCGTAATATGCTCTTGGAGATGCATGCGCACGGAATCAGCGATCAAAGCAGCCACTAACTTATCTTGATCCTTTACAACGATGGTGATGACATCCGTTTTCTTATCTACTGAGCATACTATATTCTCTTGCATCAACGTAACTATGCCGGATTGCTTCCTGTTGAGCCAAAACGGATCTATAGCATCTGCAGAACTACCCGGACGACCACCTGCATTAGGCTTGCGAACAAGATAAGCCAGGCGGACGATACCAACCTTGATATATTTCCACCAGGGTTGTTTGCGGTGTTTGCTAAGGTATGTGTAATAGTCACCTGAGTAGGAATTGTCCGACGTTTGTATTTGAACGTTGAACAATCCCACCAAAAACGCTTTGCTTTTTACAACCTCTGGATAAAGATTCGGATGGATTGCATCTTCTGCTCCGTTCGAACCTACATCAAAGCCAAAACTACTTGCCAATGAGCCTAAGCCGCCAAGACTGCCTGTCGAAGTCTCAGGTGACAAGGTAACTTTGCTCTTCCAGTAACGCGGAATACTAAGTATCAGCACTGAACTAACGATGAATGTTATGGAAAGCCCCCAGTAAAATGATTTGCGCTTTGCCATTAACAAATCCCACATAGTTCTGTGACTGAATGTGTTGTTATTTTGTGTGTCAGCCATACTCATTTCTGCCTTGAGTGAGAAAAATAGAAAAATTATTACTTTGGCGTTGTGCTACCGTTGGTTTTGTTCGTAATATTGATGACCAGCGCCGTTATTGTCGCAGCAACGCTGGCGAGTGAGGCACTGGCTGAAGCGATACTTACCCATTGTGCTGCATTGCTCCCCTGGCGTTCGGGCTTGGAGGGGACAACAATCTCACAACCTGGCTGAATCTTACCGCCGCTTACTGGATGAACCTTGCCGTTGGCGTAGATGATATACGCCTTGCAGCGTTTCGCATGATTGCTATAGCCGCCGGCTTGATCGATGTAGTATTTGGCGTTCTTGCCCTGGATGTAACTAACCGTGTTCGGATACAGCACTTCACCGTTAATCTTCACGGTGTTGTTAACCGTAGGAATAATCAGCACATCACCCTCGCGCAAAGTCACATCCTCATCACTGCCGGGATTTTTCAGCGCTGCTTCCAAATCGATACCCACCCAATAGGTGTCGGCTATATCCAACTTCGCCAGATTCACACTGTCTTTAGCAGTAGCGGCTTTGTTAATTTTTAGCAACTGATCTCTTCTCAAACGCTCCTCAGGGGTCATTCTGCGTTGCAAACGCGCACCCGATGTAAATGCATGGCTTGTTAAACCGCCTGCTTGTTTCACTACATCCGACAAGCGGTCATCCTCGGTGCGCATCGTATAAGTACCCTCAAACAAAACCTCACCCTGTACGCGAACTTGAACCTGTTGACCAAAAGCCGGACTTCTGCGAACAAACACCTCGTCAAACGGCTCCAGGATGAATCCTTGCTCGTACAAGCTCAGGCTGTCATGAAGCTCAACGGTAAACAGCTGCGTCTTAATCTGCAACTCCTCGGTGGCTTTCGGGTCAATAACACGTCGTGCGATATCTACCTTGCTGGTAGAAGCTTTTTCGGTCAAGCCGCCGGCACGTAGAATCAGGTCTTCTACGCTCTCGTTTTGAGCAAAAGCAAAGGTGTCAGGTGCATAAACCTCGCCATGAATAACAACCTTCAAGTTTTCCAACACACTCTTCTTCGACGGAATAAACAGCTGATCTTCATTCCGCAAGTCCACATCTGCCACTGTCCCGTCCATTATGCCTTTCAGGTCAACAGCCAACGCCAGATATGTCCTGTCCAACTGCATTCTGTATAATACTGCACGACCGATATAAGCGTCCTCGCTCAATCCGTCAGCTGCTTCAACCAGTTGCTTAAGGGTCTGCACATGTTCATCCAAACCGTAGTATCCCGGGCGGAATACGGCTCCCTGTATCTCCACTGTGTTCTTTAGTCTTGGCAGAATCTCTGCTACATCCACCGAGTCGCCATCCATCATCTTGAACGAACTGAAATCCGCGTTACGGATGGTGTGAACGGATTGTGCACCGTTGTTCTTGCGAGTAACTCGCACAGCGTCGGTATAGGCTTCGCCGCTGAAACCTCCGGCAAAATACAGCAATCGATCCAAGGTCTCGCCTTGCTTCATCTCGTAGTGCATCGGACGTTTCACGTTGCCGTCAATAATCGTCATGGCGTTGTATGTGCCTACAATCACCACATCTCCGTCTTCCAAACGCACATCACCATCCAGTACGCCATCCATCAGATAACTGTATAGGTCAACCTCGCTAATCTGCTGATTCTCTCGGTACACACGAATCGTTCGCAATGTTCCCTTGTCCGCAATACCGCCGGCCATATACAGCGCATTCATCACATTGGCAAACGCCGATAACTGATACGCACCGGGGATCATCACTTCGCCCATCACATTCACGGTGATCGAGCGGGTCTGACCCAAACTCAGCATGATCTGGCTGCCTTGATAGCGTGTGCCGATAGTGTTCTTAAGGCGTTTCGTGGCTTCCAGTATCGTCAAGCCGCCTAATTGGATAGGTCCGTAGCCGTCTATCGTTATTGTGCCGTCTGGACTGATTGTGCTACGCACGTTCAGTTGACCTGCACCGTAGATATCGATGATCACCTCGTCACCTGCGCCAAGCTTGTAGTTCTTAGGCGTAGCCTGGTTCATGTTCGCGCCAAATTGCGCCTCCGGGGTGCGGAAAATATCCTGACCGAATACTAACGAAGGCTTGCGTTGTTGCATCTCTCCCCACATCTGCATCATCATGTTGTTGCGCATTTCGTCAGGTATGTATTCGCCGTTATCTTGACGCAACGGGTTGTCGCTCGGCTCAGTAAACGTCTGCACCTTGCTATTCATCTGCATAGCGCTTACCTGCTTACTCAGTCGCTGCAACTGTTCAATCGTCGCGCCTTGTTGCAGCAGTTGCTTGGCTATCTCCTTCTCCGACAAGCCTTGCTCATACATAGTCTTTGCATTTTGTATGAGCTGCTGATCACTCAGCGCAAACAACTGCATCAGCGGCAACAACGCCAGTACTATCCAAAATAATCGCTTCATATAATAAGTTCAAATTTTCTATCTATCAATCCCTCTGATAGATATCTCGTGTGTAAACTTTCTCTTTCACATCCTCCAGACTCACGTCATAGCGGTTGGCAATAATAGCCTGACTCTCTCGCTTGAATTGCTCCAAGTTGTTGACCACCTTGCTGCCGAAGAATGTCGAACCGTCCTCCAATGTAGGCTCGTAGATGATCACTGTAGCACCCTTGGCCTTGATACGTTTCATCACGCCTTGAATGCTCGATTGCCGGAAATTATCCGAGTTAGCCTTCATCGTCAGCCTGTAAACGCCTATCACACAACTCCGCTCCTGATTCGCATCGAAATCGCCCTTGTGATAGTAGTCATAGTATCCCGCCTTGGCGAGCACACGGTCGGCGATGAAATCTTTCCTTGTCCGGTTACTCTCCACAATGGCACCTATCAGATTCTCGGGAACGTCCTGATAATTAGCCAACAGCTGCTTCGTGTCTTTAGGCAGACAGTAGCCGCCGTAACCGAACGACGGGTTGTTGTACTGCGTGCCGATACGCGGATCCAGACAAACGCCTTCAATGATCTTCTGCGTATTCAGTCCCTTCATCTCGGCGTAGGTATCCAGCTCGTTGAAATAGCTTACTCGCAGCGCCAAGTATGTGTTAGCGAACAACTTAACTGCCTCAGCCTCTGTGAAACCCATTATCAGCGTATCAATCTCCGGCTTCAATGCGCCTTCTTGCAGCAGACCCGCAAAACGCTCAGCTGCGGCTACCAGACGCTCGTCCGACATATCTGTACCCACGATGATTCGTGACGGATACAGGTTGTCGTACAATGCCTTGCTTTCGCGCAAGAACTCCGGTGAGAACAAAATGTTCTTGCTGCCGGTCTTCGTGCGAATAGCCTCGGTATACCCCACAGGTACAGTGGATTTGATCACCATGATCGCCTCGGGGTTAACCTTCATCACCAGTCTGATCACAGCTTCCACAGCCGAGGTATCGAAGTAGTTCTTTTGCGGGTCATAGTTCGTCGGTGCGGCAATCACCACAAACTCAGCATCCTTGTATGCTGCCTCGGCATCCAACGTCGCCGTTAGGTCAAGAGTGTCTACGCCGCTTTCGACTTTCGACTTTTGACTTTCGACTAAGAACTTCTCGATATACTCGTCCTGAATAGGCGATTGCCTTCTGTTCAACATCTCCACCTTTTCCGGCACGATATCCACGGCGGTAACATGGTGATGCTGAGCCAACAGCGTTGCTATCGACAATCCCACATATCCTGTGCCTGCTACTGCTATCTTCATTGTTTTTATTCGATGTTTGTATTTTGCATTCCGGTCGCATTTCTGCGGCCGTTACTTACAATCTTGCGTCAACTAAGCTGCGATCCACGAATCCCTTCACATCGAAGATCACTGCGCCTTGATCTTTGTACTTCTTGAAGTCGAACGTCTTGAACTGGTTATGACTCACGCAAGCCACTACAGCCTCGTATTTCTTGCTCGGATCAACGGCAGCAATCAGCTCTTTGCCGTACTCGTGGCGAACAACCTCGGGCGATGCCCACGGATCATAGATGTCCACTTTGCAGCCGAACTCTTCCAGCTCCTCAGCGATATCTACCACCTTCGTGTTGCGGCAGTCGGGGCAGTTCTCCTTGAACGTCACACCCAGGATCAGCACATTCGAGTCCTTGATCTTGTGGTCTTTTTGAATCATCAGTTTCAGCGTCTTGTCGGCGATGAACTTCGCAATCGAGTTGTTCACGGCACGACCGCTCAGGATAACCTTCGGGTCATAACCCAACGATTTTGCCTTGTGCGCCAGGTAATACGGGTCAACGGAGATGCAGTGACCGCCTACCAAACCCGGACGGTACTTCAGAAAGTTCCACTTCGTGCCGGCTGCCTCAATCACATCGTTCGTGTCGATGCCTACGCGGTCGCAAATGAGTGCCAACTCGTTCATGAACGATATGTTCACGTCGCGCTGACTGTTCTCCACAGCCTTGGCGGCCTCGGCTACCTTCATGTTCGGCGCTTTGTGCGTGCCGTTCTCCAGAATGCTGTTGTACAGCGCATCCACCAAGTCAGCTACCTCAGGTGTCGAACCCGAAGTGATCTTCTTGATCTTCGTCAGCGTGTTCACCTTGTCACCCGGATTGATACGCTCCGGCGAGTAACCGCAGAAAAAGTCCTTGTTGAACTTCAGTCCCGAGAATTTCTCCAGTACCGGCACGCAGTCTTCCTCCGTGCAACCCGGATAAACGGTCGATTCGTAGATAACTATATCGCCTTTGTTCAGCGTCTTGCCTATCAGTTCGCTCGCGCCGATCAGCGGTTTCAGATCGGGATTGTTGAATCGGTCAATCGGCGTCGGAACAGTCACGATATACGTGTTTACCTGTTTCAGCTCGTTCACATCCGACGTCAGTGTCAGACCTACTTTCTTTGTTGCCTCGTACAAGTCACGAGCCTGTTTCATGCCAACCAGATCAGCCTCCAAGGTATGATCCTTACCTGCCTGCAACTCAGCCACACGTGGCTCATAAATGTCAAAACCGATTACACGGTACTTCTTTCCATACTCAATAGCCAAAGGTAGGCCTACATATCCCAGACCTACTACAGCAATAATTCGATCATTTAAATTCATATGTTTTGTCTTGTTAAAAATTTTCTGTTTTTCCTCATCGCCTAAATTGGCTTTCGACTTTCGACTTTTGACTTTCGACTAATTCTCCCTCCCTCGTGTGTGCGCTACTTGCGCACTCGCTCACGCAAAAGCCAAAAAGCCCGCAAAGATACAAAAAAAAATGCACAATTGCAAATTTTTGTGCACTTTTTTCTTAAATTTCTGCATTTTTATCCCGTTTTTGGCATATTTGTCCTAAAATTCCACCTTTATTTTGCGTTTATTTACCCAACAGCTATTAGTTCACAAACTTGTGGTCCACAAACTTGTGAACTTTGTGTTTTTGACCGTATAATCTGCTCAAAATAGCAGAACAATATGGCAAAATACAAAATTATGCTAACAAAATTATTCTATCAGCATAATGCTACTTGCATAATTGAAATATTTGTTGTATCTTTGCAGAAAATTTGAGCATTATGAGCCAGACTATTACCAACCCGTTCATTGTAAACGGCGAAATACCTGACGCGTATTTTTGCGACCGTCAGGAAGAGACAACCCGCTTGTTGGAGCATATTCAGAACCGAAGGAATGTGCTGCTGACCTCTCCGCGTCGTATGGGAAAAACAGGTTTGATTGCACACACTTTCCAAAAGAAAGAGATACAGGATGTATATTACACATTCTTTGTTGATATATTACAAACCTCCTCATTACGCGAACTGACCTACGCTTTCGGGCAACAGATATTTGAGACGCTCAAGCCAATGAGCAAGAAAATGACTGATCTGTTTCTGCAGACCGTTCGTTCTATCAGCGGAGCGTTGGGCTTTGATCCGGTGACCTCGATGCCGACCTTCAATCTGTCGCTTGGGGCTATACAGAATCCCGAATACACATTGGAGGAGATCTTCCGCTATATCAATCTCGCGGACAAACCCTGCTTGATTGCCATCGACGAGTTTCAGCAGATAACCCGCTATGGCGAAAAGAACATTGAGGCGTTACTTAGGCATCATATACAGCATAGCAAGAACGCCATATTCATTTTTGCCGGTTCGGAGCGACATATATTGGATGAGATGTTCAATTCCTACGCTCGCCCGTTCTACGCCAGCACTACTCCTCTGAGTCTGGAGAAGATTCCACAACCGACATATTCTGCATTTGTGAACGAGCATTTCCGCGAGTTCGGCAAAGAGGTGAAAGACGAGGCGATTGCGTACGCTTACAATCTGTTTGGAGGCAACACCTATTGCATCCAGCGCACATTCAACCAAGCTTTCGGCAAGACTCCCCAAGGCGCAATATGTAAGCTGGACGATGTGCTGAAAGCTATTGATACGATTCTGCTTGAACTGGAACACACCTATAGGCTGCGCTTGTCTATGCTCACCCCCTCGCCAAAAGAACTGCTGATTGCTATAGCGAAGGAGGGCGCTGCAGAGCACCTGACTTCCGGTGCGTTCATACGGAAACATCATCTCTCATCCACCTCTTCCGTTCAGTCAGCAGTCAAGCAGTTGCTTGCAGAAGATTGGATAACCTTCCATGCCAACGATAGTGGTCAACGCACCTATTCGCTCACCGATCCGTTCCTCACACTATGGATCCGGAAATATTTCGGCTAACTTTTTATCCGCGAGCGGGGTATGTCAAGTTGCTAAAGAAGATTCTTGCTATTTTTTGCTAACTTTAATTGCTAATTATGAGCGTTTTCTGGGGGCGGGTGTCTGTAGCATGAAAGTAACAGGAACAGTATATTTTACGCGCACAGGCTTCCCGAACATTGTGCCGGGCTTCCATTGGGGGGGCATGCTCTTAAGTACGCGAACAGCCTCTTCGTCCAATAATGCATCGCCGCCGGAACTAAGAACTTCTACCTTCGCAATCGAACCGTCTTTGTTTACCACGAATTGGCAGACAACCTGACCTTGGATGCCTTTCTCTTGAGCTATTATCGGATATTTGACATTCTCGCTCAGAAACCTGAATAACGCCTCTTGGCCGCCGGGGAACTCGGGCATTTTGAAAAGAGGCTCAATCTTTTGCTTGGGATTCGTTATCTCTTTGCCTTTTTCGTCATAATAGTGTGTTTGGATAAATTGTTCGTTGCAAATATCCTCAAACTGAAGTGCGCCTGACGGATAGTAGCATTTGCGGATATAGGTGGGGTAGTTATAAGGTTTGTCAAGATTTGTAAAGGTGATCTCCTCCTTTAGCATCTTGCCGTCCTCATAAAAGGACTTGTCGAGTGCTAATAGGCTTTTAGCGACGCTATCCTCTTCATCAACTACCAAAACATAATGTGCCAGACGCTTTACCATCCGGTTAGGGTAGAAGTAGCGTTGCGAACCCTGTCGCAAGCCGATGTTTCGACCGGAAGCTACCCTGTGCTCTGACCCCACCACGGTGTCGCCTTCGTGAGTAAACACGCGGACATTGGCAATGTTGCCCGCGGTGTCAATACTGCTCACAATACCATAATACTTGGCCTCAGAGGATGATGCAATATTCAAATCCTCGTTCAGATGAATAGTGTCTCCTTTTTGGTATATCTGTGCATGTAGCGGCATAGCAAGCAGAGCTAATGCCAGTAAAACGAAGCCTTTGACCAGAATGCTATATGGGTGTTGAATCATTTTTTGTGCTTCCATATGTGTGTTGTTTTATGCGATGTTGTTATTTTCCCTTTTCCTCTGCACGCTTTGTGTGCTCGTTTCCCCGTTCCTTCGGTGGAACATCATGCAAGCGGGAATGTTATTCTTCTGTTTTATTTCCTACCATCTGTGCCGGTAGCCTCTTGGCTACATTGTGGAATGCGGTTGTCTTAAATTGCCGCTATGATCTTTTCAGCAGACAGCCTCATTGTAAATACCTAATTCAATTTCACGTTGACGGACTTTCTCTTCCCATTCTTCGCGCAGATGAAGCATTTTCTCAAAAGCCTCAATGCACTCTTCTTGAGTCTTGTACTCTCTAAATATTGGTCGTTTCATAATCGTAGAATTTAATTCGCCTGCAAAGATACGAAAAAAATCTGACATTTGCAAATTTTTGTGCAGTTTTTTATCGGATTTTTGCCTTTTTCTCTTTTTTGTACTAAATTTTTCATAAAACCAAAACGGCCGTAGAGACCGTTTTTGTTGGATTTAGTGCACAAGCAGTTACTTCTTAGCCTTGCGGCACGATTACTTCACCTCTTGACCTTCAACTGTGTACGTCTTGCCTTCGCGTAGGATCAGGACTTGACCGTTGCGGATGATCTTGGTGCTTTGCACTCCATTGGACGGGATGTCCTCTATACCAGTTCCAACGGTTGTGCTGAATGCGATGGTCTGCTGATCGAGCGTTGCGCCGTTGCTGTCCTTCGAGGTAAGTGTCAAATCGTAGGCTGTACCTTTCTCCAGACCAGTTACCGTGAACGAGAAGCCCGCAGTTTGCGTCTGCTCGGGTGCTTGATTGCGCGACGGAGCATTGAAAGCGATTTCTGTCAGTTGACCGTTGCTGTTGAAGATGAGTGTGCAGATAACATTGCCTTGCTTATCTTTGATAACCAACTCGTAAGTCTCTGCGCCGTTGACGGTTGGCCAAACGACGGTTGCAGTCGTCTCTCCTGATGTGACTTGTACACTAGTGGTCTCTGTGGTATCTGCCCCAATTGGACGGACGTCATACATTCCCCAAAAATCATGAACCATGTATGTGTTTTTATAGTTTGCAGGCACATAGATGATGGTGCTGTATGGCATATCTTCAGGGAACGAAGTGTATTTTGAGCCATTTTGGTGCACTGATGGCGGACGCATGCTGTAACAGGTGATTGACTTAATGTTCGGGCAATTGAAAGCGAGGTCTCCAATTGTCTTTACAGCTCCTCCCAATACGACAGATTCTATGCTATTACAACCATCAAAGGCATGATCTGCTATACTTGTCGTTTCTTTCGGTATAACAACAGATGAAAGCAATGTGTCACCAATATGTAATGCATAATTTGAACTAATCTGGTCAGGAATCCATAATTTGTCAAGCCAGTCATTTAATGAACCCATAAAATGGATCTCATTTATGCTGCACCTAGAGAAGGCATAATCTCCAATACTTGTGACGCTATTGGGGATAGCCAAAGAAGTCAAACTGCTGCAACCATAGAATGCGCTATTTCCAATGTTTGTAACGCCATTGCCGATAGTCACAGAGGTCAAACCGCTGCAACCATTGAAAGCACGTTCTCCTATGCTTGTGGCGCTATTGGGTATAGTCGCAGAGATTAAACCGCTGCAACCATAGAACGCATACTTTCCAATGCTTGTGACACCGTCTGGGATTACCAAATCGGTAATCTCGGTATCATTTAGATATAGGTGTTTTGCAAAGTTTAATGGGTTGCTTTGAGAACCATCAAATGAGATTGCACACCAAGCTGCGATATCGCTAATATACACCGCAGCCAAACTGTTACAATAATCAAAAGCCCCCCATCCAATGCTTGCGACACTACTACCAATTCCAATAGAAGTCAAACTGCTGCAATTGTCAAAAGCCCCATCTCCAATGCTTGTGACGCCATCACCGATATTCACAGAGGTCAAATTACTGCAACTAGAAAACGCATACTCTCCAATGCTTGTGGCGCTATTGGGTATAGTTGCAGAGGTTAAACCGCTGAAACCATAGAACGCATACTTTCCGATGCTTGTGACACCGTCTGTGATTACCAAATCGGTAATCTCGTTATCATTTAGATAAAGGTGTTTTGCATAGCGCAATGGGTTGCTGCCTGAATTACCAAATGAGATCGCACACCAAGCCGCGATATCGCTAATATACACAGCAGTCAAATCCCAGCAACTATTGAAAGCCCCATTCCCAATGTTTGTGACGCTGTTAGGAATAGTAATTGAGGTCAAACCGCTGCAACCAGAAAAAGCATAATCTCCAATGCTTGTAACACTATTCGGAATCGTCATAGAGGTTAAACGGCTGCAATCAGAAAAAGCATAATCTCCAATGCTTGTAATTTCATCACCTAATATATATTCTTCTACTTGCCCACCAAATATAGATTTAATGTTTGAATCGGACAAATAAGTATTACTAACAATTGTGTTTGAGTTCAAGGTCACAGAGGTCAAACTGCTGCAACCAGAAAAAGCATTATCTCCAATTCTAGTGACGCTGTCACCAATTGTCACAGAGGTCAAACCGCTGCAATTATGGAAAGCATGATTTCCTATGCTTGTGACACTGTTGGGAATAGTGATAGAAGTCAGTTTATTCATCCCTTCACAAATGCCGGCAGGAATGACTTCTACTTCATCGCCAAAAACAAACGATGTAACCTGATTTCCGAAATGATAGCCATAGTCATCAGTGTAGTTCTTGGCATTCCATACAACAGAAGTTATGTTGTTACAGTACTTAAAAGCCTGATCTCCAATGCTTGTGACGCCGCTACCAATAGTTATAGTTGTTAAACCTGTACACGCATAGAAAGCAGCCTCTTCAATACGTATGACGCTATTGGGAATAGTAATAGATGTCAAACTTCTGCAATTCAAGAAAGCGCCCTCTCCAATGCTAGTAACACTATTAGGAATTGTAATAGATGTTAAATTTCTGCATTCTTGAAAAGCGCCACCTATAATAGTTTCAATACCATTGGAAATATTATATGCACCTGAATATGTAGTCGGCATATATGCAAACACATGCGCATTGTACACAGGAGATGTTAAACTACTGCAATCATAGAAAGCACCTTCTCCAATGCTTGTGACGCTGTTGGGGACAGTTACAGAGAGCAAACTCCAGCAGTATGCAAAAGCCTCATATCCAATGCTTGTGACACTATTTGGCATAGTTATAGAAGTCAATCCACTGCAATATTGGAAAGCGCTCCAACCAATACTCGTGACGTTGTATATATTGCCTTCGTAAGAAATCTGACTGGGAATAACAACATCGCCGAAATACGAACCACTGGACGTTACTTCTACAGTCAGCTCTGTTTCATTTAGGTTGTAAGCAATTCCGTCAATGGTTACAGACGCGAATACGATTCCTACGCTTGCTACAAGCGCAAGGAATAAAGTAAAAAGTTTTGTTTTCATTTTTCTTGAGGATTTAATTAATATTTATAATAAAGATATAATCAATGATAGAATTCCCAACAGGACACTGATAGAACCTAACCAAATGGAAATCCTGACAGCGTAGTTTGGATGAGATAAATAATAGCATAATCTATTCCCTTTGGATATATACACGCTACGTAGATTGTCAAACTCATCCTTGCTGTTAACGATGTTTTTTATTGCGGTATAAGAAATTGATACATAATCGTGCAGATCACGGATTTCATAACTGGTGCGATACTGACGGTGTACAGATTTCCCGTTGTTCGGATTAGTGATTTTTACAATTTGTGAGCCTTTCCTTTTTCCTTCAGAATCTTTTACACCAAAGATTAATTGAAAATCGGATGGTTGCATAAATGCAAGTTCTTCATATTCTATGGGGGAATAATCACGGATGCAAATAAAGGGACGTCCATGTTTTTCATTGTCTTGACGTTCTTTTACTTTTTCATTCGAAGTGGTCTGATAAAGTACCCTTTCGATGGTTAGATTGTTTTTTTTCATTGTATCTTTCTCGTTGTTAGTATAGTCAATTGCTCAAAATACAACACAAACAAAAAAGCGGGACTGCAATGTTGCTGTTCCGCTATCTGAGGCTCTGGTATTGCCTTCGCATCCGAACAAGCAACACTGAGCCCACGCTGTATGTATA
>CADBYS010000027.1 GCA_902798965.1 uncultured Bacteroidales bacterium | reverse complement strand
TTGCGTCTTTTTTTACAGAGGTAACTTAGTCTGCCAACCGCATGGCACGCCTGTTATTTCTCCTTTTTGTTTTCGACACTTCGAAAAACTGGCTGCAAAATTACTAAAAATTTTTCAAATCAAAAAATCAAAGAACGCTTGTAATATATTTAATTTAAGTATTTTAACAAATAATGGCGATAATTTATCGCAACACTAGTATTCAGCATTTCATGGCATCACTCTTCTTGCTTGTCGTGAAAGTTGAATCTCGCGATTAATGTCTTCAAGCGACATGTCTGCATTACCGCATTGCTCGCTTTGATTACGCATAGCCTCGATCGCTATGCGGGCTCTTTGCCGGATGGCATCTTGCTCAGTAATACATTTCATGGTTGCTGCCTTTCTAAAATTCGCTTACAAAGTTACAAAAAAAATCTGATATAAGCAAGAGTTAAGTGCATTTTTCTGCAAAAACCGAAGAGAAAAATGCAGATTTTAACGGAAAAAGATATTTCGCGCACGAAAATGAAGGGGATTTTCCCCGAACTTTCCGAATCATGGTTGGTGTTAGAGCTAGGGGATTCGAACTTGCCAAGATACATTGTACAGGACGTACAATAGCGTTGGAAAGTCAGTTCGGTCTCTCCTCCAATTCCCGCTCCGTATAGTTCCTATGATACATTGCCTTTAGTCGTTGCTATGCGCTGTAATGTACTTGCGGTTGGAATCATTGCGACTGATAGTCGTCGGGCGTAGAACACCGGCAAAGACTAACTTAGTTACGTATTGTTCAAGTGTTTTAGTTTGATACGATACACCTATCATTTCCACTATTTCACGTGCAGTGCGCGGAGTAACGTCGCAGAACTCTAATACTTTTCGCTGTTTTGCAGTCAGCCGCACTCTGTTACTTTTTGCGTCCGCTCTATTACTTTTGCCAACTTGCTCTGTTACTTTTTCGGTCTGCTCTGTTACTTTTTCCCCGAGGTTTGACACTTTTTCCCCAAGGTCTGACACTTTTTCTGCGCGATAGATGATGGTACGGAAGTCTTCCGTCTGTTGGAATTCCGGTGTACGGAGGCCTAAAGCTATTGTCAACAAAAAGTGTGCAACTCAATCGGGGTCAAGTCGGGGTCAAGATGTGATCAAATCCTGGTCAAGGCCTGGTCAAGGACAGGTGTTATGCAAAAATATTTGCAAAGCGATGGATGATGTAGGTTATGACGCCCCAGACAAGGAAGGCATTCTCATTGGTGACGCGAATGGGTGAGAACTGCGGATTATGGGGGATGAGCCAGGCACATTGCTCGCTCTCATCGAACCGGTACTCTTTGATGGTAAATTCCCCATCGATGTAAGCCGCCACGAAGTTGCCGTCCTGGGCAACGAGACTGCGGTCGATGACCACGATATCACCCGAATGGATGCCTGCATCGCGCATGGAGTCGCCATCAATACGGGCATAGAACGTTGTTTCAGGATGGCGGATGATCTCGTCGGTTATATCGATCTGGTCAAAATAATCAGCTGCGGGTGACGGAAAACCTGCATGCACATTCTCTGCCATCACCAATTTGCGGGTGGGCATCTTCACGCCCGATATGTCTTTTAATTTCTCACTCATTTCTTTTCTATGATTGCCGATTGTTCATCCAACATTTTCTTTACTTTGGGCATGAAGGTATAAGCCGAGCGCAGATGGCTGCCATAGTTCCCGAAATCAAAGGTGACGTTCGGCAGGCCTTGCCAGCAACGCTGCAGATGTTCGGCGCAATGGAAGGTGACGATACAATCCTTGGTTGAATGGAACACATATACGGGGGCTTTCGGTTGCCACTCGGGGCAGATGATCTCTGCGCCGATTTCCAGGCTATCTAGCGGGTAATGAACCAGACTGGATCGCAGCAAGCCCTCGTACAACCGGCGTGTCTCAGGTTGCGTCTTATCCATGCCACAGCCTGTAAGCCAACGACTTACATCGTGGTTGGTCATCTTAAAGAACACCTTGCTGAACGCATATTCCTTGTTGGTTACATACTGGTTGTACATCTCGTCCATCCTTGGCGTAAAGAAATGCTCGTGCTTGAGGTTGAGTCCGTAGGCTGCACTCGTACCCAATACCAACATCGGTATTACAACAGGTGCCCCTACCCGTCCGGACATAACGGACTCATCGAAAGTAGCCGCTACGTCATAAGGCCCGCTGCCGGCAAAGCATCGCTGCACGCGATAGCGGTCGGCATACTGCGTCTCCAATAGTTGCATGATCCACAGGGCAGTAGCTCCGCCTTGCGAGAAGCCGACGATAGTCAGACTATCGCACGAGGCAGCGAGATGCAGGCTGTCGATGATATGTTGAGCAGCAGGCAGCATATCCACGCAGTTCTGCGCCGTGAGATCGCCACGAAGATACGGATGCACGCTATCGCGCGTGATGCCATAACCGATAAGGTCAGGCAGCACAAGCACATAATCCTCGCGGAATGATTGCTGTTCGCCTTTCTCCGTCATCGATGGCGCTTCGCTGTTGCCAGTGATCGTGTAATGCGGGATGAGCATCACGCCACGCGGCTGTTTCTTGGTAGGTACAGTCACCTTACCCGACAGAATCAAGGGGTTGCCGTTCTGATCCACTGAGGGGTAGTTCACCACATATGCCGCGTACCGCGACGAGGAGCAACTGCACAGCACTACTGCGCAGAGCAGCACTAAAAGATAAATAGATTGATATTTCCTCATTTTACAAACCGAATAACTGAAGCATTATTATCCACTTCCACCTTACCGAAACGACGGAAGACGCTCTGACCGAGCAGTAGCGGAGCGTTCTGGTTCTTAACTACGCTCGCTTTGATGTTCGTGAGCACTATATCCCCTACTCTTACCTCGCGCAGGTTGATGATGGTACCTTCATGGATCTCTCCGGTGGCAGTCACGAAGTTCTGCTTACCCATGAAGTCTGACTCAGTCAAGTAGCCATTCTTGAGCATGAAGTTTGCTTCCACGTTCGATATAGATACATCGCTGGCTCCGGTATCGAACACAAAGTATAACTGCAATCCGTTGATGGTACATTGTACTTGGTTGACACCTCCCTGTTTCTTGAAGGGAATCTCTGTAACGGCACTACCTCCGGCTTCGCTTTGCAGGCTACGACGGATGGTCTGCAAATCCGCCAAACGCGTCTGTTCCATCTCTTCAAGTAAGGCTTGCCATGCGGGATTGTCGACTATGAAACGGTAACGGAACATGTTAGCTTTGTACAGGATACGTCTGCCATGTTCGAACGCCATACGCATGTATTTGACGGCATTGTCGGCGTCGTGCAAACAGGCATATATCTCAGCCAAATCATCCAATTCCCTGTCACCATGTATGGTAGGCAACACCGAGTCAACGTAGTGCTGCACGGCAGCGGCGTCGCCAAGGAGTGCGGATATATATGCCTGCGTCTTGTCGGATTCCACATTCTGCTCGGCATTTCGGTAATCCTCCCGTGCCTTGTCGGGTTGCCCCATGCAGTCGAAGAGTTCGCCTCGGTTGAAGAGCATAGTGCCTGTCGATTGCTTATCAGCCAGAACGATAGCTGTATCCATGTACAGCATTGCCTCGTCGTAGCGCCCCATGTTCAACAATGCGCGGGATATATTGCGGTAAATATATTCAGGCTGTTCGGCACTCATCGACAGTTTGTTCTGTTCTATGGCTTTCTCGTAGTCGCCCTTACACATATACAAATGTGCCAACGCCCCATGCAACGTACTGTCCTGTTTGAGTTGTCGTGTTAGTATCTCTTCCGACTCCTCCCACAGCCCCAATTCGTTGCATATTCCCGCAAGCCGAGTTTCCTGTTCCTCATCCATTGCTGCCGCTTTTTTCTGCCACAAATACGCCTCAGCATACAATCCCTCCTCATATAGCACTCCGGCGTGATAGGCTACGTTGATGGGATCGTTAGGCGACTCGTTGACAAACAGACGCGTGGCAGCCAGCAACAACGGCAGATCGTTGAAGCGCAAGCTGTCGTGCGCTGTCACTTCTGTGCCGTGCTGATGCAATATCTCCAGATACTCGCGGGCAGCTTGTAGTTTGTTGCCTCTGCCCCATGCAAGGTTAAACAGCACGTAATGTGCCATCTGGTTATTGTCGGGTTGCAAAGCCAGCGATAGTTTGACATGTTTCTCGGCCAATAATGTGTCACCATGTTCCAGATATGTTCTTGCCAAAACGGCTTGCACATATGACTCAGCCGGATCGTCATCCACAATCTTTTTCATCAGCGCAATCGCCTCGTCGTAGCGTTTTAACTCGGTATAAACATCTGCTAACGAGAAGCGGAACTCAGCTCGTTCGGGCAACAGCCTAACAGCTTGCTCATACGCCACAGCCGACTGCTCATATTCCTCAACTTTGTAATATATATCCCCGCGTATGCCGTAGATCATACTCATCCAGTAGGTGTCTTTCTTTGGCATATATTTCAGTGCCTGCTCCGAGGCTTCCAATGCTTTTCCATATTGGGCGAACGCACGTTTGCTGTAGATTTCTGCCATCACTGCCCAGCAATAGGCATCTTTCGGGTCTTCCGCCACTCCCTTTTCCAAGGTAGCAAGACACGACTCATAATCCTGATTCTGGTAGTATTCCTCCGAACGCTGGAACCAATAGGATTTCTTTTTATCAGCGAAAGTAGGCAAGGCAATCACTGCCAAGAGCAAATATACGATAACACGTTTCATAGTTTGTCCTCCGATAATTGTTTGTCAACCAGTTGTCTCATCTCAGCCGTACGCATCTCGCACTCGGTCATCAGTTGCTTGAACGCCGGCATATCGCGCAATCCATCGAGATCAGGATCATGCTTCATGTGAGGAATGGCCAGAAATCCTTGTTCGATGGCCAACCTGAGATGTTCTATTGCCTCGTCGTTTCGTCCGGCTAATGCAAACGTACATGCAGCATTGTAGCGCACATTTTCCGAAGATGTGGGTGTTATATCCTCCATGGCTTGCTTGCAAGCATTGTCAAAATCGCCCAAGGCAATATACTCTTCCGTTCCCATTGTTCTGCCTGTAGCCTTATACAAGGCACATGCCTTATCAAGCACATTGCGTCGGGCAACTGTATCTCCCGCCATCGCATACAGGCGTGCTATACGAAAGTAGTACTCAGGATTATCGGGGTTAGCAACCAACGCGCAGTAGAGATTCTCTATAGCGTGCTTGTAATCGCCCGTACGCGACATATCCCGGCCACGCATGATATACACGCTCGGATGCAAAGCATCCAAGCGGATAGCCTGCTCAAGAACCTCATTGCCTTTGGCATGATTACCCAGATTGTCATAGTAATAATCTGCCATCATCAGATGATTCACTATATCGGTCGAATCGAGCAACAGGGCATGCTCATAACATTCTTTGGCGCGTTTGAGGTCATTTAGGTGGTTTGCTGCGATACCGCCCATTCTGCGCCAAATATGATCCATTTCCTGAATCTGCATTGCGCGATACAACTCTACATAGCAATCACCGTACCGCTTGTCTTTCTCATAAATCTGTGCACGCAACAGCGACCACCATGGTGCACGATCGAACTTCTGCTCATAGATGTTCAGGCTGTCAATAACGGCTTGCCGATTCGTGCTGTCGGCAATCGCCACAACGGCATTCAACAATTCGTTGGTCTGCACTTTGGCAATGGCGTTCATGGCCAGCGGAAGAGCTTCGTCATAACGCTTCAATTTTAGTAGCGCCTTCGCCTTGCACTCATGCGCGTAGGGTAACAGCATATCTGTTTTTTCGTGGCGCAAAGACACGCGAACTACATCTTCGCTCGCTTTTAACGCCTCTTCGTACATCTCTTTGCCCATATAGCCATCATAGAGCATGTTAAATCCTTCGGGTTCTTTGGGCAGCATACGTATGCATACTTTGCCCAACATAATCATATCGTCGTAGCTCTTGGTGTTCTTATAGAAGGTATTGTAACGATAATACACCTTGTCATACTTCGGAGCGACTTTCAGAGCTTGCGCCAGATATTTTTCGGTCAGCACGGTATCTTCCGCCTGCCAATAGAACTTACTGAGCAAAAGCAACACCTCGGGTAACACCTGGGAATCGTTCTTGGGCAGACGTTCCAATGCTTTGTTGGCGCAACGCACCATCTGATTCGGAGCTCCGGCATCGTTGCACACAAACGCCAACACGGCATACGCCATGCCGTTCTGCGGATTAGTCTTCAGTTCTTGCGCCAGCGCGCTGACAGCAGTCTGGTAGTCACCTTGCTGCCACGCCTCCAAGCCGCGACGCATGGCGTACGAGCTCATGTCGTTCTGCGCAAACATCTGCAGAACACATGATCCGCATAGTAATAACAATAAACCGATTCGTTTCATAGCAACATATGTATGTTTTTTGTTTGCCAATGGCAGATAATAGCTAACGGTCAATAATATCAATTGTATTCGTCTTCACATTCAGTTTGGGCTCGCCCAAATGGTCGAAGGCATGCAACGACAGGATGAGCGGTGTATCTTGCGTGTTGCGGTTGTTGAACAGCACGTTGCGCAGCACTATGCCGCTGCCAACATCCAGTTCGCGGATCAGTACTTGCGTTTGCCCTACGATATCCGCTTGGGTGATATATTCGTTCTTGAGCAGAAACGAACTCTCCACGCCCGATATCGTATTCAGGACGGCTGACGTATCTACTACAACCTTGATGTTCAGTCCGTTGCACTTGGCTTGCAACTCATACGCATCGTACGTGCGGGTGAGCGGTATACTCCACTTCACATGTGTACTATCCGTCCGTTCAGCGGATTGCAGACCGGCGATGATCTCTGCCAGTGTCGTGTCGCCCAGCTGTCGTGCTGTGGTGTAATGTGCCAAGGCTTGCAGCGTATCGGCTTGCAACAATGCCAGTTCAGCCCGCGCACGCCATATGGAAGAGACCGTCTTCTCGCGCCGCGACAAGAGCGACAAACGCAGTTCCAAACTCTCCCCGCAACAATCCGCCACGCTTAGCCATAACGAGTCTCCCGTTGTCGGCAACCAACCGCTGAGTACTGCATCGGACACACAACGCACAGCTTCCGTCCGGTTTCCGCGCGCCAAGGCTATTCGCGCCTTACTACGAAGCATGCATATATCGCCCTCGTTGAACTTTAACTTGTAGGCTATGCGCTGCTCGGCTTGAGCCGTGTCGCCTTCCGCAAGCAACGCTTCCACCCATAGGCAGTACGTCTCGCTGTCACCCGGGTGTTTTTGCATATATCGTGCATACACAGCACTGGTAGGCTGCTTGCCTTTATTCGGAGCAGCCACACACACCGCCGCACACATGCAACAGCATATCAGCACTATGTATCTCATCGCATACGACATCATTGTTTTACTCTATACGACATCACTTTCTTCCTGAGTGCCCGAAGCCACCGGCGCCACGCTCGGTGTCGGATAGTTCGGTTACCTCGATGACTTCGGGTTGCTCGTGGCGGGCAATGACCATCTGGCAGATACGCTCGCCAGGTTCGATGGTCTGCGGCTCGCCGCTGAGGTTGATCAGGATCACGCCCACCTCGCCGCGGTAGTCGGCATCGATAGTGCCCGGAGTGTTCAGCACGGTTAGTCCGCGCTTGAGCGCCATACCGCTCCGTGGACGAATCTGTGCCTCGTAGCCGGCCGGCAACTCGATGAACAGCCCGGTAGGGATAAGCCTGCGCTCCAGCGGCTGAAGCGTTATAGCTTCGGGGATATTACAGCGGATATCCATACCTGCCGCTTGTTCGCTCTCATAACGCGGCAAGGGGTTTTGGCTCTTGTTTACAATCTTCAGTTCCATATTGTCATGTTTTTATAGTGTCACAAGCTTTGTTTTACAGTTTCACGCAGGCTTTGTTGCCAAAGCCGTCGATATACATCTCCAGGGGCTGCTCAAGGCGAATGTGTCGCACGAGTTCGGTTTCTTCCACTGCCGGCAGACGGTCGAGTGCCTCGTGGTCGTAACAATCGTTTGCTCGTGCCCAGGGATCGATGTTCATGTAGCCGACATTGAATGAGGTCATGTTCTGGAAGAAGTGGCTGCCCTGGCTGGGGTCAACACGGAAATCCTCGAGGCAGCACTCGGCAATCGCCTTGGCTTCGCTGATGTCGCTCCATTGTACGGGCACGCCCAAGGTATCGATCTGCGAGCCCCAACGACCATAGCCGATGAGCAGGTACTGCCTACCCTCCTGTCGCATGCGGTTGTTCCACTCGCGGAGCGTGGCAGCCATCTCGCGCGTGCGCAATATAGTAAAGGTATCGCGCTTGAGATAGATGATATCGGTTATGTCGTCAATCTTGCCTATGCCCAAGGCACTACCCGAACGAAGCAACGCGCCGCTCTCGTCGATCTCGTCCCAGTTGACTTGGGCATTGAGACTATCGGCAGAGATCGGACGAATCTGCAGCACATTGAATATTGTTAGGTTATCCGATACGAAGCCACTCTTTTGTGGAACAGATTCGTTATTCGGTTTGAGCGACGCGGCAAACTCAATCTCCACGGGTGTCTTGATTTCTTGCTGCGCTATATCGAGCAACTGGCGGATGATTGCCGTGAGCGGAAAGGTATTGAACTTAAGTTGCGGTGCAAACGTAATGATGCGCGGGCCTTGGGGATAACAGGAGTCAACGATGCGCATATTCTCCATATCATAGGTCGAAGCAATGAGCCTGAGACTGCCAAACTGTTCGCAATCGTGGATAGGAATCCTCTCAAGGTTGACGCCATCGTCGGTAGATACCTTGAAGAGCTCGGGACTCATCGATAGCGCCAGCATCGACTGCTGCGTCTCACGCATCGCCAGATCGACGGTCGAAGTCTGCATCACGTTCTTGGGGTACTTGGGTGAGAAGCGCAACACTTGTTCGCCATCCACGACGGCTTTGCCCAAACCGTACGCAATCTTCACGATGCCATCTTCGGGTTTCTCTTTGCCCACGGGGTAGAAGTTGATGCTGCGCGCCACGCCGGAGATAACGGGGAAGTAGTAGTTGCCTTCCTGTTCGCCGCACACCTCTTGCAGCACAATCGCCATCTTCTCCTCGCTCGGCACGTTGCCTGTGCTGACTATATAGCCACGCGACGCGGCAAAATACACACTCGCATACACCGACTTAACCGCCTTGCTGAGCATACGGAGCTGCTGGTCTTCGTTCTCGGTGTTCGGGATCATGTAGGTCGAATACACACCGGCAAACGGCTGGTAGTACGAGTCTTCGAGTTTGCTGCTTGAGCGCACAGCCAATGGCCGATGCGTCACACGGATGAAGTGCCTGAGGGCATCGCGCAACTCCAGCGGAAGCATTGCTGCTACAAACTCGGATAGGATCTCATCGTCCGTCAGGTCGGCGTTGATAACATATTGCAGACCATTGTCGTGGATGAACTTGTCGAAATATTCGGTCGTGATGACCATCGTTCGCGGCACGAGCACGCGCACATCAGGCCACTTGTCGTACAGGTCGTATTTTTGCAGCACATGGTTGAGGAACGCCAAGCCTCGACCCTTGCCGCCCATAGCGCCATCGCCGCAACGCGCAAACCAGATTGTGTCGTTGTAGGTATCTTTCGCATAGCGCGCCACGACGCCCAAAGCCTGATTGATACGGTAGTCGTGAATCAGACGGATATTGTTCTGCCGCACATTCTCTATATCCGACTCGTCCTGAATCTTCAGGGCACTGACCGGTCGGCCTACAGAGAACAAGCCTCGTGCAAAGAGCCATTTACTCAGGTAGTTGTTGTCGCTCAATCGGCGGAAGGCCGCAGGTGAGATAGTCGATATGATTCGCTCAAAACCTTCGAGGTCACTCGCTCGGTCTATCTCCCTACCCGTTCTCGGGTCGCGGGCAATGAAGTCACCGAATCCGAACTCCCGCTCTATATACTCGCTCACCTCTTGCGTCAGGGTCTTCGATTGCTTGATAACGAAGCCTACTTTGAGTTTGTTTGCCGTCTGGCGCATGGACTCTTGCGAACTCTGCATCAAGAACGGCATTGTCGGGTTGTCTTTGCGGATCAGTTTGCACAAGTCAACACCCGCATCCAGTTTCTCTTCGGAAGCCGGGTCGCCTTTATGGATAACAAATCCAATATCCGATATTACGCCGATGATGTTCTGCTTGTATTGCTCGTACAGTTCCACCGCCTCATCGTAGCAGGTTGCCATCAGCACTTTCGGTCGCGAACGCTTACGCAGCAACTGTTGTTTCTCGTTTAGCGCGTCGCGGATGGCAATGCTGTTCTGTTGCAGCACGAGTTTGTATAGCAACGGCAGATAGGTCGAATAGTAGCGTACACTGTCTTCCACCAGCAGAATTGCCCGCACGCCTTCTTCCAATATATCGTGCGGCGCATTCATTCGATCCTCTATCAACTTGTTGATAGCAATAATCAGATCGGTGGAGTTGTTCCAGTTGAAGTACAGATCGATGTCACTACGGTCGTGCTTCTCGATACGGCGGAAGATCTCCTTGCTGAATGCTGATAGTAGCACAATCGGGCAATCCGGCAGCAATTGCTTAACCTCATGAGCAAAATCGAATACATCCAGTTCTCCCGCGCTGTACATCATCAGTATCAGGTCAAACTCCTCGCCCTTGCCAGCGTTCTCACCATTTGCACCATTTGCACCATTTTCACCATTTATCAAAGCCAGCGCCTCGCGCGTAGTCTCTGCCCTTGTTATCGTCGGCGGATTACTCAGATTCAGTTCCGCATATTCCTGTGCGATCTGCACATCAATACGTCCGTCTTCCTCCAGCGCAAAACTATCGTAGTTATTGCACACCAGCAGAATCCGCTTCACGCGCTTCGCCATCAACGATGTGTAGTTACTGTTCTCCATTGTTATTTGTCAATATTTTTCGATATTTCGAGATTTCGATTTATCGATATTTCGAGAGTCTATTGATTGAATTTTCGATATTTCGATTTATCGAGATTTCGATATTTCGAGGATTCATTGATTTAACTTTTCGATATTTCGAGTTATCGACATTTCGATATATCGAGGCTATTCCATTTTTCTTGTTCCATTGCATTCGGGATATCCGCTGCAACTCCAGAACTCTTTTCCTGAGTTTATCCCCTTCTTCGCAACACGCTTGATCATCGGCTTGCCACACACCGGACACATCGGAGCATTTTCCTCAGCGCTTTTCTGCGCACGGTGTTGCAGCCGTTCGGCAGTCAACGCCTCAGTAAATCCGCCTTCAACAGTAAAGTCACCAAGCAAGGTCTCTATGTGCTTCTGGAGCATAAGGATGAGTCGATTGCATAGAATCAGCAAACAATTCGCCACAACAATCGAATCTTCACTGTTAAGCCACTTATCGAACTTACGTTTCTGACGCAAAATATGCTCACAACTCTCATGCAACACGTCATCTGCATATTCCGGAAGATCAAACTGAATACCATAAACATCCTTGTAGTCAGCAGTATTGATTGACCATGGTGTCTTCTCATGTTGCATCAGCCAATTCGCATAATCGCTCATCAGTTCTGCCAGACTTGCACGAGCCACATCGGTCAGTTTCATTTCGGTCTCTTTGGATGTTGAATGCCGCGAGTTGCCCTCGGCGATATTTGCAACACCTGAACGCGCAGCCTGAGTCATTTGGTCATATTGTCTGCCACAGGGATCATTCTTTAGGTTCAAGAATCGCTTGCAAAAATCTTGTGTCGCCAACTGAATGACATTAGCCACCACCCACGTATTTAACCAATAATATCCAAATCGCCGTATTTTAAGCATTGTGATCTTTGTATTTAATTGTTATTGCGCATTATTGTATTATCTTTCCTTCCTTGATATATCGATATTCCGAGATTTCGACACATCGATATTTCGAGATTTCGAATGCTCATCTAATTGAACTATTGGGAAATTACCAATCGTCATTCTCCATTTTATGTAACTCTTCTTCTATAACAGAAATGTATTGTTGAAAAGTATTAAACGTAATACGTATCATCTCACGTGCTTTTTCATTAGGAACCTCTTTCATCTCTACTATTCCTATAGGATAAGTTTCTGAGAAATAATATGTGGATTTCTCTTTATCCTGATGCCAATCAATTTCTTCACCTATTACTTTAATCCTAATTCTACCTTCTTTAATAGCAACGTCTATAGAATAAAACACATTAATACTTCCCCAAATCCAATCAAAAGTAATCACTTTATCAATAACACCATGATACAAAACTCGCGTAGGTTCATTCATTTTAATTTCACCTGTGGCACCGTTACAAGATCTTGATATTGCTGCCATTAGAGCATTTCTAATTTGCTCGTTATTTAAAGATAATCCTTCTATAATCTTTGAGACTACTAAACTTTTACCTTCTATCGTATAATTCAATGCTTTTTGGTCTACTATTTCTGGAGAAATATCAGCAATAGGAAATTTCTCTTCATGCTTGTCTTTATAACGCATTACCTCGGATAAAGTATCATTCACAAAATACATATGATATTCGACAAAACCACCTTCTTTCTTATATAATGTATACAACAACATCCTTGTCTTTGTATCCTTCTCATATTTCGAAAATGAGGGATCTCCAAATATTGACTTAAAGTCCTTCAAAGTCATACCAGTGAATAATTTGTTTAACTCCTTTTCTGACTTTGTTGTCGCATAACAATACGTTGTCGAAACAATTGCGAACAATACTAATAATAACTTTTTCATGATAACCTTAATTTTCTTCCTTATATTGGATTTCTATTGTATATTCTAATTCACACATGCAATGGTATTGTCCACACCTTTCGGCATCTTGATATCCATCGCATACCATTTTCCCTGATTGTAACGTCTCTTTATTCTTTACCATCTGCATAATTACCATAGACAGATCAAAGTATCCTCTACTACAATCAGGATTTAGACATTCTATCGTGATTCTAGAAGATGCTGTTAAAATAGGCACTTCCCATACTTTATGTTCATGGTAATGTTGAGCTAATATAACATCCTCTTCATATGTAATTGTACATGAGGCAACAGAAGGATACCGCAGAATAAAAGGTTTCCATCCTTGTGAAAGCCTCCATTCTCTTTCAAACTTCTGCCTGTTTAATTCATCCTGAGTATAATACCTTCTTCTCATTTTACTTAAAAATATGCGTACATCAAATAAATTTCATCCCTTTTCTCTCTATTTGAAATAGTCACGAAGCCAGTCAAACTATCGGGTGTCATTTTTATTGTTGTTGGCTTAATTGCCCGATGACGAAGCCACGGAGGGTTTCGTAGTATTTGTCCTTAATGACGGCGGGAGAGTTGGGGCCAAAGAACTGGGTGTTCGCTTTCTTGAGGTTCTTGTTGGCGAGGCGTTGGTATTGGTCGTATTGATCCTGCCAATAAGCATGGCGAGCAGGAGCGGCGAGTTCCTGTTTGGCTTGACGTGAGATCTGACCAAAACCGGAACTATTGGCTCGCTGGCTTGGGGTGATTGACTTGGGGTCTTTGTGCATCGGGTAGTTACTAATGACCGTGCGACCATGACGGTGCGTGGTATAAAGCACGCTGTCACCTGTAATGCGACCTCTCAATTTGTCTAATAATATGTTTAATTCTGCTTTTGCCATAGTCTAATCATTTTGTTTTTGCCATTTTCTAATCATATTGCCATATTCATATTAGGTTGTAATTAGCATTTCCTCAGCATTTCCTCAGCATGTTCTCAGCACCCGTTTACGTGTCGTTTACGTCTCGTTATCGTGTCGTTTACGTGTCGTTTACGTGTTTGGATGCATATTAACTGGTGAGTTATTCATTTGATCCGCCAAGATTGGCGGATGCTTAATTGCTTGTGGGGTGTTACTTGATCCGCCAAGATTGGCGGATGCTTTGTTGTGGGGCGTATTATGCAGTGCGGGGCGGGCACTATGCATGGTGGGGCGGAGGCTGTTACTGCATATTTGGGCAGCGAGGGTGTTCATGTTATGGAACTGACTATAGTCAGAAACTGCGGGAACGCCGTTGACGGCATCCATCGCGGTCAGTTGCCAGGGCGAGAGGATAAGTAACTGACCCATCTCGCAGAGTTGATGACGGCGGAGTTCAGGATTCCAGCCCTCGCGAATCGGCTCTTTCTGTAGATGAATAAGCGGGAGGGCTTGTTCAATGCAATCCTTGACCAGCTGTTGCTCGCCTTTGGAGATACCCGGTGTGACCAGAACAGCGCCATCCTTAGCAGCTTGAATCCATGCAGCGCGTTCCTGTAGGAAAGCGTCGGTGGTTTCGTAGCGGGTGTTGTAATCGCGCCGGTCACCATTCATCAGCCAACGGTGACAGAAAACCTGTTCTTTCCACGGGCGCTTTAACAAGAAGAGATTGCCGTAAGCGGCAAAATCCTGTCCGTCAATAGTGATATGCTGGCGGCGTTGGAAGAGATCGGGATAGAGCGCACGCATAATGGCACGGCGGGGATTGTCCTGGACGTAGCTGATGATATTGTCCAGCTGCCCCTTCCGGTAACAGATGGTATCATCGTAGTTGTCGTCAAAGAGCGGCTCGATACCATGAGCTGCGTAATAATCCTCGCGCTGCTTGCGGGAGGAGCGGGCAAGGAAAGCGGAGTCGATGGGATCCGCCAAGATTGGCGGATACTGGATGCGGTACTCTTTGGTACAGACGGCCTTGAAATCGCGGATGATAGTGCCGATTGGAACATCCATCGGGTGAACAACCTGCAAGATACCATGGAAATGATCCGGCATGACTTGATAGCCAAGTGAACGGATATGACGGTCACGGGCGGATTGCTTATCGAAGGTCTGGAACCAGGCTTGTTCCACGGATTGACCAAGAGTGGTCAATGCAATACCCGGATTGTGAATATCCCTATTCAACTCGCCGAACACGCGCTTGCGGGCGTGCGTGACAATGGTAATAAGGTATATCCCGGGGGATCTGTAATCCTTCCAGGTACTGTGCGGACGATGAGCACTAATCAACAGGCCACCGCGGTCTTTCCAATATGTATACCAATCGGTTGTCACTTGCCTTGATCCGCCAAGATTGGCGGATACTATTACTGATGCTATTTGATCCGCCAAGATTGGCGGATACTTTACAATTACACCAGCCTGATTATACTAAGCCTTGCTCGACCATCGCGTTGGCGACTTTCATGAAGCCGGCAATGTTGGCACCACGGACGTAATTGATGTAGGGAGTGCCATCAGGGCAGAGGTTGTCCTGTTCTGTGCCGTACTTGAGGCAAGCGGCGTGGATATCGGCCATGATCGTGCGGAGGCGTTGGTCAACCTCCTCGGCAGTCCATTTGAGACGCATGGAGTTCTGGGTCATCTCAAGGCCTGATGTGGCTACACCGCCAGCGTTGCTGGCTTTGCCCGGGCTGTAGAGGATCTTGGCGCCTTGGAAGATGGCGATAGCTTCGGGGGTACTCGGCATGTTGGCACCTTCGGTGACGCAGAAGCAACCGTTGTTGATGAGGTTCTCAGCATCGGCTTTCTCGATCTCGTTCTGCGTAGCGCAAGGCATTGCGATATCGCAGGGGATACGCCATGGACGCTCGCCGGGGAAGTATTGTGCCTGCGGGAAGCGTTGTGCGTACTCCTTGATACGTCCACGACGGATGTTCTTGAGTTCAAAGACGTAGTTCATCTTCTCCTCGGTCAGTCCTTCGGGATCATAGATGAAGCCATCGGAATCGCTCAGGGTGAGCACCTTGGCACCGAGACGCATGGCTTTCTGTGCGGCATATTGCGCCACGTTACCTGCGCCGGAGATGCAGACACGCTTGCCCTCGAACGACTCGCCACGGGTAGCGAGCATCGCCTCAGCGAAGTAACATGCTCCGTAACCTGTTGCCTCGGGGCGCATCAATGAACCACCCCAGAGCTGACCTTTGCCGGTCAATGTGCCGGTGAACTCATCGCGGAGACGTTTGTACTGGCCAAAGAGGAAACCTATCTCGCGTCCGCCTACGCCTATATCACCGGCAGGTACGTCGGTATCAGCACCGATGTGGCGCTGGAGCTCGGTCATAAACGACTGGCAGAAACGCATCACCTCGGCATCGCTCTTGCCGCGGGGCGAGAAGTCCGAACCGCCCTTGGCACCGCCCATAGGCAGCGTGGTAAGCGCGTTCTTGAAGGTCTGCTCGAAGGCGAGGAACTTCATTATACTGAGGTTAACGGATTCGTGGTAACGGATGCCGCCTTTGTACGGACCGATGGCGCTATTCATCTGCACACGGAAGCCACGGTTGATCTGCACCTCGCCCTGATCGTCCATCCAAGGTACGCGGAACATGATCACACGCTCGGGTTCAACGATGCGCTCCATGATCTTCTGCTCGCGCAGATAGGGATACGCCATGATCATGGGAGCTACGCTCTCTACAACTTCACGAACTGCCTGGTGGAACTCTTTCTCACCGGGGTTTTTCTTAATCAGGTCGGCCATAAATTGGTCGATGTACTGTTGGGTTTGTTTGTCCATAGTTATGTTATTTAATCCGCCAAGATTGGCGGATGCTGTTATTGATGCTACTTGAGCCGCCAAGATTGGCGGATGCTGTTATTGATGCTACTTGAGCCGCCAAGATGGCGGATGATATTACCGGGTATCCTTGAGGCGGTCGAAGCCCTCGCCGAACACGCCGCGCACCTGTGATTGACTGACAAAGGCGTTGGGGTCGATCTCACGAACGATGCGGAAGATCTTGGCACTATCGTGTTGGCGGGCAATGGTGGTAATCACCTTGTACTGCTCGCCTGAGTAACCGCCTTCGGCACTCAGGTACGTAACGCCACGATGCACATCGTTCATCAGGGCATCAGCAATCTGCTGATAATGCTTGGAGAAGATAAAGAACTGCACGGATTGCCGCATTCGGTTCATGATCCAGTCCACAGCCGTAGAACTGATGAACGTGTAGCAGAGACCGAACAGCACTTTCTCCAGGCTGCGCACCTCGGGCAGGAAGTAACCGCACGAGATAGCGACTATATCGCAGATGAGCAACACGCGCCCCATGGGCAGGTGCTGGTACTTATTGACGATCATCGCCACTATATCCGTACCACCTGTAGAGCCGTTGTTGAGGAACACCAAGCCCAATGCTGTACCGTTGAAAATACCACCCAACACTACAGCCATGAACGGGTCGGTTATGATAGGGACATCCAGAACAGGAATAACCTTCAGCCAGAATGTCAGCCAGAACACGCCGTACAAGGTGCGGAACACATAGCGCTTGCCTACAGCAAAGTACGCAGCAATGAGCAACAGGATGTTCATGGTCGCCGAGGATGCCCAGATAGGTATCGTGCGGTGTGAGGCGAAGTACAGGATCTCGCAATAACCGGTCAAACCGCCGCCTACGATGGCGTGGGGCACAAGGATATGATTGACGACAACGGCGTACGGGATAGTACACAACATGATCATCAAGTACTCCTTGAAGAGGATGAAGGGTTTGGCCTTGTATATCTGCTCTAAGTTAAAAGCCATATGAGTCGAAAGTCAAAAGTCGAAAGTCGAAAGCCATATGAGTCAAAAGTCAAAAGTCGAAAGTCGAAAGCGGTTAGTAGCGAGCGACGAGGTTGCGGTCGCCGAATCCGTTATCGACCTTGGCTACAGGAACAAAGAACTTGTTGGCTGCCACGGCGGGTGTCGGGTAGATGGCTTTGGAGCGCGGATAGGCGTGATGCCACTCGTCGGCTACCGCTTCGTATTCGGGGTGCGGAGCGTTCACCAGCACGTTGTCCTTGGCATCGTACAAGCCTTTCTCCACCTCGTCAATCTCGGCACGGATGGAGAGCAGGGCATCGATAAACCGATCGAGTTCGGCGAGCGATTCGCTCTCCGTAGGCTCGACCATAAGTGTGCCGTGCACGGGGAAGGAGAGCGTAGGTGCATGGTAGCCATAATCCATCAGTCGCTTGGCGATATCGCCTTCCGTGATGCCTATAGCGTGGAACTGTCGGCAGTCCAAGATCAGCTCGTGGCCTACTCTTCCGTTTTTGCCGGTATATACGATGCCATAGGCATCTTTGAGTTTTGCCGCCATGTAATTTGCAGAAAGAATGGCAGCCGCGGTAGCCTTGCGCAGCCCTTCGCTGCCCATCATACAGATATAGCCATAGGCGATGAGCGACATATTGGCGTTGCCGTAAGCAGCCGACGAGACGCGGTTGATATCCTCGGAAGGTAAGAACTCTTTGAGTTTGGCGTTGCAGCACACTGCACCTGCTCCGGGGCCTCCGCCGCCGTGAGGCGAGGCAAAGGACTTATGCAGATTCAGGTGGCAGACATCCGCGCCGATGAAAGCCGGGCAGGTGTAGCCGATCTGGGCATTCATGTTGGCGCCATCCATATAGACGAGTCCGCCGTTGTCGTGGATGATTTGGCACATCTCGCGGATAGCAGTTTCGAAAATGCCGTGGGTGGACGGATAAGTGATCATACAACCTGCCAGACGATCCTTGTGCTCCTCGGCCTTTGCGCGCCACTCGGCGATATCGGTGTTGCCGAGCTCGTCGCACTTGACGACAACCGGTTCGAAGCCGGCTTGTACACAGGATGCGGGGTTCGTGCCGTGAGCCGAAGCGGGGATAAGCAGTACCTTGCGTTCCGAATCATGTTTGCGCAGGTAGCCGCGGATAGTAACCAAGCCTGTATATTCGCCAGCCGCACCAGAGGTGGGCTGCAAGGTGCATGCCTCGAAGCCGGTGATCTTGCAGAGGAATTCCTTGAGTTCCTCCTCGATCTCTATGTAACCGGGGATCTGCTCGGCGGGAGCCAGCGGATGCACAGCCATGAAGCCCGGGAAGGTGATAGGAATCATGGCGGAAGCGGGATTAAGCTTCATGGTGCACGAGCCAAGCGGAATCATCGAGTGCGTGAGGGAAATATCCTTGCGGGCAAGGCGATGCATGTAGCGCATCATTTCTGTTTCTGTATGATACTTGCAGAACACTTCGGCTTTGAGGTAGTCCACCTCGCGCACGCGGCTCTCGTCGATTGCCCAAAGGCCATCGAACGCCGACTCATCCTGAACCGGCATAGCCATGCCGTCGGTCAGTTCGGCGAACATATCGAGCAGGTCGTTCATGTCGTCGATCTTGACAGTCTCGTCAATCGACAGGCCAACCCACCCTTCCTTGTCATAATAGAGGTTGATATCATTGAAGTCAGCAGCTTCCCGGAGTTTGTCGATGGTCACGTTTTCGGGCAGATAGATCTTAAGCGTATCAAAGAACTCGCTATTCTCCTGAGTATAGCCATAGGCCTGGAGCATCTCGCTCAGATAAACAGCCTTGCCATGGATGGCTTCGGCTATCTTGCGCAAGCCTTCCGCACCGTGGTACTCGGCATAGAAAGCCACCATCATGGCGCTGAGGGCTTCAGCGGTACAGATGTTCGATGTGGCTTTCTCGCGTTTGATATGCTGCTCGCGGGTCTGCAAAGCCAAGCGGTATGCGGGGCGCTCGTACATATCTTTCGAGAGGCCGATGATTCGTCCGGGCAGTTCGCGTTTGAACTCGTCGCGCGTAGCCATATAGCCGGCTGTAGGACCTCCGAATCCCATGGGCAGACCGAAACGTTGTGCCGTGCCGCACATGATATCAGCATCCAGCGGCTTGAGCAGACAGAGTGCCATCAGGTCGGCTATGACGGTCACTTTCATACCTGCCTTATGGCAGTCGTCCACGAAGAGCGAGTAATCCTCAATAGCGCCATCGGCGTTCGGCAGCTGAACGATTGCGCCGAAATACTCCTCGCTTGGAGTGAAGGCGGCATAGTTGCCCATGACCAGTTCGATCTCCTGACCTAAGGCGCGCGTGCGCATTACGGATAAGGTGTTGGGGAAGATCTTCCAGTCCACGAACACCTTGCGTACTCCATCTTTGACCTGTTGGCGTGAGCGGAGGTTGCGCATCATCGTTACGGCTTCGGCGGCAGCTGTGGCTTCGTCGAGCAACGAGCAGTTTGCCAAGGGCAGACCTGTGAGGTCGCTGATTACCGTCTGGAAGGCGAACAACGCCTCCAACCTACCCTGCGAGATCTCTGCCTGATACGGCGTGTACGAGGTGTACCACACGGGGTTCTCGAGCACGTTGCGGGTGATGACGGAAGGAGTAAGTGTTCCGTACCAGCCACGGCCTATATACGAACGACGGCACTCGTTCTCCTGTTGCATGCCATGCATGTAATCCAGGTGCTCCTGTTCGGTAACCGCCTGGATGTCGGGGCGTTGATCTTCGGGCAAAATGATGTCCTCGGGCATCACTTGCTTTACCAGTTCATCGACGGTTGCAACGCCAAGCGTCTGCAACATCTGCTGTTTGTCGGCTTCACTAAGGCCGATATGTCTGTTAACTAATGTATTCATTGTATGTAGATTGTTTGGTCAGCCAAGATTGGCTGACGCTGTTATTTGTCGTGTTTCTTTTCGTAGATGGCTTCCTCAACGTTGATGATATAGTCGCCCATCTTCTCAAACTCGGAGATGGTATCCATGTAGTTGACACCTGTCAGGTAGTCGTAAACATGCTCGGTAACGTTCATGGTGTTCTCCGCCTTGAGGTCGTCGCGGAAGTTGTTGATTTCCGTTTCGATGCTCATCATCTCCACGAACTCGGAATCGGAGATGTGTACCTTGTCGAGTGCATCAACCATCTTATTCATGGACTGAGCGAGCAAGGACTCCATCATCTCGATGTTGCGGTTCTGCTCCTCGGTGTATTTTAGTTTGTCGCGATGGCGGTAAGACATGTAGCGTGAGAGGTTGAAGTTGGCATCGCCTACGGACTCCAGCTCGCTGACGATACGGAGCATCTTATGTACCTCGTGCTTGGATTGCTCAGACAGACGACCGTCAGCTACCGCATTCAGGTAACCGGCGATCTCCACCTCCATTCGGTCGCATATACCTTCGTACTTCTCAATGCGGGAGTAGATCTTCACGAACTCCTGTTCATCGGTAGTGTGGAACAAGTCGCTGACCATATCAATCATACGGCGCGTACGAACACCAAAGACGTGAATCTCATGCCAAGCCTGCATGATTGAGAGCTCGGAGGTTGACATCAGGCCACCGGTGATAAACTTGAGGGCAGAATCTTCGTCGCCCTCGGGCTTCGACGGGATGAGTACACAAACGAGTTTCTCGAGTAAGGAGATGAATCCTATCAATATACAGGTGTTGATTACGTTGAACAAGGTGTGGAACGTAGCGAGGATGGCGCTCAGTTTTTCCGGAGACAGGCCGTTCTCGGGGCGAACACCCGGCTCAAACGGGATTCCCCACAGCGAGCACACGAAGCCCACAAACGGACGGAAGACGATGAGTACCCAAACGACACCGAACAGGTTGAATACCAAGTGCGCCATAGCGGCACGGCGTGCCTGAACGGAAGCCGAGAGGGCTACGATGTTTGAGGTGATGGTAGTACCGATGTTCTCACCCAAGACGAGCGAAATACCCATATCTATCGGTAGTACGCCAACCGAGCAGAGCGTCATGGTGATGGCCATGATAGCAGCTGATGATTGCACGGCAAAGGTCAGTATGCCGCCTACAAGCAGGTAGAGGAAGTAGCTGCCATAGCCGTAGCTGGATGTGGAATCAAAGAAGTTACGGACGGCATCGATCTCGTCGAGCTTCATCTCCGTTGCGTTGATCTTCAGGGTAGTCAAGCCCAAGAGCATCAACGACAGACCGATGAGGAAATCGCCGAGGTTGGCGTTCTTCTTGGTGTAGATAAGCGCAACAGCCAGAACGATGGTAGCATACACCACAAGGCGCATATCGAACGAACTGCCGCCAAGCACCATGATCCACGCCGTGAACGTAGTACCGATGTTCGCACCCATGATCACGGAGATGGCTTGCACCAGGCTAAGAATACCCGCCGAGACGAACGAAACGGTCATCACGGTTGTGGCTGTTGACGACTGTACGGCTGCCGTGATGAACGCGCCGGTCAGCACGCCGGAGAAGCGGTTGGTAGTCATCGTGCCAAGCACGTTGCTCAGTTTGCTACCTGCCATCTTCTGCAGGCCTTCACTCATCACCTTCATTCCGTACATGAGCATCGCTACGGAGCCGATGAGCGTAATAATCTGTAAAGCAAATTGCATATTATTGATTTATTTGTAGTTAGTCGAATATATAGCCGCATTACTGCAAATTACGCTACAAAGTTACAAAAAAAATCTGACATTTGCAAATATTCCGCGAATATTTTTACTTTTTTTTGTATTCTTATACTTTTTTCTATTTTCCCGCAACTTTTTTGCCGAAAAATTTGCAAATATCATTTTTTTTTCGTAACTTTGCAGGCGCAAATGGTATGTGCCTTTCCGTGTAGTGCAATTAGCGGCAGGCAGACGACAGAAACAATGTTACGAAGAATATAACAAAGTTATGAAAAATATAGCATTTATCATCAACCCGATGTCGGGTACGCAGAACAAGCGGCGCATGCCGAAGTTGATCATGGAGTTGCTGGACAAGAGTCAGTGGCTGGAGAATATTGTGTTCAGTCAGCAGGCTACTCAGGCCACTTCGCTGGCTAAGCAGTATGCCATGATGGGTTTTGACGCGGTAGTAGCCGTGGGCGGTGACGGAACGGTTCATGATGTAGCGCAGGGCTTAGCAGGTACGCATACAGCTCTGGGTATTATACCTATGGGCTTGACGAACACGCTTGCGCGTCATTTGGGAATCCCTCTGCGCGGCAACACGGCTATCAGCTGGCTCAATCGCAGCGAGCCGCTGCAATTCGACACGTTGTCGGTGCAGATAGACGACAAGCCTGCCATCGTGGCATTGTGCGAGCTGAAGGCCGGTGAAGAGCGCGTGATCAACTGTGCACACGGGGTGAAGACGAGCATACAGGACGGCATAGCCGAGGTGGCGAACGGCAACAACCTGAAAGCCGGTGATAGCCTGCAGATCGACTGCAACGGCAGCGTGATGATTGATGGCGACGAGTACGCAGCAGAGCAGAGCGTAAGAGTAAGCATATTGCCGGACAACCTGTATATATTGGCACCGAAGAGGTTTTGATAGTCGAAAGCAATAAATGAGGATTATACGATACATAGTGCTATCGGTTGTTCTGCTTGGTATGAGCGGAACGATACAGGCGAAGCCCAAAGCCAAAGCGCGGAGGTTAAGCGACGTGGAGCAGATGCGTCTGGATTACTATCTGTATGCGGCGTTGGATGCCTCGGACAGGAAGGATCATGCGCAGGCATATTTCATGCTGGAGTTATGCTATAAGATCGATTCGCTTAATCCTACCGTTTGTTCGCTGATGGGCGCATACTATCAGTCGTTGTACGGTTTGGACAAAGCCTACCCTCTTATCCGCCGCGCCTATGAGGGGTCGCCGCACGACTATTGGTATCGTTACGTGGTAGCAAGTTACGATGCGGGACTGCGTTCAACCGCCTTCAAGACATTGAAAGAGATGGAGAAGAGCGAGCCGAAGAACATGGACATCCTTGACCTGCATGCACATATACTCCGCCACGAGCGTAACTATAAAGAGGCATTAGCCATACAGGACAAGATAGACAAACTCACCGGCGAGCCGACCGTATATTCGGTACTCACCCGCTACGAGATACTTTGCGATCAGGGCAGCCGACGCGCAGCGGTACAAGTGTTAGATAACTACCTGGAGCGTAACCCCAACGACGGCCGAGTACGCGCCATGCGCACCGATCATTACCTGATTGATGCCTATCAGACACGCGACAAAGTGACAGGCAGGAAACTGCTGAGCGAGCAACTCATCAGTCAGGATGTGCCTCTGAGCACCAAACTGAAAAAGTTGCAGCAGCATCACGCATGGCTGGGTTATGATGCCGATGAGCAAAAACGTCTGCTCAACGAACTGCGCGAGCAATATCCGCTGGAGCAAGAGGTGTATCAGGCCTTGCTTACTTTCGAAAAGGAGCATGGTGATCCTCACGCAGCCCTGGAGGCAGGACGAACGCTACTGAGCATGAACCCTGCAAACAGCGAGCTGCGCGAACAAGTAGTAGATCTCATGCGCGATGACAGCACAACTACAGACGAGGAGTACAGGCAGTTCATCCTTGAGAGTTATGCCCTGCTTCCCGACGACCCGAAATGGGGATATTTCAAGGCTTTGTTGTGCTATCGGGAAAACAAGATAGACTCCATGCTTATCGTGCTGGATCGTGCGATAGAGCATGCCGAGGAGCCCACGGAGCGTCTGCCGCTGCTTATCCTATACGGCGATATGCTCGGGCAGCAAGGCGAGTACACGCGGGCATTTGCCGCCTACGACGAGGTGCTAAAACTGCAACCCGATCATCTCGGAACGCTGAACAACTACGCGTGGAGCTTAGCCATCAGCGGCGGCGACCTCAAGCAAGCCGAGAAGATGAGTCAGCGCACCATACAGAAAGACGGCAACAACCCCACGTTCCTGGATACCTATGCATGGATATTACACCTGCAAGGGCAAGATACGCTGGCGCTGTTCTATATAAAGAAAGCATTGGAATACGCCGGTGAGACCCCCGACGAGACGCTACACGAACATTACAGGATTATTTTGGAAAAGCAACAATAGACAATGAAAAAGATTCTATATACACTGATCGTGCTTGCCATAACACTGACTGCTGTCGGTTGCGCAAGCAAGAAGAAGATTCAATCCACCCCTACTTCCACAGCCCGTGAGACCAAAGCAGCAGAGGAAACGAAAGAAGCAGAGAGGATTCGTCAAGCCGAGGCAGAAGCCGAGCGGCTGCGCTTGCAAGCCATGGAGGCACAACGCATAGCCGACTCAATAGCCGCTGCCGAAGAGGCAAAAAAAGCACAAGTGCAAACGCTGTACATCCCGCGCATGACGATCATCGTGAACATGCAAGGACAACAGATGAGCACCCCAGCCAGCATGAAATGGCAACGCGGGACAGGACTGATGGTAAGTCTGATGCCGTTCATCGGGATGGAGATGTTCCGCTTCGAGTTGGGCGAACAGGGACTGACCGTCATCGACAAGGTGAACCGGCAATACTCGCAGTTGAATGCTGAACAAATAGCGCAAATGGGTGCGCGCATCACGCTTGACGACATAGATACATGGATTGACGAGCGCATATTGGCGCATGCCGATGAGCCGCAACTCACCCTGCAAACAACGCAAGCGAACATACAGGGTACGGCAATCATCAGTACCTCATCCATGCAAAAAAACATGCAGCTTAACCTGCGTCCGACAGATGTAACAAGCTATCGGCAAGTGTCGGTTGAGCAATTGCTAAAATCATTCAAGTAGAAAGTTACAAACATTATGAACAGATATTTCACTATTCTATTCGTTCTGCTGACTGCGCTCAGCATGCAGGCACAGACGCTCAAGGAGCTGCAGGCACAGCAGAAAAAGTACGCCGAGCAGATTGAGCAGACCGGCAAGATGATTAAGGAAACGAAGCAGAACGAGAAAGCTACGGAGAACAAGCTCAACCTGATCGGGCAAGATATCCGTACGCGTAAGAAACTTATCAACTCTATCAGTAACGAGTTGGTTGCTTTGGATCAGGAGCAGACACGTCTGCACAGCGAGAAGACACGTCTGGAGTACGAGTTGGATTCGCTCAAGCAGGATTATGCCAAGCTCGTTCAGCTCACGCATTATGCCGATCTGCAGCAGTCGCCGCTATTGTTCCTGCTTTCGGCACAGGACTTCAACCAGCTCTTCCGTCGCGTGCGTTACATGCGCGAGTTTGCAGCCTACCGCCAGGAACAGGTATCACGCATCGAGAACGTGAAGGCTGACATACAGATTCAGGCTAACCTGCTCGAGGATAACCGCAAGGAGAAAGACGCGGCACTGAAGACGCAACAACGCGAGAAAGACCAACTGGCACGCAACGAGCGCAAACAGAAATCCATGCTGCAAGACCTGAAAAAGAAAGAGAAAGAGCTGGTACAGAAGCAAAAGAAACAGCAGAAGAAGATTGAGGAGCTAAATAAACAGATCGAAAAAGCCATTGCACAGCAGGTTGACCGCAAGCAACAGTTGACCAAGGAGCAGGAGCTGATAGCCGGAGGTTTTGCCGCCAACAAAGGACGACTGCCTTGGCCTGTAGCCAAAGGATTCATCAGCGGACATTACGGCAAGCATCAGCACGACATCTACGAGAACGTTACGATCAACAACAAAGGTATCTATATCCAAACCACAGCCGGCAGCGATGCGCGCGCCGTATATGAAGGCGAAGTAACCACATGCATGGTGATGGGTTCGACCTATGCCATCATCATTCAGCACGGTAATTACCGTACCGTATATACAGGCATACAGACACCGGCAGTCAAGCCCGGCGACAAGGTAGTAGCCAAACAAGCTATAGGCAAGATTGCCTCCAACCCCGATCAGGACAACAAGACCGAGCTGCAATTCCAGGTTTGGCAAGACAGAGAGTTGCAAAACCCCGAACTGTGGATAGCTCAATAATTGTTTGACGGTTGACAGATTTAAGCAGAATAAACAGAAAACGATGAATAAAAAGATTGTATATATTCTCTTCATGCTTGTAGCGCTGACGTCGTGCAAGCAGGATGATTACCTAGACTGGAAAGCGCTGAACTCCCGCTGGCTGGAGCAGAACAAGACGCAACCCGGCGTAGTAACAACCGAGTCCGGTTTGCAGTACAAGAATCTGAACGGCACAACGATCAATCCCACACAAAGCCGCCCGAACTACGATTCGCAGGTGATCGTGGATTACAAGTTGTACCTGATTACCAGTTACGGCGGCTACAACACCGGCAACCTGCTGGAGGAAGCCACCGGAGCCGTATTCAACCTGCAGAGCGTAGTCAAGGGCTTCAGCGAGGGAGTGCAGAAGATGCACGTGAACGACGATTATATGCTGTTCATCCCCTACGACCTGGGCTACGGAACAGAAGGTGTAGGTACGGAAGGTTACTACGGATTCATTCCGCCCTACTCCACACTGATCTATCAAGTTCATCTTAGCGGAATGCAATAAATGAAAAGGATACTACTCATATTGGGTGTAGCCCTACTCTCGGCCGGCTGCAAGAACACTACGTTCCGCAGCTCCGTGCCGAGTTACCCCATTCATTTGGAGATAAACACGAATGTAGGTATGTACGTGCACTTCGTTCCAACGAGTGTAATGACGTACCTGATTGCCGACGAAAAGGGCATCCATCTGAACGGCGTTACTCAGCCGCTGACCGTAGATCAGGCATACGGCTTTGCGGGTACGGTCGTATATATCGACGGCTTCTACCCGTACAGCGCGTACGATTTGTGTTGCCCGCACTGCCTGAAGCGTGACAAGCCGTGCACGATCAATGGCATGTTTGCCGTATGCCCCGTATGCGGCGAGGAGTACGACATCTATTCAGGCAACGGAGTGCCCACACACGGCATAGGCAACGAGCCGCTCAAGCGCTACACCACTACGTACAACGCCGCTACTGGCAAGATATCTGTCACGCCATGATCCGGGAAGACGAACTGATACATATAGGTCGTATTGTGCGTACGCACGGCACAAGCGGCGAACTACAATGCCGCATGCTCAGCACGTTGTGGGAAGATAACGATGCCGAGTTCATCATTCTGAGCATCGAGCAGATCTTCGTTCCCTTCCGCGTCAATGAATGGCGCACCAAGGGCAGCGAGGATGTGCTGCTATGTTTGCAAGGTGTGTACGACGAGCAACGTGCCTTGCGGCTGGTAGGCATGGAGGCATATATGCTCCGACGCGATATTCCCGAGGATGCAGAGACACCCATCGAGATGCAGTCGCTCAGAGGCTACACGATGCAGGATAAGGAGCATGGTGTGATAGGAGTGATAAAAGATATTGATACAACGACCCTCAACACCTTGGTGCAATTGGATAACGGCCTGTTGCTGCCGCTGCATGAGGATTTTGTGGAGGGCATAGATGTACAAAACAAGGTGCTAACCGTCACGCTGCCGGAAGGGTTGCTGGAAGGTGAAAAGTGAAAGGTGGAAAGTGAAAGGAAAGAAGAGTATAGCAGACATGCATCGGCTGAGTGTCGAGGCGTACAAGCAGACGCAGAAAGTGCCGCTCGTCATGGTGCTGGATAATGTGCGCAGCCAACATAACGTTGGCGCAGTGTTCCGCACGGCTGACGGGTTTGGCATACAGGGCTTATGCCTGTGCGGCATCACATGCTGCCCACCTAATGCCGAACTGCACAAGACAGCATTAGGGGCTGAGCAAACGGTGGAGTACACTTACTATGAACACACCGTGGATGCTATCCGTGCGCTCCATGAGCAGGGATTCAAGGTATATGCCATCGAGTTGGCACACGATGCTATGACGCTCGAGCAAGCGATAGAGACGTACGAACAACATGCAGCCGATGCTGCGCCCTACCCCGTTGCCTTGGTACTGGGGCATGAGGTGTTCGGTGTGGCTGATGAAGTGATGGCACTTTGCGACGGGTATATCGAGTTGCCACAGTACGGAACCAAGCATTCGCTGAACGTAAGCGTCACTGCCGGCATAGTGATGTATGCCTGGGCGAATGCACTGCGCAGAAAGATGGAGAATCTCTTCGTAGCGAGAAACAAGGAGTGAAAGATTATGGAGTTATTGTCACCGGCAAAAAATATGGAAGTGGCAAAGTCAGCCATCATGGCGGGCTGTGATGCCATATACATTGGTGCTCCCGCGTTCGGTGCGCGCCAGGCTGCCGGCAACAGTATAGATGATTTGGCGGCCGTTGTGCGCTATGCCAAACCATTCGGAGTGAAGGTGCTTGTGACGGTGAACACCTTGATGGATGATAGCGAGCGCAAGCAAGCCGCGCAGATGATTCACGAGTTGTACCGTATCGGCGTGGATGCCATTATTGTGCAAGACTTGCGTCTGCTACGTGAAGATCTGCCGCCTATTCGTCTGCATGCCTCCACGCAATGCGACAACCGCACGGCTGAGCAGGTCATCGCCCTGCAACAGATGGGATTCCGCAGAGTTGTGCTGGCGCGTGAACTGACCATCGAGCAGATTCGTGCCATCCGCCAAGCTACGCTGCAGGCTAATCCCGACAACCCGATTGAGCTGGAGGTGTTTGTACACGGAGCGGTATGTGTATCGTACTCGGGTAAGTGCTTTATGTCCGAGCGTTTGATGGGACGTAGTGCCAACCGCGGTGCGTGCGCACAATGCTGCCGCATGGCGTACGACGTGCTGGATGCCGACAAGCAGCCGCTACGCGATGTCAACGGATTGCCTATGCTGCAACGCTACGTACTGTCGCTCAAAGATATGGATCGCTCGGCGTACTTGCAAGAACTTCAAGAAGCAGGTGTGCACACCATAAAGATAGAAGGCCGGCTGAAAGATGCTGACTACGTGACAAACATTGTGGCGTACTACCGCACCCTGTTGGACAAGATACAAGGGGAGAGCAGACACATGGCAAACAACCCGTCGTTCGTGCCTGATCCTGCCAAGACTTTCCACCGTGGCAGTTCACCGTACTTCCTGCACGGCAGGAGCGAAAGCATGGCTAATTGGGAATCGCCCAAATCCACCGGGGAGAAGATAGGCATCGTTACCTCCTGCCGCGAGCGGAAGATTCATGTGCAGTTGTTGCCTGACGTAACGTTGCATAACGGTGACGGTTTATGTTATGGCGACCAAGGTTTTCAGGTCAATACAGTTGCTCCGCTTAGCGGCAGTTCGGTTGCCCTAACCACCTACCGCAGTGTGCGCATTCCTGCCGGCACTATGCTGTACCGCAATACGGATACAGAATTTTTGAAGAGTCTGCATGCCGAGCGGAAGATTCCTGTGGAAGTCAGTATGCGCAAGGCGGAACATGGTTTCTCGCTTGAGATGCGTAGCCTGAGCGAACCCTTATGGAGCGTGAACTGTTCGTTCGCTTACCCGCATACACCCGCCACGAACGCCTCGCAGGCCTTGGAAGCACAACGCACCCAACTGAGCAAACTCGGCGATAGCGATTTTGTTGCCAAAGAGATGCATGTACCGGATGAGGCGCTGTTCGTACCCCTGAGCACGCTCAATGCCTGGCGCAGAGAACTGACTGCCGCTGCGCGTGACAAACTGACCACACTGCTTACACCTGTATCGGACAACACGCCGCATACGATAGATGCCGGGATGATGCCCGATTATGCGTTTGCCCAGGAACCGCTGATGCGATGCAAGTACTGCATCCTTTACGAGATGGGGCATTGTCGCAAACAGCCCGCACGACTCGCACCGAATAAAGAACCGCATTTCCTGCGACTGCAGAACGGAACAATGCTTGAACTACGATTCCACTGCAAAGAATGTGAAATGACTATACACGCAACTACTTAAAAACAATGCTGCAACTACAACAAACTATGCGAAATAAGATATATACATTTTTCGTTTTTCTGCTCTTCTCATGCTCCATGCTTGAAGCGCAGACCACTCAACACCGCCCTCAGATCTGGGATTTCGGCGCAGTCAGTTTCGACCGCACCCGTTATGAGAACATGCTTACGACACGCGAGATTAACGGTTGGATGCCTGCAGCTATTCCGGGTTCGGCCAACTGTTATATATCCGACTTCTTGGGTTCAAAGGGTGTTAACTTAGCCTTCTACGGTCACGGTGGACAAGCTCACCGCTTGCGTACGACGAACACCAAGCTCTCACGCTTCGACGAGACGAGTCTGTACGATCAGGCACACGACGCAACATTCACCGGTGTCCTCGTTTCTGACTTGCACGCCGACCCCGAAGTATATATAGAGCAGACGTTTTACGAAGGCGATATCGTTGAATACGCCGTTGCCTCAACGGGTGTAGCAGCAACGTACCGACTCAGTTCGGAGGACGGAGACTTTGAGCAGACGCGCAGCATAAGCGGTCAGGGAGCGGAAGTCATATGGTTCTCCATCCCCAAGCGCGGGCATTACCGTCTAGCCTCGGTAGATGACAAGCTGATGGTTGCGCGTATCATTCGTTACCCTGCAGAATGGGGCGACCTGTATGTCACCGGCTCGATGCCCAAACAATGCTCGTTGGCTTTCATCAACCGTGAAAATGGAGCCACGCATACACTTGCCTATGGAGAGACGAGTGTCAATCTGCCACTTGGCTATACCTATGGACTCAAGTTGCTCGGTGACCCGACAAAGATGCTAACAACAGTTGACTCGGTTAACTTTCAGCAGAACGGTCAGGTATGTCCGATCAAGGTAAAGAACATCGAGCTCAATGAGTTCCACGGTAAGATTATTGGCTTGCCGGAAAGTGAACTGCAAAAGATATCACTCGTGCTCACGCCCAAGTACCCCACTACGTTCCATGCCTTCTACGAGTTGAACGGCAACCGCTACACGCTGTACACCGAGCCTAACAACCAATATAAGGTACGCGCGTTAGGCGTGAACGACTACGAGATGGATACGATTGCCGCCATCACGAATCTGAATCAGCTCGTTTTCTCAAAGAAACCTACCTACCCCATACAAATCCTCTCGCAGATAGACTTGAGCAATGCCACTATCGAGTTCACGAACACGAAAGAACCCGACTACGTATATACATTCAACGGAACCGATGATATACAATTGCGTACCGGTGTCTATTCGATTGCCGTGAGTGGTCTGGACAGTTTCCGTCTGCAACGCACTTCGCTGCTGAATGTGCACAAGGTGGAAACGAGCAAACGTCTTGACTTCCGCCGCGAACTGACCGCCAGCGATTCACTGGATTACATGGATACGATCTACGTAGGCGACCAGCGCCGTTACACCACTATCCGCCAAGCCCTGCGCGTGATTGACCGCATGCACCGCACCCCGGATCAGCATGTAACCATTGCCATCGATCCCGGACAGTACGAAGAGATGCTACGCATCACGCAGCCGAACATATCGCTCGTCAACAGCGCCGCTGTGCCGTCGGTAAGCATCAGCAATGCAGGCTTGGATATAAGCAAGAAAGCAGTGCGCATAACAGGCTACTACGGCGCGGAGTACAACTACTACTCGATGACTGAGAACTTCACGCACTCGCAGCGAGCCTTGCGCGTGAACATAGAGAACAAAGCCTTAGGCGTACGTAACCCCGGAGGAAGGGAAGTGTACTTCAACGCCACGGTTGTTGTGGCTGCCGAGGATGTGACGCTCGAGAATCTGATTATAGAAAATGCGTTCAACCGCTATATCACCCGTTTGGAAGCGCACGACAAACTCATCCCGCAATATGCAAACACGCCTCTGCGACCGGTTAACCAACAGTCAACCGAAGTACAGTTACCCAAGTATCGCAGGCCTGCTGCTGCGCTGGCTGTAGTCGGGATGGCCGATCGCGTACAGATCATGAGCTGCCGAATCATCGGCATGGAGAACACCATGCATGGCGATGCTGGTTGCCGCGTACTGATGCGCGAATGTCATATCATGGGTAGTCATAATATCATCAGCGGAGGTATGACGCTTGTGTGCTACCGCTCGAGCATCGAACTGTTCCCCACCACGCCAAGCGCACATATAACAGCCGCGCGTACACAAGTAGGATTACGAGGGTTCCTATTCTACGACTGTATGTTCCGCTCGGCTGAACCCGAGAAAGAGTCAATCAACAAGACCTATGCAGAGCCCTGCCATCTGGTTAAACCCAAAGACCACTACGGAGAAGTGATTTTCCTTCATCCGCAGTTCGACATTTCGCTGGAGAGTATGGCATACGACCCGGGATTGATATCCACGATAGCCGACGCCGATGTCAGCACATGGGACATCACACCCTATATGTATACGCGCGGAACAGACGGTTGGAATCCCACCAACGATCCGGACGGAGATAACGACATAAGCATTGTTGACCTCAAGCTCGGCGTACATATTGATCCGGGAGAGCTGGTAATGCACCACATTGCACAACCAACCACCATGCGCGTCATTACTCCCGATGGTTCATCGTTCATCGATCAGTTGCTAACCGGCACGCAGACATTCAAGATGCAGAAAGGTGTATACTGGCTTATCTTTGAGAACAACAAAGGCAAGCAATCCATGAAGATTCAGGTACCGTAGTGCCATGACAATCAGCGAGCTCAAGCAACATATAATCCACGCACATAGCGAGCAGCAGGCCATCCTAAGCGAACTACGCCAACGACAAGCACATATCCTGCTCACAGGTTTGCATGCCGGCATGTGTTCGGTTGTCTTGTCTGATCTGCGCGAGCAGGACAAGAGCCATAGCGTGCATCTGATTGTTTGCGACAATCAGGATGAGGCGCAATACCTCTATGCTGACCTGCGTACGCTCTGCGACACGGATGAAGACAAGCATCTTCTGTTCTTCCCCCACTCTCACCGACGCCGCCAAACGACTATCGACGAGTCGATGGCCATACAGCGTACGCAAACGTTAAGCGCGCTCGTGCAAAACCCCGACGGTCTGGCTATTGTCACCTATCCCGAGGCACTGAGCGAACTTGCATCCACACCCGACATACTCAGGCAAAGCAGTCTCACACTGCACACCGAGCAACAGATTACCATCGCCGAACTGACACGCAGGTTGCTGGATTTGGGCTTTGTGCGCGTGGATTTCGTGTACGAACCCGGGCAGTTCGCCATACGAGGAGGCATAGTGGATATTTACAGTTTTGCCAGCGACAACCCTTACCGTCTGGATTTCTTCGGGGATGAGATTGATAGCATTCGTACGTTCGACATTGAGACGCAGCTCTCCGACAAGCGTGTCACGGAAGTGTCGGTAGTCCGGATGCAGGAGAGCGAGCAGCAAGTCAGTCTGGCGGCTTACCTGCCTGAGGATACATTATATATAGGAAATAATGTCCGTCTTACTGCCTTATACGCGTCACTCAGTTGCGAGAATGCCTGGCAGAGCACCCTGGAGATTGGAACGAAATGTTCGTACGACAAATATACGCGCATTGCGTTCGACACCCTGCCGCAACCGCTGTTCCACAAGCAGTTCGAGATGCTACTGAGTGATCTGACGGAGAAGATCAGTTTGGGATATACCATCTTCATCCTATCTGACCAGAAGAAGCAGACCGATCGTCTAACAGCCATCATGGCTGCTATCCCTACCCAAGGCGATGACAAGCGGTTAGCCGACGAGTTTACCGAACGTCCTGCCCTATTCACGGCAGTCGATCACACGCTGCACAGCGGATGGGTGGATCATGCTGCCAAGATTGCCTGCTACACCGATCATCAGATTTTCGAGCGTTACCACCGCGTGACGCTTACCTCGGATAATGCCCGCCGCGGCAAAGCCGTGATCACCCTCAAGGAGCTCAACCAACTGCAAGTGGGCGATTACGTCGTACACTCCGACCACGGCATAGGGCGCTTTGGCGGCTTGGTAACAACAGGAGTGAACGGCAAACCGCAAGAGATGATCAAGCTCCTCTATCGCGATGGCGATACCATCTTCGTGAGCATACACAACCTGCACCGCATAAGCAAATACAAAGGCAAGGAAGGGACTGCACCTACCGTATCGCGCATCGGCTCGGGAGCTTGGGAACGACTCAAGGAACGCACCAAGGATAAGGTAAAGGAGATTGCCCGCGACCTGATACGCCTCTACGCCACGCGCAAGCAGCAGAAGGGCTTCGCCTACTCACCCGACGGATACATGCAGCATGAGCTCGAAGCCTCGTTCATCTATGAAGATACACCCGATCAGGCAAAAGCCACACTCGATGTCAAGCACGATATGGAAAGTCCGATGCCTATGGATCGCCTTATCTGCGGCGATGTAGGCTTCGGCAAGACGGAGATTGCCATGCGCGCAGCCTTCAAGGCGGCTACCGACGGCAAGCAGGTGGCCGTGCTCGTACCTACTACGGTGCTCGCACTGCAGCACTATACCACCTTCAGCGAGCGATTCAAGGATTTTCCCGTGAAAGTGGAATACCTCTCGCGCGCCAAGACACCCAAGGAGACCAAGGAGATTCTCGAGCTGCTCGAAGCCGGGAAGATCGATATCCTCATCGGCACGCACAAGCTCATCGGCAAAGCCGTGAAGTGGCATAACCTCGGCTTGCTCATCATCGACGAGGAGCAGAAGTTCGGCGTAGCTGTCAAGGAGAAGCTGAAGAGTCTGCGCACGAACATCGACGTACTCACGCTCACCGCTACACCTATTCCGCGCACGTTGCAGTTCTCGCTACTCGGCGCACGCGACCTGAGCGTGATGACTACCCCGCCCCCTAACCGCTATCCTGTTATCACTGAGAACATAACGCTCGACGACGAGGACATCATCAAGGAAGCTATCGACATTGAGTTGGCAAGAAACGGACAGGTATTCATCGTCAACAACCGCATCGAGATGCTTGAGCGCATCGAGCACCGCATACACCGTTTGTGTCCCGATGCACGCATCGTCATTGCCCACGGGCAGATGCCCGCAGACGAGGTAGCGCAACGCCTTGAGGACTTCATCAACTACGATTACGATATCCTCATCTCCACCACGATCATCGAGTCGGGTATCGATATACCGAACGTGAACACGATGTTCATCTTCTCGGCGCAGCACTACGGCTTGGCGGATTTGCATCAGCTGCGCGGACGTGTGGGACGAAGCAACCGCAAAGCCTACTGCTACCTTATCACCCCCGATCGCGAACTGCTCACTCCCGATGCGCGCCGACGCATCGACGCCATCACTACCTTCGCCGAACTGGGCTCGGGATTCCATCTGGCTATGCAGGATCTGGATATACGCGGTGCGGGCAACATGCTCGGCGCGGAGCAGTCAGGCTTCATTGCCGACCTCGGCTACGAGACGTACCAACGCATCCTGAACGAAGCAGTCGAGGAGCTAAAGCAGGAAGAAGGCCTATATACTGAAACGCCAAATGACCAAATTGCAAATGACAAAATGGTAAATGGCAAAGGCTCACACCGCCGTTGGGTACAGGATGCGCAGTTCGAATGTGACCTACCGGTCAGCTTCCCACCGGACTATATAGAAAACATCAGCGAGCGCCTCAATCTGTATCGCGAACTCGATTCGCTCAAGGATGAGCAGGAGTTGCTTGCCTTCCAGAAGCGCTTGATTGACCGTTTCGGCACGATGCCCGAGCAGGCTTGCGAGTTGCTGGATGTGATGCGTCTGAGGTGGATTTGTTGCCGTCTTGGCATAGAGAAGATTCTGCTCAAAGGAGAACGAATGGCGCTTTATATGCCGCAGAATAACGATGCGTATTATCAGAGCGAGGTATTCGCGCACCTAATCGAGTACGCACTTACCCGTCCGCAGCGCTGTATGTTCCACGACGAGCCGGTCAGAACCAAAGGACTCAGCCCCGAGGAATTGAAGACTGTGCCGCATAAGCGGTACATCACGATTCAGAACGTCAAGTCCATTGCCGGTGCCATACATTTGCTAAGCAAAATTGAGAATCCCGAAAATAAAGAAGAGAAATGAGATACGTAGCCATTATCCCCGCGCGCTATGCTTCCACCCGTTTTCCGGGTAAGCCACTGGCGATGCTTGCCGGCAAGCCGGTTATACAACATGTGTACGAGCATGTAACTCAGGCACTGAGCGATGTGCTTGTTGCCACCGACGACGCACGTATCTACGATGCCGTCGAGGCCTTTGGCGGCAAAGCCGCGATGACCCGCACCGACCATCGTTGCGGTACGGATCGCTGCCTTGAGGCACTCGACAAGTGGCTTGCCGAACAATCTGCGATTCAGCCAAGCTTGGCTGAATCCGATATTGTAGTGGTGAATATCCAGGGCGATGAGCCGTTTGTTGCCCCCGAACAGGTACGCGCACTATGCGCGTGCTTCGACTGCCCCGACACCGATATAGCCACGCTCGCACGGCCGTACGCCACAACCGACACCTGGGACGATTTGGCTACCCCCAGCACACCGAAAGTAGTGATGGATCGTACGATGCGCGCCTTGCTTTTCTCGCGCAACATTATCCCGCATCTGCGCGGAATACCTGAGCAAGAATGGCTCGCGCGTCACACCTTCTATCGCCACGTAGGCATGTACGCATATCGCGCGCACGTATTAAGGAATATAGCCGCCCTGGCGCCTACTCCACTCGAGCAAGCCGAGAGCCTGGAGCAACTACGATGGATAGAAAACGGCTACACAATTCGTGTAGCCATTACCTCACATGCCACTATCGGCATCGATACGCCCGAAGATCTCCGGAAAGCCAACTCACACTTTCAAGAACTGCGCCCCTAATGCTCGCGCCAGTTCGCCTTCGGTGTCGTCCCGATCTCCTATGAACAGTACATGCTGCCAACTGATGGCGGCATGTAATTTTTCGGCAAGGATCGTTCCCAAACGTACATCGGGCTTAATTGTGCCATGATCCCCGCTCGCCACTATAGCATCGAACAGTTCGGTCTCTAAGCCAAGTGCCTTAAGCTTATCTTCCACAGCCTCGTAATCCGACAGGACAACCACCTTTATGCCGCGCTGCTTGCATTCGGCAATCAGCGGACGCACCCACTCTGCAGCCGTATAGTGCTTGCGGATGATATCCACCATGGCAGGAAGATAACTCTGGCTGTACCAGCGCTCATCCACTGGCATAGATGGCAGCTCCCGACGTTCGCGCAAGGCCTTACGCTGTTTCATTCGCCAACGGCGCTCCGCAATCAGCGACGGCAGATGGCGCCATTGCTTGCGCAGCATATGTCGTACCATCCTCGGTTTACGATAGATCGTGCCGTCCATGTCCAGCACGATCATCGTTATATCTTCAGGAATATGCATCATTTCAATCTTGCTTCTCCTGCTTGGGAGTATCCTGTTTGGGCGTTTCCTGCTTGGGGGCATCCTCTTTCTTTGTTCGGCGGGCAGCCCGGGCTTTGCTGCGTTCCTCGCGTCGTTCCTGGCGTGCTGCACGACGTTTGGTGCGCTCAGCCCTGTTCTCCTTGATGCGCTCATCCCACTCGTTGGCTTTCTCCATGATCGCCTTACTGAGCTCACCTTCTTGCAGTTTCTCGATAAACGAGAACTTGCGGCGACGCAACTCATCTTGCATCAACAGGTTGAACTTGAACTGACCATCGCGGAAACCGTCTTTCAAGCAAGCAGTCTTGAAGCGTGAGTACGCATTCGATTGCAGGATATGTGCTTTCGGTTCGTGCAGACGGAACGACGAACGCTTGGCCTCGTACTCGATATTGATCTTTTGCAGGTGGGCATCCACTACACGTGCAAAGCCGTCTGCCTGCTCCTGACGGATATCATCGTTCACAAACTCGAAGTAGAAGTGATACAAGCTCTGCTCCACATCCGCGAAGCCCACGAAGAACTTCGTCTTGATCTTCGTCTCTTTCTCGGCTTCATGCACAGCTTGGATGAACTGCGGTTCATACAGTTTCTCACCGGTCATCGAGACTATACCGTTCACCTTCGATACCATATGTACAGTAGGCGTGTTGCGGAAGTATCCGCCCACCTCTACCAGGTCATTCATATTGTAGCGGTACAAGCCCGAGTAGGTTGTCACATAGGCGCAATAGCGTTTGCCGAGCTCCAGTTCGTCGATCTGCAGGAAGTGTTTGTTGGGCTTATCCAACTCCTCTTCCGCCACAAACTCGTAGTAATGGAAATGCGGGAACAGCACACTCTCGTTCGTATCGTCCAGCGAGAAACCGAAGCGGCACTCTGTAGCTATGTAACCTAATTCCTGATAGTACGTCTTGTCCCAATTGAAGGCATCCATGTACTTATCCATGTATATCTTCGTGTTGCCGCACTTCCAGGTGGAGAAGTATTGCAGCCATGGCCAGTAATCCTTGGGTAGCAACCTGCCATGCTCCTGCAGCAGCTGCTTTAGCTCCTGCGCACGTTCGGGTTTGCTGAAGATGTACGGCTTGAGCGTCTCGCGGATATCCTCGGGCACCTCAAAGTTCTCCGACAATGTGCCGTGAGCTATATCCTTGATCAGTTCCTCGGCATTCTCATCCACGGTACGCATCAGCTCCAGGATGGTCGAGGGGTTGGCTGTTGCCCAGAGCGTCACATCCCTGTGCTGCAAGGCCAAGCGCATCAGCGTATAGTTGCGTGCTCCGTAGTCGGGAATCGACATCACCGCTGCGGGAGCGACATAATGCTTCTTGATGATAGGAGGTATATCGCGCACCAGTACACCGCTCACGCTGCCGAACAACGTGCCGTCGGGTGCGTAGCCCTCTACCTCCTTGCCTACTATCGGGAATATATGTCCGCCGAAGATGCGACTGCGGTGCTTTACGAAGTTCCATGTCCATACGTGCGACATCTTGCCGTACACATCCCTCAGGTACTTGTGGGTCATCGGAACCCATTTCGGTTCGCTGGTTGTACCCGAGGTTGTGGCATACATATCCGGCTTACCCGGGAACAGAACATCCGTCTCACCGTTCTTGTGGCGCTCGATGTACGGACGCAGCGTCTCAAAGCTCTGATTCACAGGCACAAACTGCTGGTATAGCAAAAAGAAATCTGACGTTGACGTCGCGTGCAGGATCGTATCAAAGTGATGCTCCTTGCCATATACGGTGTCTTTCGCCAGATACAGAATGTGTCGAAGCGTGTTTTCGGCAGCTTGACGCGGATGGCGGCTCTTAACCTTCAGACGTAACGTCTGACTGCCGCCTACAAGCCATAACATGGCATTGATCAGCCATGGATAAGGCAGTTTATTGCCCTGATTATCCTCGTACGTGGGTGTCTGTTTCATAAGCAAAACAAAATTGCGTACAAAGATACAAAAAAAAAAACGGAATATGCAAATTTTTTAAGATAAAAATGCATTTTTTTTCGATTATTAGCAAAAACAACATATCGAAACACAAAAAAAGGATTGTTTTGCAACAATCCTTTCGAGCCACTTCCCAGATTCGAACTGGGGACCCACGCATTACGAATGCGTTGCTCTACCTCTGAGCCAAAGTGGCGGTCGCGTTCAGCATTTTCACCAAAAGCGACTGCAAAGATACAACAAAAAGATAACATTTGCAAATTATTTTACATTTTTTTTCTATCTTTTGCATTTTTGGAATAATTTTTGTATCTCCACTATGCAAAACGAGCATAGTTATGCATAAAAACCGCTACATAGTCATCCTCCTGTTCTGCGTGCTGTGGTGCGCGGGTACCCGCAAGGCGTTTGGCGAGATCCGTACGCTGCGCGTGCAGTATGTGGATGCCGAGACGCTCGAACCGTACAAAATGCCGGAACGGCCTATCCTCTTTATTGACGGCACTTCTCCTCTCGGTGCGGAAGGTGACACCGAGGGGCACTTGCTGGAGATCAGCTTCGACGAGATGAGCCAGGACTTCAAGCAATATACCTATACCGTGCGTCATTGCGATGCTATGGGCAAGCCCGACAACCTCGCTTCCGTCGAGTATCTGCACGGCTTCACTACGCGCGACATAACCGACTATATGCCTTCGCTCAATACGCAGCAGTCCTATACCCATTATCGATTCCTCTTCCCCAACGAGGATATGCAGCTTACGATCAGTGGTCGCTACGAGCTGTCCATCTATCAGGATGGCGACCCGGAGCAAACGATTGCGCGTATTCCTCTCTTCGTGTGCGAGAAACGCGTGCGCGTGGAAGGTAAGGTACTCTCATCCACCGACAAGGAGATAAGCGGACGCTACCAGCAACTCGAGATTGAAGTTGTTACCGACGGCGGCAGCACAAATATCCGCGAGGATTACTTTATCGTCGTGCAGCAGAACGGGCGAACGGATAACATGGTTGTTGCTCCCACACCATCGTTTGTGGACGGCAAGGCGCTGCGCTGGCAACATGCCGCACCGCTCATCTTCGAGGGAGGGGATGAGTACCGCCATTTCGATGCTTATTCTGCCTACTATGCCGGTACGGGTATCGATCGCATTGTATATGAGATGGGCGATTACCACGCGCTGCTCAATACCGACGAACTGCGAGCCAACAAGCCCTACTCCCATGAGTTTGATGTCAACGGACAATACCGCGTGAATGCCGAACGCGTACAAGATCCTGAAACGGAAGCCGAGTATATGTGGGTACATTGGGTGCTCCTGGCCGACAAACCCTTCTTCGACGGAGCGGTATATGTCGGCGGCGATCTGTTCGGCAACAAGTTCACCCTGCGCAACCGGATGGATTATGATGCAGAGCACAAGTGTTACTACCTCACCACTCCCGTCAAGCAAGGCGCGTACGACTACCAGTATTGGTTCCTGCCCAAAGGCGCTACCATAGCCACGCTCCTGCGCACGGAAGGTTCGCATTGGGAGACGCGCAACGAATATACGATCTACGTCTATTATCGCCCCTTTGGCGCGCGCTACGAGCAACTTGTCGGCATCCGTCGCCTCACACCGTAATGCTTTCGACTTTTGACTTTCTACTATATGATGAAACTCTTCACTGAAATATCCATCACGAAAAGCCCCCGTCAGTTGACTCCCGACACCCGCATCCTGCTTGTCGGCTCATGTTTCACCGACAGTATCGGCCAAAAGATGCAGCAGCACGGCATGCATAGTCTTTCCAACCCTACCGGTGTGCTCTACAACCCGCTGAGCTTAGCTCAGGCACTCAACGGCTCGATGCGCGTCGAGCTGATCGAGCATGACGGGCTCTACCACTCCATGTCGCACCACGGCTCCTTCTCCGGCACCGATGCCGACAAGGTGCTGCGCGACTGCGTGCAGTCGCTCTCCGTGCTGCATCAGGCTTTCGCCCAAGCCGATACCGTCTTCATCACTTTCGGCACAGCGTACGTCTATTACCGCAACGGCCAGGTAGTGGCAAACTGCCACAAACTCCCCGAAGCCGAGTTCACCCGCAGCCGATTGTCTGTTGAGGATATCCTTGCTGCATGGCGACCTATCATCCACAGCAACCCCGACAAACACTGGGTGTTCACCGTCAGCCCCATACGCCATCAGCGCGACGGTATGCACGCCAACCAACTCAGCAAAGCCATCCTCCTGCTCGCTATCGAGCAACTGCAAACCGAGTACCCCAAGCAGATCAGTTACTTCCCCGCATACGAGATTGTGCTCGACGAACTACGCGACTACCGCTTCTATGCCGATGATCTATTGCATCCCTCCGCCACAGCCGTCGAGTACATCTGGCAACGCCTCTGCGACACCTACATGTCACCCGCGACCCTCGAGCAGCTCCACCGCAACTACAAGATTTACTTGCGCAACAACCATCGACCTTTGCACGAATAGCAATACCTCATGCAACCCGATGGTACAATGACAAATCTACGATCTTAAATCTCCAATGCTGAGAGAATCGCTATGATTCGCTCAGCCGTATGTCCATCCCACAGTTCCGGAATCGCACCTTTCTTCCACTCTCCCGCAAACAACTTGTCCAATGCCGGTTTGATAGCTGCAGGATTCGTGCCGATCAGTTCATTCGTTCCCACCGTACACGTCTCCGGCCGTTCGGTATTGTCGCGCAGCGTGATACAAGGCACACCCATGACGGTTGTCTCTTCGGTGATACCACCGCTATCCGTCACCACAGCCTTCGCGCGTTCCACCAGATAGTTAAACTCCAGGTACCCCATCGGCTCGACGATATGCAAGCTCGGGAAGCGTTTGGCCAACTCGTCACCCGCATGGCTTTCCGCTCTGTCGGGAGCACCCGACCCCCAGAGTCCGTAGAACAGCTTCGCAGTACGCGGATGAATCGGGAAAATCACCGGCAGACCATGCACATTGTCAATTATCTGCTCCATCATCGCACGCAGATGGTTCTCCTCGTCCACATTAGCCGGACGGTGCATTGTCATCACGATAAACTCCCTGTCCTTCAGTCCCAACTCGTCCCACACATCAGGCTTCCTGAACCGCGCCCTATTCGCCAACAGCGTATCAATCATCACATTCCCCACATGCCAAACGCGTTGTGGAACCCGTTCATACGCATACTTATCTTCGAGCATCATTCTATCATTGAGAGGCTTTGCCTCGCTCATTCCATCATTCATCAAAACGGCTCCCTGCCGAATCAAGTTTCGATTCGCCACCTCACTCGTGGTAAACATATAATCGGCCAACGAGTCCGTCACCATCCGGTTGATCTCCTCCGGCATCGTCAGGTCCCAACTGCGTATTCCTGCCTCCACATGGCACACTTTGGTGTTCAGTTTCTTCGCCACAATCGAGCAAGCCATGGTGCTTGTCACATCGCCTACAACCAGCACGATATCTGTCGGATGTTCCATCAGTTCTTTCTCAAACGCCACCATGATAGCAGCCGTTTGTTCAGCTTGACTTCCTCCACCGCAACCGAGGTTCACGTCCGGAGCCGGAATGCCCAACTCCTCAAAGAACGTGTCACTCATGTTCTTGTCATAGTGCTGTCCCGTATGCACCAAGCGATACTCGATCCGCTTGTTAGCATCCCGTAACCCGTCACCCGTAACCTGTAACCCTTCATTAAACGCCTTAATCGCCTTAATAATCGGTGCCACCTTCATAAAATTCGGTCTGGCCCCCGCAATCAATGTTATTTTCATATTTCTTCTATTAAATTCACTACTATTCTCCAAAACTACATCAGATTATGCGGCTCTTCTCCAGTAGTTACCACCTCCGAGCCGTTTCAGCCGTTCATCATCCATCGTGAAGCCTTTGATGATGTACTCCTGCAAGCGCTGCGTGGCCCATTGACGGAACCGTGTCGCTATC
>CADBYS010000026.1 GCA_902798965.1 uncultured Bacteroidales bacterium | reverse complement strand
GGCGATTTGTTCATTTTTCATTGTTGCGAAAGTTTTGTGCGTTGTCTCGTGTTGGAGTGGCCACTCATTGCACGTGCGAGTCACACTCAACTTCGCGGGTTATAGATAAGTTATTGCGTCCTTCGTTTCTGAAAGACGGTGCAAAGGTACTGCTTTTTTGTGAAATAAGCGAGCCCAAAATGGGCATTTTTTGTGCCCACCTTGGGCAGTTTTTACTTTTTTAGGTCTTTTCGGGTGTAGTTTTTGCGTAAACTATGCCAATCAACCACCCATCCGACGTAATCTGAGAGCCGGTGTGCGAGTTCCGCCCAACTCTTTCTTGTGCTCACAGGGAATAACTCGTGTGCTACAGGGTCATAAAGCAGCCATATGGCCAAAACGGTGTAGTTGTCTTTCGGGAACGTCCAACGTCGTTCTGTTAACTGCTGTTCGCGGATGCATGTTTCTAACTCATCCAACTGCTGATGAATCGCTGCAATCTGAGCCAGCGATTGTGCTTGCTTGTGTTGTTTCATAATTTGTTAATAAGTTTGATTTGCACAAAAAATAAGTGCACTAATGTTAATGATTGTGTTATCCTCGGTGCTAAACTCGCCGAGCATGCAAAATTATGAAAAATTACCGATAAAAGCGATAAAAATATGGAAAATTGAAGAAAAATTCGTTTTTTGACCGAAAAATTTGCAAATATCATTTTTTTTTTGTAACTTTGTGCGCCAATTTTGTATGCGCATGTACTACGTGTACGCGGGCACAAGCTCGCATATTTATACGCGCCTATGCCTGGAACTGCTGACAATCTGTGATTTACAGGTATCGGCAGGAACTTAAGGTGTGCACTGTTGCGGACAATAGCATGAATGCGATAGAATTTAATCACGTAAGCAAGCAGTATCGCTTGGGTTTGGTATCGACGCAAACCTTGGCTCATGATATCCGCAGGTTCTGGATAACGAATGTGCTGCGCAAGGAAGATCCGTATTTGCGTGTCGGCGAGACGAATGACCGCGCAAGCAAAGGCAGGTCGGAATATGTGTGGGCATTACGTGATATCGATTTTAAGGTAGAGCAAGGCGATGTGGTAGGCATCATCGGCAAGAACGGAGCGGGTAAGAGTACGTTGCTGAAGTTGCTGAGCCGCGTGACAGGACCGACCACAGGAACGATCCGTGCCCATGGCAGGATAGGCAGTCTGCTGGAGGTAGGTACAGGATTTCATCCGGAGATGACGGGTAGGGAGAATATCTTCATGAACGGTGCTATCTTAGGTATGTCGCGCAGCGAGATTCAGGCTAAGCTGGATGAGATAATCGCCTTCTCGGGCTGCGAGCGGTATATCGATACGCCCGTCAAGCGATACAGCTCGGGTATGACCGTTCGTCTGGGATTTGCCGTTGCAGCGTTTCTGGAACCGGAGATATTGGTGGTGGATGAGGTGTTGGCTGTAGGTGATGCCGAGTTTCAGAAGAAAGCTATCGGCAAGATGAAAGATGTGAGTGAGGGCGAAGGACGTACGGTGCTGTTTGTAAGTCATAACATGGCCAGTGTGAAGGCGTTGTGTAATCATGGTGTGTTATTGGAGCAAGGAACGGTGAAGATGCTAGATACGATTAACCATGTAGTGGCGACTTATTTAGATGAGACATACAACAGGTTGTCGGATTATGTAGAGATGTCGAAATCTAATCGTCAGTTTGAGACCTCTCGTCAGTTGGAGATCGTTTCTGCTCGTTTGTTATCTCCCCTTCAGATGTCGAACAAGGAAGATATAGAATTGGAGTTGAAGATAAAACGCAACGACCCGGATGTCAAGCGGTTTACGATAGAGATGATGATTGATATGGTAGGCGAGAAGCGTGTCGGCTCGTTCATATCTCCTCTGTATTCTGTGCCTGACAAGTCAGAGTTTTCGGTACATTTGCGTTTGGCTAATCATAATTTGTCGAAAGGTAAATACAGTTTGAATTTTAATGTAGGGATCAAATTGGAGGAGTATGGTATAACGGATTATGACATTGTGTATAACACGCTTGTTTTCGATGTGGAATATGCTGATGCAGAGCATTCTCAACCGTTGAAGTTATGGCGGGCAGATTGGGGTGCTTGTAATTTCCAAAGCGGTAAAGTAGAAATTATATAACATGAACCAAAGAAGAGAATGATGAATTGTGCCCCCATAGTATTGTTTGTATATAATCGTCCGGATCATACCCGTCGTACAGTAGAAGCGTTGCTGCGCAATGATTTGGCATCGGCATCGGAGTTGTATATCTTTGCAGACGGTCCAAAAGCAAACGCTTCGCCGGATCAGTTGGATAAGATTCGTCAAGTGCGTGAGTATCTGCCCACTATTCGTGGCTTTAAGACAGTGCATATCACTTTAAGCGAGCAGAATAAGGGTTTGGCTAATTCTATCGTTTATGGAGTGACAACAATAGTCAATCAGTATGGTAGGGTGATTGTAGTAGAGGATGACATTGTCACATCAACTCATTTTTTGCGCTATCTGAATGAGTCGCTTGACCTATATGAGAGGGATGATGATGTGATATGCATCAATAGCTTTTGTATGATAAAAGATGCTCCGATAAAAGAGCATACCTATTTCCTGTACGGAGCCGATTGTCAGGGTTGGGCAACATGGAAACGTGGTTGGGATCTTCTGAATTTGGATGCCAAGGAGTTGCAAGGTGTGTTGAGGAATGACAAGAAGTTACAGAAGTTGTTTACATACAATGATTCTTGTCCGTATATGGATATGTTGCAGTATAAGATTGACGGAAAGATTGATTCGTGGGCTATATGTTGGTATGCTTCTGCCGTTACGCATAAGAAACTATGTTTGTATCCCACCAAATCATTACTGCAGAATATCGGTTATGACGATTCAGGCACTCACACTCAGAATAGCGATGCTTACGAGGCATCGATTATGGCAGATGAGAGCACAACGGAATTTCCGAAGATCGCGATAAAAGATTCGCGTGTGATGCGCAAGGAGTGGGAAAAGATGTTCCGAAAATTATGTAATCGTGAGTTACCTCCCTTATGGAAGCGGATTCTGTTGAAACTAAAAATAATGATTCATATTTGAAATTGAGTTATGGAAACATTTGAGAAGATAGAGTTGAACGGAAAGTTGTTAGGTGTTATCATTCGTGCTGATTATCATAAGGATGGAATCAGTTTTTTCACTCCGGATGATTTTTCTCAGCAATTGGGCTATATGAACCGTCCGGATTCCTATGTTATACCTCCTCATTCTCATAATTTGGTTGAGCGAAAGGTGGATTTAACTCAGGAAGTTCTGTTTGTTCGCAGCGGTAAGGTGCGCGTGGATTTCTATGATGATGATCGTCAGTATTTGGAGAGTCGTATTGTGAGTAGCGGTGATGTGGTTATGTTAGCTCATGGCGGTCATGGCTTCAAGGTATTGGAGCGTGCGGAGATGATAGAAGTGAAACAAGGTCCGTATTGTGGCGAGATGGATAAGGTGCGTTTCGAGCCAATAAGTGATGAACAAGTAAAACTGAATTAAGATGGATAAGTTTATTCCCGTATGTGAGCCTTTGTTAGGCGGAAATGAGTTGAAGTATGTAACGGATGCCGTGTCAACCGGTTGGATTAGTTCGTCCGGCAAGTATGTGAATGACTTTGAGAAGTGTTTTTCAGCGTATAGCGACTGTAAGTATGGTGTAGCGGTGTGCAATGGTACGATAGCTTTGCATTTGGCATTAGTAGCTTTGGGCATAGGAAAAGGCGATGAGGTGATAGTCCCGTCATTCACGATGATAGCCAGTGCGTTTGCTGTTTGCTATACAGGTGCAATACCTGTGTTTGTAGATGCGGATGCCGATACGTGGAATATAGATGTGAGTAAGATTGAAGAGAAGATCAGTCCTCGAACGAAAGCCATCATGCCGGTACATATCTTCGGTCAGATGTGCGATATGGATGCGATACAGTCAATAGCAGCAAAGCATCATCTGTATGTTGTAGAAGATGCTGCTGAGGCTCATGGCGCGACATGGCGTGGCCGGAAAGCCGGTAGTTGTTCCGATGTAGGTTGTTTCAGCTTCTTTGCCAATAAGAATGTTACGACGGGTGAAGGTGGGATGGTAGTTACCAATGATGAGGCCATCTATGATAAACTCAGATACTTCAAGAATGTTTGTTTCCCGGTACACGGTCCGCGCAACTACCTTCATAATGATATAGGCTTCAACTACCGGATGAGTAATGTAGTGGCTGCTATCGGTTTGGCTCAAACCGAGAAGGCTGATGAATACAAGGCGATGCGTATGCGTAATAATGCGCTTTATCGTAAGTATTTGTCGGACGTGCCGGGTATTCAGTTCCAGCACGTGTTGCCTGATGCGGAGTGCGTATGTTGGATGAATACGATAGTTATTTCCCCGAAGTTGTATGGCCATACAAAGGATGAATTGGTATCGTATCTTAAGGAGAACAATGTAGATACCCGTTTGCTGTTCAATGGTATGCATCGTCAGAAATCGTTAGCAGATTTCGGCTGTGATTGTTCGGGAGAGTATCCTGTATGCGATTGGCTGACAGAGAATGGTTTTTATCTGCCATCCGCCAGTTCGCTGAACGAGGAGACAATATGTGCAATCTGTGATTTGATACGTACATTTCGTCAGATCAATATCCATTAGTTTATTAGGATGAAAGTTGGTGTTTGGCTGAAATCGGATTATTCCCCAACGATAGGCGGGGGTTACTCCTATTATGACAAGTTGGTGAAAGCCATAGACGGATATGTCTTTGACTCGTCGTTGGATGTATGTTTCGTGACGGATGGTGCGATGGATACATTGATGTTTCAGCGTGAGGTTATTCGCCTGACATGGGATGATTCGGTAAGTTTGCTCGATCGCATTCGCGTGCATTTGCCTGTTGTGGGAAAAGAGAATATGCAAGAGTTGGATAGCCGTCTCACCGAAAAGAAACATCTGACGTATCGCGAGGTGTTACGGAAGCACGGAGTACATGTGTTGTATTACTTGAATCAACATGAATACCGGGTGCATGATTTTCCATTTGTAGCAACGAATTGGGACATAGGCCATAGCAGCACGTTTGCATTTCCTGAAATGGTGCAGCACGGTGAGTTTGAGCGTCGGCATCATTATTATTCTCATGTATTGCCCCGTGCCTTATTTGTATTTGCGGAATCAGAAGCGGGTAAGAAGGAACTGATAACTTATACCAAGATAGCTGAGTGGAAGATCAAGGTTGTGCCTATCTTTGCGGGGAATAGTGTATCGCATCAATTACTTGCATCCGAGCAGGAAGATATACTGAAACTATACGGGCTAACCTCGAACAAATATTTCTTTTATCCCGCACAGTTTTGGGCACATAAGAACCATTACAATTTGCTGAAAGCGTTTGCTCAGTTCGTATCCTCGCATTCCGATTACAAGCTGGTGTTAACGGGTGCGGACTATGGCAATCTGGCGTATATTCAGGAAACAGTCAACGAGTTGGGCTTGAAGGATCATGTTGTTTTCCCGGGTTTTGTTCCTTTGGATCATATCAGCGTTTTCTATCGAAATGCCACAGCTTTGGTTATGGCTTCCTATTTCGGTCCGACGAACATGCCTCCGATAGAGGCAATGGAATGCGGTTGTCCGGTGATTTGCTCCAATCTGTCCGGACATCGTGAGATACTATCCGATGCAGCCCTGTATTTTGAACCGGGTGATTGTGCAAGTATATCCCAGTCGATGGATCAAATGGTGAATGAGAGAGCAAACTATGTGAGTCGAATCCAGCATAGGAATCAAGAATCGCCATTCAAGGTCGAAACAGCGTTGCAATGTATTGACCGATACCTTCAAGAGTTGATACCTATTCGTTCAACATGGCTATGACAAAGGGTGACGGAGTGAATCATATTGTAATCCACAGTGCCGCAGATTGCAGCGGTTGCACGGCATGTGCCGGTGTGTGCACGCACAGCGCCATTCGGATGGAACCTGACCGTTTGGGATTTCTCTATCCCAAAGTGGATGAATCGCAGTGCGTGGATTGTGGTATGTGTGTTAAGGTATGTGCGTTTCATCCGGAATATGACACATCGCTCAATCTTGCAACCCCTGTTGTGTATGGCGGCCGACATAAGGATATGCGCGAGGTGATGAAAAGCCGTTCGGGAGCCGCTTTTGTTGCTATCTCGGATTATGTGTTGAATCATGGAGGAGTGGTGTATGGTGCAGGTTTTGCAGATCATTTCAGAGTGGTTCATAAGCGAGCCACGAACAAGGCGGAACGCGATGAGTTGCGGGGCAGCAAATATGTGCAGAGCGATTTAACAGGAATCTTCAGCGAAGTAAAGACTGACCTGCAAAACGGTCGACAAGTATTGTTCACCGGCACTCCTTGTCAAACGGCAGGTTTGAATGCTTTTGTCGGGAAGAAACTCCGAGCTAACTTGTTGCTTGCTGATGTGGTGTGCCATGGTGCTCCTGCTCCAAATGTATGGCGCGATTATCTTGAGTACGTCGAGAAAAAGGAACATGAACCGGTGACTGGTGTGAATTTTAGGGATAAGGAGTTGTTCGGTTGGGATGAGCATCGAGAGACTTTCACCTTTGGCGACAAACGTGCCGGAACAGAGCGGAAAAAGTCGTATGCCATCCAATACTATAGTAATATTCTCACTCGGCAATCTTGCTCTAATTGTTATTTTGCCAATACGAATCGTCCAAGTGATATCACGCTGGCGGATTTTTGGGGCATCGAAAGGGTGAAACCCGATGCCAATAAAGATAATAAAGGCGTGAGTCTGGTCTTGTGCAATACGGAAAAAGGGCGTGAGTTGTTCGATAGCGTAAAAGCAGAGATGAGTATCTTCCCTGTTCTATCCAATGGCTATATGCAGCTCAATTTGCGTCAACCTACCGATGCACATCCTCATCGCAACGAATTTGAGGAGTATTATGCGCGTTACGGTTTTGTGAGAGCTATGAGACACTACCATTTCATGGGTTTTCGTCTTGCATTTACACGTTGGATGATTCGTCAGAAAAGCAGAGCCTATAGATTTCGCCAGGGTCTGCGAATAAAATAATCAGAGAGTGTCTTCTCTTGTATACTAACCGGTTATGTCCCCTATTATATCTGAGCGAACGGATAACGACGTACAGAAGTGGTACGTGATGTCGGCTTACCGTCAGGAGAAGAAAGCCGAGTCGGCACTCAAAGAGCGCGGCGTGCGTTGTTTCGTGCCGAAGCGTTATGCGGTGAAGACCTTGCGGGGGAAGAAGATCCGTACATTACAACCCGCGGTGTCGAACTTGGTGTTCGTATATGCCTCGTGGAACGAGGTGATAGCGTTGAAGAAGCCGCTGGATTACCTGCAGTTTCAGACTCAGGTGGTGCAACAGAAGCGCCGTGTGATGATAGTGCCGGATGATGAGATGGAGCAGTTTATCCGCGTGGCGGAGCAGCTGGAGGCGGATGTATGCTACTATCGTGTGGAGGAACTGGGCGCAGCCGAAGGTCAGCCTGTGCGGGTGATCGGCGGGAACTTCAACGGCGTAGAAGGACGGCTGATGAAGATAACGGGTAAGCGGCAGAAGCGGGTGGTTATAGCTTTGGAGAGCCTGCTGGCAGTGGCTATAACGATAGAGAACCCCGAATATTTACAGCTGCTGTAAATCGCGTTCACAAAAAGTGCAAAACACATAACAATAAAATAATAGTCGAATCAAATAAAATGAATATGAAACGATTAGTATATTTTTTCTCAATCATTACGATTGTCTTGTTGGCATCGTGTACCGGTCAGAAACGAATCGTGTATTTTCAAGATTTGGAAGCCGGTGAGTGCGATACTATACAGGATACGTTGTTAATCCGTTTGCAAGTATCGGATAAGGTGAATATCCATGTGTCGGCACGTGATCCGGAGATAAGCAACTTATTTAGTTTGTACAGTACAAGTGCCCATACAACGAATAACTCTACAAAATCCGGCTATACGATAGATGCTCAAGGCTATATCACATTCCCTATATTGGGCAAGATTCATGTAGCCGGTATGACTCGTGAAGAGTTGACAGAGTATATGGTTACTCTTTTGGAGGAGCGTCAATTAGTAAAAGATCCGGTGGTGACGGTGGAGTTTGAGAACCTTAGTGTGAGCGTTCTGGGTGATGCGAGCCAAAGCAAACGCTTGATGATCAACAAAGACTACTACACACTTTTGGACGCGATGGCGGATATGGGTGATTTGCAAATAACCGGTGTTCGCGAAACGGTGAAGGTGCTTCGTAACAACAATGGAGTGGTAACGGCGTATAATGTCAATTTGTGTTCCGCGAAAGATATATACGCCTCTCCGGTGTACTATTTGCAGCAAAATGATGTGATCTATATAGCACCGAATAACAAGAAGAGTCGAGGCTTCTATGATAACGCTACGATGCTTATAACTCCGACATTCTGGACGGGTTTGGTATCAAGTGCATTATCCCTTACATCGGTTATCATTGCGCTGACAAAGAAATAGTAGAAAGCGATTAGTTAAAGAAAAATAATGGATATGTTACCACAAAATACACAACAAACAACACAACCGGCCAAGAGTTCATCGGGTATCAAACCAATGGATTTGGTCGTGGTATTTTTGAGTCATTGGTATTGGTTTGTTATTTCCATAGCCATCTGTATGGGTGCTGCTTATTTTGTTATTCGCAGTACTCGTCCTCTTTATACTCGTACGGCCTCGATATTAATCAAGGACGTATCTAAGGGTCAGTCGTTGGCTACGGATGCCAGCGGTTTTGCAAATGTGGGTATATTCGCGAGCAATACCGATCTGAATAATGAGATTTATCAGTTGCAGTCTCCTGCGATTATGATGGAGGTCGTTCAGCGTTTGAATCTTCAGCAGCACTATGATGTTCAGGGAATGTTTCATGCTGAGACTCTCTACGGCAGTAACTTGCCCATCCGAGTAGAAATGCCTGATGTGACGGATAATGACATCACGTGTTTCTTCTTGGATATAGATAAGCAGCGTCATTTGCGTCTGTTCAACTTCTCGCGGAACAATATGCAATTCAAGGATGAGGAGGTAGAAGGAGAGATGTTTGATACATTGTTCACGCCGCTGGGTAGGATCTATGTTGAGCCGTCACGGTTCTATTATACTCCCGATCGCAGTATCGAGGTGCATCACGATTTGTTGCAATCCACTCTGAATGCTTATCAGGGCAAGTTGACCGTGACCACAGCAACCGACAACAGTACAATTATCAACCTGACGCTTATTGACCTTCAGCCACAGCGTGCAGAAGAAGTACTTACAACGATTATTGCCATATACAAGGAGAATTGGATACGCGACCGCAATCAGGTGGCGATATCTACCAATCAGTTCATTAACGAACGTATAGCTGTGATAGAAAAAGAATTGCAGGAAGTAGAGAGCCATATATCGTCGTACAAGAGCAAGAATTTGATATTAGGCAATGCAGAGGCTTCAGCGGGAACGTTTCTTGGTGAGGTGAATAATGCCGATATCCGTTTGTCGGACTTGGACAAACAGCTATACATGGCGCGCAATGTTCGTGGTTATCTAAAAGACGATGCCAACAAGTATCAACTACTGCCGTCTTTACCCGGAATAGAAGGCGCGAATATCACGTCTCAAATCAGTGAGTATAACAATACGATTCTCCGTCGTAATAGTTTGGTATCAGCCAGCAGTCTGCAGAATCCGTTAGTAAAAGATTTGGACATGGAGTTGGATGTGATGCGCAAGAATTTGCTGGTGTCCATGGATAACTATATTGATGCCATCCATACCGAGATATCGATGACAGAGCGTCGTTTGCAGCAAAGTGCGGGCAAGGTGGCAGCGAGCCCGAATCAGGCGCAATACTTGCTATCGATAGAGAGGCAGCAGAAGGTAAAGGAGTCGCTATATCTATTCCTGTTGCAGAAGCGCGAGGAGAACGAGCTTAGTCAGGCATTTACGGCGTATAATAGCCGCGTGGTAACGCCTCCGTCGGGCAGCAACGAGCCGACATCGCCGGTGCAGCGGAATATATACTTGTTTTTCCTGCTTCTATCCATCGTTCTTCCTGCCGGCATACTGGTTTTGGGTGAGATGCTCAATAATACCGTTCGAGGTCGTAAAGACTTGGATAACATATCTATACCATTCTTGGGTGAGATACCGATGGCTTACCAGAAGAAGACATTCAAGGAGCGCATCCGTCGTCGAGTTATGCGCTATATTCCCTACAAGTGGCGTCCTAAACAGGATAGGAAAGAGGATAAGACCCTGCATATATTGGTGAAAGACAAGAGCCGTAATGTCATTAACGAGGCGTTCCGCGTGGTGCGTACGAACTTGGAGTTTATGGCAGCTGCAGGTGATGGCGGACGTATTATCATGCTTACTTCGTTCAACCCGAACAGTGGTAAGACGTTTATAGCTTGTAACCTGGCGCTGACATTGGCTATCAAGGGCAAGAAGGTGCTGGTTATCGATATGGATATGCGTAAGACTTCACTATCCGCTTTGGTGGATAAACCCAAAGAGGGATTATCACTGATATTGGGCGGATACCGAGATGACTATCAGTCGCTGATACAGAAATCGAACCTGAGTGAGCAGTTGGAGATCTTGCCGGTAGGTAATATTCCTCCCAACCCGACAGAGTTGTTGTATAGTCCGATTCTGAAGAAGATGCTGGATGAACTGCGCAAGCAGTACGACTATATATTCCTGGATTGCCCGCCTGTAGAAATCGTAGCTGATGCAACAATCATCTCGCCGCTGGCGGATATGAGTATCTTCGTTGTTCGTGCCGAGATGCTGGAACGCGAGGCGTTGCCCGAGTTGGAGAAATATTATACCGAGGAACGCTTGAAGAAGATGACCATCATCCTGAACGGCACGACGGATGCGTTCTCCCGTTACGGTTATCACCGTTACGGTTCGCGTTACGGCTACGGTTATCGGTATGGCTATGGTTATCGCTATGGTTACGGTTACCGCTATGGTTATGGCTACGGCAGCCACTACGGCTACACGCATTACGGTTACGGTGATGACGACGAAGCCACGAAAGATGAAGAGTAATATTGATCGTTGTGACAAAAGGTGAAAAGTATGGGAAGGTACTTAAACATCGGTAACGTAGGCTTTCGTAAAGCACGAAACGGAGAGTATATTGATAAGTCGGCATTGATTGGCTACGTCAATCGCTCGCTTAATACCGAGCACAACATGCTCTGCGTTACTCGTGCACGTCGCTTTGGCAAATCCATGGCAGCGAAGATGTTGAATGCCTATTACGACCAAAGTGGGGATTCGTTGCCGTTGTTTAAAGATTTGACCATAGCTAATGATGCGACATTCCATGAGCACTTGAATAAGTATCCAGTAATCTATTTGGACGTGACGAGTTTTACTACTCAGTTGGATGTAGATATCCATCAAGTGGTTTTCACTATAAACCATGCCTTGATAGATGATCTCCAGCGTTGCTATCCAGATATACAATTGGGAGAACAGAAATCCTTGTTATTTTGTTTGCTGACGATAGTTGAACATACACACCAACCATTTATCATGATTATTGACGAGTGGGATGCTATATGTCGCGAATCGCAAAATACGCCGGATGTAATGAAGCAATATGTCGATTGGCTCCGAAATATGTTCAAGACACCTGATACCGACAAAGTATTTGCCGGAGTGTATATGACCGGAATATTGCCTATTATACAATATGACACGCAATCAGCACTCAACAATTTTGAGGAGCTCACGATGATTAGTCCGGGGGCATTGGGAGGATACTTCGGATTTACAGAAGAGGAGATAAACCGTCTGTGCGCTACTTATAATATGGACGCAGATACAATGCGATTATGGTATGATGGTTATCAAATAGGTGATATGCGGAATATGTACAATCCCTATTCGGTGATGACAGCCATACGCAAGCAAAGCATTGAGAATTATTGGACAACAACCGGAGCATACGAAAGTCTAAGAAAGTATATCACGCTTAATTTTGGCGGACTACGTGATAGCGTAGTAGAATTATTGGCAGGTAATAGTGTCCCCGTAAATGTGCTACGCTTCTCGAATGACATACATAGTATCCAAAGTTGTGATGATGTATTGACGACCTTGGCACATCTGGGGTATTTGAGTTATGACAACCAAACTAAGTGTTGTCGTATTCCGAACTATGAGGTTCGTCAGGAATTTGAGAGGACAATAGGAGATACAAATTGGACTCATTTGGCAATAACGATTCAGAACTCAGAACAATTATTGTCAGATACGTTAGCCGGCAAAGCCGATGCAGTTGCCCAAGCGATTGAGTTAGTGCATCAAGATAATACATCCATATTGCAGTATAATAACGAAAATTCACTGGCATGTGTGTTGTCAATAGCTTATATAGCAGCTAGGAAGGATTATGTAATGGTGCGTGAATTACCAACGGGCAAGGGATTTGCAGATATTGTGTTGATGCCGCGACGTAATGTGAAAAGCCCTGCTGTGGTATTGGAATTGAAATATAACAAGTCAGCAATAACTGCTATTGACCAGATTAAGCAAAAGAGATATACAGGATGTCTAAAAGACTATGTGGGCGAGGTGTTGCTGGTAGGTGTAAATTATAACAAGAAAGATAAGATATATTCGTGTACGATTGAGTATTCTAACGAGTCACAACCCCTCATCAACCCCTCATCAACCCCTCATCAACCCCTCATCAACCCCTCATCAAATTCTGCTGTGCAACGCTTATTGGATATGATGGACAATAATACGTATTCTTCTGATGACTTGATGCGATTATTGGGCTTGAAGGATAGAAAATCTTTTCAGAAGACTTACCTCAGTCCAGCATTACAAACCGGATATATAGAGATGATGTATCCTGATAACCCTAAGCGACGTGGACAACGATATAAGAAACAATGAATGCGATAGAATTTAATCATGTAAGCAAGCAGTACCGCTTGGGTTTGGTTTCGACCCAAACTTTAGCCCATGACATCCGTAGGTTCTGGATAACGAGTGTGTTGCGCAAGGAAGATCCGTACCTGAAGATAGGCGAGACCAACGACCGTGCTACCAAAGGCACGTCGGAATATGTGTGGGCGTTGCGGGATATCGATTTTAAGGTGGAGCAAGGGGATGTAGTCGGTATCATCGGAAAGAACGGAGCGGGTAAGAGTACCCTGTTGAAGTTGCTGAGCCGTGTGACGGGTCCGACCACGGGAACAATCCGTGCGCATGGCAGGATAGGCAGCCTGCTGGAGGTAGGTACAGGTTTTCATCCTGAGATGACGGGGCGGGAGAATATCTTCATGAACGGCGCGATATTAGGCATGTCGCGCAGTGAGATTCAGGCTAAGTTGGATGAGATAATCGCATTCTCGGGTTGCGAGCGGTATATCGATACGCCTGTTAAGCGATACAGTTCGGGTATGACCGTTCGTCTGGGGTTTGCCGTGGCAGCGTTTCTGGAGCCGGAGATATTAGTTGTCGATGAGGTGCTGGCGGTAGGCGATGCCGAGTTCCAGAAGAAAGCTATCGGCAAGATGAAGGATGTGAGCGAGGGCGAAGGACGCACGGTACTGTTCGTGAGTCATAATATGACCAGCATCAAGCAATTATGTAATCACGGTATCATGCTTGAGAAGGGGGAAGTAGCTTTTATGGGTACGGCAGAAGATGCAATAGGAAGATATTTGGCAATAAATGAGGAAGAGATAGATAAACCTTTGTTGGAGCGAACCGATCGGCAAGGAAACGGGAAAGTTCGTTTTAGCAATATCATTTTCAGGAATGCAAGAGGTGAGGCTGTGACTGAAGCGTTTGTGGGAACGCCCCTATCCATTGAGATGTATATACAGATTAATGATCCGAGTGCAGATTTGTCGCAGGCAATCATGGCATGTGGTATGAATGACAACTACGGAATGACGGTTGTTAATTGGGTGTCGGATGAGCTGCAGCACGATTTCTCCAAAATACGAAACGGGAAAATAACGCTCCATATACCTTCTTTGAACTTTCGCCCTCAAACATATAATTTCGGAGTACAATTGTCAATAGGAGGAACAGCTCCCGAAAATTTTTGCGATGTTTTGAATCCCGCCGCACGATTGACTATATTGAATGATGCTGTTTTTACTCCGGGAGTCAATCTTCAGGAATGTCGTGGACACCTTGCGCTTGTACCCGGAAAATTTGTAACCGATTAATGAATTGTGAAAAAATGAGCCATATTATACCCATATTTGACTCGCTAACCCATCCGACACTTGACGGGAACTGGATATTACCCAAGTACCCCGGTTGTGCATATATCGCGGACATGTTGGATGGCATGAAAAAAAGTAATATTTGCGGAGCTTTTGCTGTAGGAATGAATGGTATCGGGAAATACGATGAGGACGAGTATTTATCCTTAATTCGTAAATGCGGGCGAGGGATGTTGTTTCCGATAGCATTTTTCACCATTCTTCATGAAAATGAAAAAAGCATCCGGCAGCGTTTGGCTGAAATCAAAGCCAAGGGATATTCGGGCATCAAATTGCATTCGCGCATAGGCGATTTCCTATTGAGCGATCCCTTACTACCTTACGCTATAGATGTAGCCAATGAATTAGGGCTTATCGTAATGCTCTGCACATATTTTTACAGCAACTGTCAGAGTTATGCAGATAACAATATTGAGAAGTTGGGCGACATGCTTGTGCGAGTCAATCCGGCAAGTAAGGTTATCTTGTTGCACGGAGGTAGTGTGAGATTGCTTGAGGGAATGGAGATTGTGCGTGCGTTCCCCAACACGCTTCTTGACTTGTCAATGACTATTTGTAAATATGATGGTTCATCATTGGATATGGATATTCAATATATGTTCCGAAAATTTGACAGAAGAGTGTGTGTGGGAACAGACTATCCGGAAGCATCGCATGAGCAATTACGGGAGCGCTTTAACTTATTTGCCGCGAACACAACTATTGAAAAAGCTGAAAATATAGCATATAAAAACATCTTGTCATTTGCAGGCATTAGCGCGAATGGGTTGATACAATAATAAGATTAATTGAGCCATTATGCAGAAAAAGATACTCATATTGGGTGCAGGAGCATGGCAAGTTCCCTATATCCGCAAAGCCAAGGAAATGGGGCTATATGTGTTAGCTACCGATTGGGGCGAGAATCCTGATGGCAAACTTTATGCAGATGAGTTTGCATCCATCAGTGTGCGAGACAAGGAGAAGAGTTTGGCATATGCCGAGGAGCATCATATCGATGCTATCTTCACCAACTCGGATGTAGGTGTGCCGACAGCAGCCTATATAGCGGAGAAACTGCATCTGCCGTGCTATACGCAGGAGCAAGCTGAGTTGGCAACGAATAAGTTCGTCATGCGTACTAAGATTAAATCAATCGGTTTGAAAACTCCGCAATTCTATATCTGCTCCAATAAGGAAGAACTGCTTGCGGCGTACGATAAGATAGAAACGAAGTCGATATTGAAGCCGATAGATAACTGTGGTAGTCGTGGGGTTTGTATCATTGACAGTAAGGAAACGTTGGAACATGTCAGTCAAGAAGCGTTTGATAACTCTTTTGCCGGAAAGGTGTTGCTGGAGGAGTTGATGATTGGTCATGAGAGTTCGGTTGAGGTGCTGATAGATAAGGGACAGGAGTATATCATGGGTTGGTGCAAGAAGCAGAAATCACCTTATCCATATCGCTATGATATCCGTTTGGATTACTATAATCCGGAGCATACCGCAGAAGAGAATGCGGCTGTAGAAGAAATGGTGCATACCTTGGTGCATGGTATTGGAATGCAAGATGGTATCATGCATATCGAGTTCATCTGGACTGCGGATGGCGTGAAGATTATTGAGTTTGCGTTAAGAGGTTGCGGTAGCGATGTGATCACGCACTTGATGCCCAATCTGCGAGGCTTTGATATTAAGGCATTCCTGCTCAATAAAGCATTTGGTATTGATACGCCGATTGCGTTTACGACTAACCGATTAGGAACGTTAAAGTTTGTTATTCCGCGACCCGGTAAAGTACGTCGCGTATCCGGTATCGAAGAGATTAAGCGATTGCCATATGTGCTTGATTTCGGATGCGATTTGGAGGATGGGTATATGATTGGCGATATCAAGAACGGAAGGAATCGTCCTGCATTCTTTATCGTAGCCGGAGATTCGGCAAAAGAAGTAGAAGAGCATATTCAGGAAGTAGAAAGCCTGTTGCAGATAGAATACTATGGTTAATATCTTGGATTGTACCATACGAGACGGCAGTTATGCCACGCACAATCACTGGAGCGCCCAAACTCTTCAGGACATAGTAAGCGGCTTGTCGGTATTAGGCATTCGCTACATAGAAATAGGCAATGGAACAGGACTTGGGACTTACCGCAATACAAAGGATGCCATGGCCGATGATGCCTATTATGAGAATACCATTCCTTACAAAGGCGACTCACTTATCGGTGCATTTTTCATTCCGGGAATCGGAACAAAAGACGATTTGCGTCGTTTTCGTGAAGTAGGCGGAGATTTTGTGCGTATTGGTGCCAATCCGACAGATATAGAAAAGACCGTTGAATATATTGAGTATGCAAAATCTTTAGGATTTTGGGTCACCGGCAATTTGATGAAAACGTATGCAATCAGCGTTTATCAAATGGCTCAGAAAGCGCACATCATGGTACAAGCCGGGGTTGACTGCGTGTATATAGTGGATTCGGCCGGCGGCATGTTACCTGACAGGGTTGGCCAATACGTAGATGCCATATTGGGACTATTTGATGTGGAGGTGGGATTTCATGGTCATAACAACCTAATGATGGCGAATGCCAATAGCCTGTCGGCTGTGCAACATGGTGCTAAACTTGTAGATGCATCCATCATGAGTCTTGGTCGCGGTGCGGGTAATGCGCAATTAGAGACATTGGTCGCGGTATTACAGAGAGCCGGCTATATGGATAATACGATTAACGTGCTTGAGTTAGCAGATTTCGGTGAACGTGTTATATCGCACCTGCTATCCGGTCCGATAGCAATGAGCAAACGGGACATTGCAGTAGGCACAGCGTACTTTCACGATTCGTATATGCCATCGCTAATGAAGGTTTCAGAGAAGTATCATGTTGATCCGGACGTATTAATTACCGAAGTTTCGAAAGTGAACATGATTAACCCTTCAGAAGAATTGTTTGAGGTAACAGCTTCACGGCTTGCTGAAGGGAAACATGCAATACATTTCCCTAAATTTTCTCATCAGGTTTTTTGATTTATGGAAGCATCCGTATTTAAGGAGCAATATTTAGAACGTTTGCAAGTTGCCAAGCAAATGATGGCTGACACCAATAAGTCATCGGTTTTGTTTGTCGTACAAATTCCGAACAAGGATGACAATGACTTGCTACTGCCCATTACAAGAGAAAGCATATCCAATATAATATGTTTTGTAGAGATTGGTGATGCTTCGCTTGTCGATTTTATCATTGAAAAGGCAAAAGGAATTATTGACAAGATTGTGCTGGATGTGGATTATAAGCGTGAGGCATCAGCAGAGATTATAAATGCGGTTCGTCGTCAATCGATTATTCCTGTGATGGAGTATAGCGATCTCAAGATGTGGGGGGACTCCTCGGTTGATTTTGTCCTCCAAAACGAAAGGGACAACCGCCCATTACGCATTCTTTTGCTGGGACATAGTTATCTGACTACTCATATTTTGCAGAACTTTCTAATGCGAAATGTGGATGTGTATATGTTCGCAGAAGATTACGGCGAAGATTTTGCATTAGATGATAATTTGCATATGACATTATGTTCCAGGCGACTACATAAGGTGATGAAGGAAAAAGAATTTGATGCCATTATCGGCTCAAATCTGAAAAAAGAATATGCGTGTGAACGATTATCATTTGTTTCTGCAAAACATATATATGATATTGGTCTGCTAAATTTCTCGCAAGAATATGTCAATCATGCTTTGGATTCTGGCATGGATGTATACCGCTTTGATAATCGTGCAGCCGTATCATGTGTTGTGCTCAACTTGATGGAAACGGATGAGCTGATTCGTCATGTCATGGGGCGCACAGAGATTGCCGATATACATCTGGTGAGTGGCGGTTTGATGGGGCGTAGAGGTGATATAGTAGTGGATCACATTCACACTCCGAGTAGCGTCTTGGGGGTAGCTGACGGTCATGGCTCTTTTGTTCATGAATATCATTACACCGAAGAGGACAGGAGAAAGTTAATTGAAATGAAGGACATTATATACAAGCATTAATAGCAACAACCTATTGCACATGAAAATACCTTTCAACAATCCATATCTGACAGGAAAAGAGATTCATTACATGAATCAGGCAGTTCGTCAAGGTCATCTGTCAGGAAATGGTTATTTTACCAAGAAATGTCAGCACTACTTGGAGGAGCGTTATGGTTTTCGCAAGTGTCTGCTGACTACATCCGGAACCGACGCTCTTGAGATGTGCGCCATGCTATGTAATTTGCAGTCAGGGGATGAAGTGATCATGCCGAGTTATACCTTTGTGAGCACAGCCTTAGCTTTTTTGCGTGAAGGAGCAAGGGTCGTGTTTGCAGATAGCATGAAATGCAATCCAAACATAGATGCTGATGCAATAGAGGCATTGGTTACACCCCGAACACGTGTGATCGTTCCGGTACATTATGCCGGTGTGGCTTGCGATATGGATGCGATTATGGCTATTGCAGAGCGACATAATCTGATTGTTGTGGAGGATGCTGCGCAAGCTATCGATTCGTATTTCATCAGTCGAAAGTCGAATGTAGAAAGTCAAAAGCCGTTAGGTGGTATAGGTCATCTTGCCGCCTTCAGTTTTCATGAGACCAAAAATGTTACGGCCGGAGGAGAGGGCGGATTGTTGGTTGTGAACGATGAACGTTTCGTGCGCCGAGCTGAAATACTATGGGAGAAAGGTACTAATAGAGCGGAATTTTTTAGAGGTGAAGTTAACAAGTATGGGTGGGTAGATATGGGCTCGAGTTTCCTGCCTGCAGAATTAAATGCTGCATTCTTATGGGCGCAATTGGAATGTCTTGACACGATACAATTACGGCGCAAGCATATATGGAATCGTTACTATGAATTATTGAAGCCGCATGCAGCAAAAGGATATTTTTCGTTGCCTCATATTCCGGAATATGCGACCAATAATGCTCACATGTTTTATCTGATACTACCGGATTTGGAGAAGCGTACGGCATTAATTCAGCACCTGAAAGATAATGATATATTAGCAGTATTTCACTATCTTAGCTTGCACAGCAGTTCTTATTATGCAAAAAAGCATGACGGTAGACTCTTGCCGGAATGTGACCGGTATGCTGATACATTGGCTCGTTTACCTATGTACAATGATTTGAAGATTAAAGAAGTAGAGTACATATGTAGCCGTATAGTTCAATTTTACGAGTAATGAACTATCATATTATTATACAAGACAAATTTTTCTCGGCATATATAGAGGATATCTATAAGTTGCATTTGGAGGCCAACAATACGTTTTGGGTTCGTGGAGAAAAAGGCGAATTGCCATGGCTGAACAGTGACCGACCGATGGTATATTTGCCGGACGATCATTCGTTATACGTAGAAAAGTTGCGTTCCCTAAAGCCTACAGACAAATTGTTTGTTTCCTGGTATGATGTGTTTATCGGCAAGGCTATATTGGATAGCGGAATAAAGAATGAGTTGTATGTGACTGTGATGGGGGGCGATTTCTACGAATATCCGTTTTGGTATCATGCGCATTGGCTGTTAGACGGCAAGACCCTGCGATACGGTAAGCATGAAGAGTATGCGGGTTATCCCAAGATTCATTGGATATGCCGCCCAAAGAATTGGAAATATATCCCGCAGGATATTCGCCGAAGCCGTGAGTTTATGCCTGTTCAGCAAAAATTGTACGAAGAAAAGTTACAGACAATAAAGCGCATCAACTATCTTCTGCTGCCAAAGGAAGATGGTGCCGAATATGAAGCGATTCGTCAATTATATCCCGGCTCGACATGTAAGCACATACCCTGTTCTCCTTTTAGTCAGAACTACGATGAAGCGAGTTTGATACCTTCCAAAGGCTATTCTGCAGACAAACCGTTGCAAATACTTGTAGGAAATTCTTCTGCATTGACAAATAATTATTTGGATGCGTTTGCATGGCTACGTCATCAACTGCGCAAGGTATCGCGAACAGCTCAGATATATACGATATTATCGTATGGAGACTATGGCTATGGTGAGAAGATACGGCAAATAGGGCATGCAATGTTTGGAGATGCTTTTGTGCCAATCACGTCTTTCATGGATAGAGAGAAATATTTATCGTTCCTTAATGATATGGATGTAATGGTGATGTTCCATAACAGGGAGCAAGCTTGTGGTAACATTATGACCGGAATAGTACTTGGAAAGCCTGTGTTGCTAAAAAAATGCAATCCCTTATATGCCATGATGAAGCAGCAAGATTGCAGTTCTGTTTACGATGTTTCTGCAGTTTCTTTCAATGCGATAGATTCGATGATTCAAACCGCGTATGCCGACAGGGACAAAAACATGAGTATCGTAAAGCGTATATTTGCCGAGGATGTTCGCCTTGAGCGATGGAAAGAGTTGCTTAACTAAGGAAAACCAGGAGTACGATGAAACTATCAATCATTACAATAAATTACAACAATAAGGATGGTCTGCAGCGGACTATTGATAGTATATTGTCACAAACGTGGAAGGATTGGGAATGGCTGATCGTGGACGGAGGAAGTACTGACGGCAGCAAAGAACTCATAGAAAAGTATCAGGAATATTTGACGTATTGGTGCAGTGAAAAGGACGGCGGAATATACAATGCGCAGAATAAAGGAACATCTTTGGCGAAAGGGGAGTACCTGAGTTATTTGAATTCAGGTGATACATATTGTTCTCCGGATACGCTACAGCAGGTTTTCGCCAATCATCTTACTGAAGATATTGTATATGGCAATTGGAATATAGTGAGCGAGGGTGAGTGTAAACATATTCAATCATCCCCTCGCGCGATGACCTTGCACAAACTGATAGACTACAATATTTGTCATCAAGCAATGTTCATCCGGCGTGATTTTAAGAGTATGTATGCATATGATGAGTCTTATAAGGTGTTGGCAGACTGGAAGTGTTGGCTCCAAGGAGTGTTGGCAAATTGCACGTATCGGTATATCCCTGTGACGGTGTGTGACTTTGACGGGGTAGGTGTAAGCAATGCTTCAAATCCTCGTTGCATGGAGGATTATCAAAAGTTATGCGAGGAGTTCTCAAGTATTCGTAAATTGAATGATGAACTGAAAAAATATAGTGAGGATAACATCATCTTGGATATTTATGATTTAATGCATCATAATGTTTTTTGCTTGAATATCATTCATTTGGTAAGTCGCATCTTGCAGCTACTGATGGGAATCAAGCCTCGCTGTTAAACCGTACAAGAAATGATTTCGATTATTGTTTGCTCAAAATCCGCCACCATTCCCGAGCCATTGGTGCACAATATACAAGCTACCATAGGTTCAGTTGAATATGAGATTGTAGTAATTGACAACTCTCACGGGCAATATGGGTTGTGTGAAGCTTATAATCTGGGAGTTGCTCGTGCCCGGTATCCGTATTTATGTTTCATGCACACGGATATTGTATTCCATACTCCTAATTGGGGGAAGATGGCACTTGAAGCGATGGAAGATCAGGCGATTGGTATGGTGGGTGTTCAGGGCTGTTGCTATTTTGATCAGAGTACGTCGTATTGGTGTCGTTCGGGTTTTAGGAAAGCGCATATAGTGCAACGTAAAGGTAATGATTATGTTCGTGTTTACGAAGAAGATACGCCTTGCTCAAATGATGTCGTGGCATTGGATGGCTTGTGGCTATTTACCCGTAAGGAATTGTTTGAAAGGGTGCATTGGGATGGTGAGACGTTTCCTTTGTTTCATATGTACGATCACGATATGTGTATGCAAATGTTGCAATTGGGGTTGAAATTGAGGATATTACCGGATTTATGGATAGAGCATGACTCCTGGGGAAATTATGATGAGCAGTTCTTTGCACAGGTAGGAGATTTTCACAAGAAATGGGATGAGTATTTACCCGTGGCAACGATTCCTATTGACAAATCGGTGGAAGTATTGGCTCGTAAGGCGGCATTGATAGAGATTCGTCGATTAGGAAAGATGACAGCCAAGTCATCCAAACGATTGTCGATGTGGACATATAAGATGGCAACCAAGTTGTCACTCTTGTTAGGAAAAGATATATGGTGAAATGACAATTCAACAGATCATAACATTACGCAAAGAGTCATGGTGTGGTGTTGACTATGATTTAGTGCATGAGTGGGAAGACCAGTTTGCATTTGCATTGAACGCAGAGTTGTATTATGATACTTACAAGTTGCGTGGCGGACGAATACTTTCTCGTATGCCGATGATAGCCAATCTGTTCCAAACAAATAAACCTGCTTTGAAATTCAGGATGTTGCCCTTGGGTAATCCTCCCGGTGACAATAAACGGAATATTTATCCGATAATAGTAGATTTCTATTTGCGCAGTGATGAGGATTTGTCACGTTTTTATAGGAGTTGCGACAGGAATCCTGTTGTTTACATATCGAGTAGAGAAATTTATGAATTTTTGCTCATGCGCGGCTGCCCACTGCCTATCCGCCATTTGGCATTGTCATTACCGGATAAGTACCGTTTGGTCAGTTTGCCTCCAAAGATGTATGATGTAGTTATGCTCGGCAGACAGAATAGGGTATTTATGGATTATTTGGAACAATATGCAAGCGCTCATTCAGACTTCGTATATGTATACAAAGGTTCAGACGGGTATGTAGATTCGCGAGGTGAGCGATTGGGGGTTCTACCCGATCGTGCATCATACTGGGCATTGCTTCGTAGTGCACGCGTTGGGTTATATGCTACTCCCGGAATGGACAATGCGCGTAAGGATACCAATGGCTTCAGTCAGGTGACCCCTCGATTCCTGGAATATTTGGCAGCCGGTTGCCATGTGCTGTCACGATATGTACCGAATGCTGATACGGATTACTTTGAGTTGGATATTATGTCAACACGTGTACAGTGTTATGAAGACTTTAGCAAGGCATTGGAGGCGAAGATGCATGCTCCGATACCGATTGATTCGTATACGGCTTATTTAAATAAGCATTATACATCGAATCGGATAAATCAGATAAAAAATGAAACAATTGAATAAGCGTATAGGTATCATAGGTGCCGGTGTATCCGGTATGACGGCGGGACACATGCTTCGTGATACGCATGAGGTGGTAGTGTATGAGTGGAATGATGCTCCGGGTGGATTAATCCGATGCAAAGATGTTGATGGAAATTTGTTCCATCAATGCGGTGGTCATGTTTTCAACACTAAAAATGAGGTAGTCAGAACCTGGTTTGAGAACAAGTTTGAACTTGATAAAGAGTTTATTCATGTTGAGAGAAACTCTGTAATTGCTTATGATGAATTGCGTATCCCTTATCCGATAGAAAATTATCTGTATTACTTGCCGATACCGATGCAACAGCATATTCTCTCGGAGTTGCTGCATAAAGACGAAACGATACGACCGAAGAATTTTGAAGAGTTCTTGAAACAGCAATTTGGTGATACTTTGTATGAATTCTACTTTAAGCCATACAATCAGAAGATATGGCGTGCAGATTTGTCATCGATATCGTTGGAATGGCTTGCAGGAAAATTACCCAACCCATCGGTTGCTGAGATTCTATTAAGCAATATTAACCATACGCACGAGAAGTCGTTTGTACATTCCTCATTTTGGTATCCCAAGCATGGCGGATCACAGTTTTTGGCCAATCGGTTGGCAGAAGGTTTGGATCTTCGATATAACAGCCATATAGAACGGATTCATCAAGCAGATGGTGGTGGCTGGATTATTAATAACGAACTATACGGGGCGGTTTTCTTTTGCGGAAATATTAAACAATTACCATCGTTACTTCCCCTGGGCGTGTTGACTGATAGTGAGGTGGATAGGATTCGTGCGTTGGCCTATCATGGCACAACAACCGTTCTGTGCGAAATTGAAAATAATCCTTATACGTGGATATATCTGCCTAAGTCTGATTACCGTTGTCATCGTATCATATGCACTGGTAATCTTTCTCCGGCTAATAATGCTACAGGAAAAAGAACAGCCACTGTGGAGTTCACGGATTATACTTCAAAGGAGGAGATAGTAGAAAATCTTTTCTTGGTCCCCTTCGCTCCTAAGTATATTACTCATGTATATAATGAATATACATATCCGATTCAGACTGCTGACACTCGAGAGTTTATCTCCCATCTGAAAAACAAACTCCGTGCGTATGGTATCTATCTGTCCGGCAGATTTGCTGATTGGGAGTATTATAATATGGATGTGGCTATGAGTGCAGCCATGAAGCAATGTGAGATCTTTTTATCAGAGCGAGTATGATTCCTAAGATAATTCATTACATATGGTTAGGCTCCTCTGAGTATCCTGCAATAGTTCAGCAATGTATAGCGTCGTGGAAGCGATATCTCCCTGATTATGAGTTACGCTTGTGGACAGATGACACTTTGCGGGAAATGAAGTCGGCTTGGTTGGATGAGTGCGTGGCTTCCGGTAAATGGGCATTTGCTGCGGATTTCATTCGCTTGTGGGCAATTCGGGAATATGGAGGTATCTATTTGGATACCGATTGCCTTGTATGTCGTTCATTTGACGATTTGCTGAGTAACAAGATGTTTATCGGTAGAGAGAACTCGGTGCATATAGATGGTCGACGGACAGAAAATTATTTGACATCCTGCTGTTTCGGAGCCGAAGCTCATCACCCATTTATAGAGCAATGTTACGCTTACTATGCGGGCAAACACTTTGTGACGTCCACCGATAAATCCCTGCCTATTAGTCTGCAGTACGATTTGCGTATCATCAATTACGTGCAAAGCGAGTTGGCAAAGAGTATAGGATACAATGCATTGTTGTCAGCGGATGGCAGGCAGTCATTATCGTTTGGCGTGGAAGTATATCCCAAAGAGTATTTCGATATAGGAAATGCGTCCAATGGCGGATATTGCAGTCATTTGGCATTGGGATCGTGGCGAGAGAATGTGTGCGAGCCGGAAAAGACAACCTGGCAGTACAAGATTCGTTGGCGCGTTGAGGCATTGTTGAGGCGAATGGTAGAACGGTGCGGGTATCTAATGGTAAAGAAGATGTGATGAAAATACAAGTTCTCTTCTTCATAGAATCTCTTCAATGTGGCGGCGCAGAGAAAAGCATCGTTTCTTTATTGCCATTATTGGATTACGACAAGATGGATGTCGACTTGTTGCTGAGTAAGCGTGGGTGTGTGTTCGAGCAATATGTCCCGGAAGGCGTGCGAATACTTGATTTAGATGCCTATGCGCGACCGTTGTGGTATAGTTTGTACCAATTGCTCTTCTCGTTACGCTTGCGATGGAATCGCTTGATTGGGAAACAGGAGTACGGCTCGGAAACACGTTGGAGAACAATGCATCGGGCGTATCTCCCCCTTGAAAAGCATTATGATGTAGCTATCGCTTATCAGCAAGGATGGCCCACATACTATATTATATACAAGGTTTCTGCTGATAAAAAAATTACTTGGATTAACTCGGATATTACGCAAGCCGGATATAATTTGTCGTTTAACAGGCAGTTTTATAATCAAACCGATTTGATTGTTCCTGTTTCTGATCGATTGAAACAAATATTAGCGGCTTCCGGCTATGTGCCAACCGATAGATTCTTTCCTGTTTCGGACATTGTTAACCCGGATTTGATACGAACAATGGCGCAGCAGCCACAAACTGCGGTCAGTAATCCAGGGTGGAAACTGGTGACGGTAGGACGTATGGTTTCCGTCAAAGGCTATGATATGGCTGTGGATGCTGCAAAGATTCTTCGCGACAGCGGACTGCAATTCTGTTGGTATTTTGTGGGAGATGGTGCCGAAAGAAAGGGTATAGAGGATCTGGTGGAAAAGTATGACTTACACGCACATGTGTTCTTGTTAGGTGAGCAAGCCAATCCTTACCCATATATGAATGCATGTGATATCTATGTCCAAACATCCCGTAATGAGGGATTCGGACTGACTATCGCAGAGGCGAAAATCTTGTGCAAACCTGTTGTAAGTACGAATTTTCCTGTGGTACACGATCAGATTAGTGATGGGCAAAACGGACTTGTTGCAGAAATGAATGCTCAAGGTATAGCTCATACTATACTTCGAATGGTGAATGATCAGCAGTTGAGAGAAACGATAGTTCGTAATCTACACCATGAGCATAATGCCACGGCAAAGATAGAAAGCGTAAAAGTTAACACCTTGATTTGTTCATGAAAATTTGCACGATAACATGTCAGCATGCCTATAATTACGGTGCACGATTGCAGACGTATGCATTGGCGCATTATTTGCAACTACAAGGACATGAGGTCGAGGTGATTGACTACCGACCGGATTATATGCGCGGGGATGTGCAGGTTTGTTTCTGGCCGGGATGGTCGGTAAAGTTGTGGGGGAAATTACTTTTGCAGTTCCCCATGCGCTTACGTACGAAGCGCCGTCAACCGTATTTTGATGCATTTTCGGAAAAGTATATTCCGTTGACAAAGCGGGTGTATTGGTCGATTGATGAGTTGCGTGCTGATGCGCCGAAAGCGGATGTGTATATAGCTGGCAGTGATCAGATTTGGAATACAGAGTTCCGAAACGGCACTGATCCCGGTTATTATCTGGATTTTGGCGATTCTTCGGTAAAAAGGATAAGTTATGCAGCAAGTTTTGCTACGGAGGATGTGCAGCCTGCAGCACGGGAGTTTGTAAGATCCAACTTGGCGCGTTTTGATGCCATTTCTGTGCGCGAGCATTCGGCATTAGCGATATTGGAATCGTTGGGCTATAAAGGGAAAGAAGTGTTAGATCCGGTATTTTTGCTATCAAAAGAAGAGTGGAGCGAGATGGCTGATGACACGGGTAAAGGGGAAAAATATGTGCTGGTATACGATTTTATGAACAGCCCGCAGATTCGTAAGGAAGCGGAGCGTATAGCCAAAGAGCAGAAACTGAAAATATACTCAATCGGAGATAAGCGATTCGGGTATTGTGACCAAAATGTTATCTATGCACAACCTCAGACATTCTTAGGACTAATCAAACATGCAACGCATGTGATAAGCAATTCATTCCATGGTACGGCGTTTGCAATGATTTTTGGCGTGCCATATAGTGTGCTCGAGCGTGAAGACGGACTGAATGTGCGTATGCGCGACTTAGCAGGCATTCATCCAAGTGACTTGCCGATAAAAATTAGAATTAGTAAAAGCTTTCTGCCATGAAGCCGCGCATTTTGATAGCGATGCATTATTTGGAATTAGGTGGTGCAGAGGCTGCGCTTATCGGGCTGTTGCATGCGATAGATTACCAACAGGTAGATGTTGATTTGTTCTTGTATGACCAACGTGGCGAGTTGATGCGTTATATCCCCAGACAGGTTAACTTGCTATCTGCAATTCCTGCATACACGATGCTTGAGCGACCAATAGTAGAATTGGTTCGCAGTGGATTCTGGCGATTAGCTGCCGCACGGCTATGGGCTAAAGTCATCACACGCATGGCAAAACATAAGAATACGAAGCATTTGGATGATGCGACTTGCTTCTTCAATATGTCTCGCTATACTACACCTTTGTTGCCCTTGATAAATGCCAATGTGGAGTACGATGTAGCCATTAGTTTTCTAACTCCGCATCATATTGTATCTGATAAGGTGCGTGCAAAAAAGAAACTTGCGTGGATTCATACCGATTATACAAATATCTTTGTAGAAGCAGAGAAAGAATTGCCTATGTGGCTGAAGTATGATGGTATAGCAGCTATCTCAGCAGAGGCAAAAGATAAGTTTATAAGCGTGTTCCCTACATTGGCATCAAAGATTTTTATATGTGAGAATGTGTTGCCGGTATCGATGATTCGCGATCGAGCAGACGAATTTGTGCCACAGGAAATGCCTTTGCAGAAAGACGAAATGTGCATGCTATCCATTGGTCGATATAGTAATCCCAAGCGTTTTGATGAAGTCCCGTTGATATGCAAGCGTCTCATGTCACTTTTGCCAGAGCATAATATCCGTTGGTATATAATCGGCTACGGTGCTGATGAGGCGCTTATTCGCCAGCGGATAGCAGAATCTGAAATGCAAGATCATGTTATCCTGTTAGGCAAACGCGACAATCCGTATCCTTATATTAAAGCCTGCGATTTGTATATCCAACCATCTCGTTACGAGGGAAAAAGTATCACCGTTCGCGAGGCGCAGATCCTATGTAAGCCTGTGGTGATAACAGATTATCCTACTGCTAAGAGCCAAGTGATAAACGGCGTGGATGGAGTGATAGTCCCGATGCCGATTGAAGCTTGTGCGGAAGGGATTGGAGAAGTCTTGCGAGATGAAGTGTTGAGAAAGCGGTTGTGTTCTTATTTGCAAAGCCATGATTATGGCAATCTGACAGAAGTAGAGAAGATTCATAGTCTGTTATGATTCCTCATATAATTCATTATTGCTGGTTTGGTGGTAATCCGCTACCGCGCTCTGCTAAAAAATGCATAGCCTCATGGAAAAAATATTTCCCTGCTTGGGAAATACGTGAGTGGAACGAGACAAACTTTGACGTCAGTAGCCATCCGTATGCGCGATTGGCGTATGAAGAAAAACGCTGGGCATATCTGAGTGACTTTGTTCGCTTGTGGGCTGTGGAGAAGTATGGGGGTATTTATTTTGATACTGATGTTGAGGTTATCCGTTATCCGGAAGACTTGTTAAACACATGCACTGCATGGTTTGGTTTTGAATATCCTGAATATGTGGCCACAGGATTAGGCTTTGCCGCAACCCCTCATCATCCTGCGGTATATGCTATGTTGCACCAATATGACGGCATAACAGAAATTACCGGTTGCCCACAATTGAACACAGAGGCATTGATGCCTTTTGGACTCATTAAAAACGGAAAGAGACAGACTGTCTGTGAGGCAGAGGTATTACCCCGCGAATGGTTGTGCCCATTTGATGATCTCACCGGCAGAATGAACAAAACTGCTAATACAGTAAGCATCCATTGGTATAGCAAGTCACCGCATGGGAAATGGGTGTATTACAAAACGAAAATGACAAGAATTATACACAGACTTTTAGGGACTGATTTTAAGGCTCGATTCGTACACTGATGTTTTCCGCGATACCACTACAATACTATTCGGCTGTATTTTATGCATTGATGTTTGTGATGTGCTTATGTTATGGTGTAACATACAGTACATCGAATACGTGTGACAGGTTGTTGAAGAAGCATTCTGTCGTCCCAGTTGTCTTATTTGCAACATTGCTTACCTTATATATAGGTTTCCGTCCTATTAGTTGGATTTTCGCAGACATGCGTATGTATGCTCATACGTACGAAAACATGAATATATCTTTCGTTGTAGGTAAGGCAGAATGGGTTTTTTCGTTCCTGATGGTGGCGTGTCGTTTTTTGGGATTGTCTGCTCAGCAGTTTTTTGTTCTTGTTGCTTTTCTATACATCTTTTTGTGTTATCATGCGTGCAGCCGAATGCTTCCAGAAAATGCAATGATGGCATTTCTGTTCGTGATTTCTGCTTTTTCGTTTTGGGGGTATGGGACGAATGGTATTCGCAACGGGCTTGCCAGTAGTCTTGTGTTATTAGGCATGGCTTATGCATTGGATAAACGATGGCTATCGGCATTGCTGCTGATGTATATGGCTACTGGTATTCATCGTTCCATGACACTGCCAATCATGATGTTTATAGTGGCATCGTTCATGATAAAGAAACCTAAAACTGCAATCTACTTCTGGCTTATATCTATTGTACTTTCACTTATCCTTGGTGCGCAAATTACCAACTTTTTCGCAGGATTGGGTTTTGATGATCGTTTGGCTAATTACGCGGTAATGTCCTCCAGTTGGGCATATCAGTTCTCACACGTGGGTTTTCGGTGGGACTTTTTGCTGTATAGCGCTATGCCGGTTGCACTTACATGGTATATTACCGAGATACAAGGTGTGCAAGACAGGACGTTTAATATACTCGCAAACACCTATATTTTATCCAATGCTTTCTGGGTGATGGTTATTCAATCAGCATTCTCCAATCGTTTCGCATATCTGAGTTGGTTTATGTATCCGATAGTTCTTGCCTACGCCTTCATACGCGTACCGATTTGGGAAGATCAAGATAAAAAAATAGGTTGGGCATTGCTGGCGCATGCCTCATTTACATTGTTCATGTTTGTGATAGGTAAATTGTATTAGTATGTTAACCGTAACCATATTTACTCCTACTTATAATCGAGCGCACACGCTCGTGCGTACGTACGAAAGTTTGTGCCGTCAGACATGCAGTGACTTTGAGTGGCTGGTTGTTGATGATGGTTCGACTGATAGTACTGCGAGTTTGGTTAAGGCGTGGATGAATGAGGGCAAGATCCCTATCCGATATATCTACAAGGAGAATGGCGGGCTGTACACAGGCTATAATACTGCGTATCAGAATATTGACTCCGAACTCTGCGTGTGTGTTGACTCGGATGATTTTATGCCCGACGATGCGGTGGAAAAGATCCTGAAGTGTTGGCGTGCAAGAGGAGGACAGCAGTATGCCGGATTGATGGGATTGGATTATCGCTTGGATGACACGCCGATAGGTGGATTTTTTCCGAAGGATCTGGATGAGGTGTGGTTTATGGATTTGTACTTGAAGAAGTTACATCTTGGGGATACTAAAGCTGTATTGCGTACTGCGCTGATGAAGCAAGTAGCCCCGATGGAAGGATTTCCAGGGGAAAAGAACTTCAATCCTGTATATATGATGATGCAGGTGTGTGACCAATACCCGCTTCTGCTGCTGAACGAGAATCTGTGTTATGTGGATTATCAAGCAGGCGATAGCATGTCTGCCGGCATATGGAGGCAGTATATGAATAGTCCTCGAAGTTTCCAAAAACAACGGATCTTGGAGATGCAATTGGTGCATAATACGTGGTATAACCGAGTGCGCTTGGCTATTCATTATGTGGCATCCAGTATCATTGCGCGCGATAAGCAATGGCTCAAACGATCGCCGCTGAAACTGCTTACGGTGTCGGTTGCTCCGTTGGGAGTGTTGTTGTATCTGTTGATCGTGTATAAGTCGAAACAATAATGCTTACGTATTCCATAGCCATACGCACCTTAGGTACAGGTGGAGAGAAGTATCTTGAGGAACTCCGATCGATTACGCAGCAGACTGTTCAGCCTGAACGAGTTGTTGTATATATAGCCAAAGGATATGAACGCCCGAAAGAGCAAATAGGCAACGAGGAATATGTATGGGTGCAAAAGGGGATGATTGCGCAGCGGGCATTGCGCTATGATGAGATATCGAGCGATTGTATTCTGCTATTGGATGACGATGTGTTGTTGGCACCGGATAGTGCAGAACGATTGCTTCGCGCCATGGAAGAGAATAATGCCGATTGCGTTGGGGCTGATACATTCCGCAATCAGGATATGTCTTTCCGTGGAAAAGTATTTGCTGCTGTGACCAATCTTGTCTTTCCGCGACGGGATGATGGCTGGGCATTCAAGATTCATCGAAACGGATCATTCTCATATAATAATCATCCTCAGCCCAAATTTTATTTATCTCAGAGTTGTGCAGGTCCATGTATGCTTTGGAAAAAATCCTCATTGCTTTGTATGCGATGGGAAGAGGAATCGTGGGTGGAGCAGTTTGGCTTCGCCTATGGCGATGACCTGTTAGAGACGTATAAGTTAGTTGTTAATGGAGGATGTTTAGGTGTGTTGTATGATTCCGGAGTGTTGCACTTAGATGCGCAGTCAGCAAGCAGTTCGCATCGCAATAATTTGCAAAGATATTATATTCGCTCAAAAGCAAGTGCCATTATTTGGCATCGCACAATATGGAATACGCGCAAGGATTGGCTGACAGCGTTGTCATTTGCGCTGAAACAAGTGTGGCTGTTGCTGATTAATGGCATCGCAGGAATAGTGCTGTTGAAGCCTCGGATACCCGTTTTGTTTGTGCGAGGATTGCGGGATGCGTATCGCTATTGCAAGAGCGAAGCGTATAAGTCCCTTCCTCCGTTTGTTAGTAATAACTCCTGTAAATGAAGATACTACATGTTATAACATCACTGCGTATTGGCGGGGCGGAAAAACTGATGACTGATCTGCTGCCACGTATGCAAAAACTGGGACATGAAGTGGCGATTTATGTGTTTCAAGGAGTGCATACGCCATTGGTTGACCAACTTAAGAATGCGGGCGTGCATGTTATCATGGGGGCGGAGAATGAAAGCGTATATAGCCCGAAACATATTAAGGTTCTTAAGAGATTGATGCCCGACTATGATATTGTTCATTCGCACAACACGTCTCCCCAATTGTTTGTTGCTTTGGCAAATGTGAGCCTGCATGTCCCCATCATAACAACGGAACATAGCACCAACAATCGTAGGCGCAAACACATATTGTTCCGCCCATTGGATAGTTGGATGTATCGGCAATATGACAGGGTGATTTGTATTTCAGAGCCATGCTTGCATAATTTGCAGAAGTATCTTGACCGATCAGCAGAAACCAACATGTGTGTCATTAGCAATGGCATAGAAACCTCGCGGTTTGCCCAAGCGACACCTTCTTCGGAATACAATCATCGGACATTGGGGGCAGCGCACATTGTTATTAACGTAGCAGGATTCCGTTGGGAGAAAGATCAGCCGACGATTATTCGTGCCATGCAATTGCTACCGGACGATTACCATCTTTTGCTTGTAGGAGATGGGGAGCGAATCTCTGATTGCAGACAACTCGCTCAATCACTTGGCTTGGAGCAACGCGTGCATTTCCTTGGTGTCAGGACGGATGTGCCCAATTTGCTGAAAGCTGCCGATGTGGTGGTGATGTGTTCGCATCATGAGGGGCTTTCACTATCCAATCTGGAGGGAATGGCTGCCGGTAAACCGTTCGTAGCAAGTGATGTAGACGGATTGCGCGAGATCGTGGCAGGGCATGGCGTACTTGTGCCTCATGAAGAGGCAAAAGCATTAGCGGCGGAGATTGAAAGACTCTGCAAGGATGAACAATATGCTTCGATGGTTGCCAAGCGGTGTCAGGAGCGGGCGATGGCATTTGATATCAGTAAGATGGTTGCGGGCTATGATGCCGTCTATCAAGAAGTGAAGAAGAAAAAATGAAAAAACTTATCTATTGCTCCACTATCCCCACGTCGCTGAATATCTTCTGTCGGGGTATGCTGCGAGAGATGGCGGAAGAGTATGAAGTGGTAGCTGTTACCTCTCCCGGCGAAGAACTGGATGAGATAGCTGAGCGTGAACGGGTACGTTGTGTTCCCGTTAGGATGCATCGGGAGATTGCGCCTGTAGCTGATCTGCGCTCGTTATGTCAGTTGATTCGGGTCTTTCGCCAAGAGCAACCTGACGCAGTACATTCTTATACACCTAAGGCGGGATTGCTGTGCATGATGGCAGCGAAGATTGCCCGTGTGCCTGTTCGGATACATACATTTACGGGGTTGGTTTGGCCTACAGCCACAGGTATCAAACGCCGTATTATCCGTATGACGGATCGACTGACCTGTGCCTGTGCCACTCATATCATTGCGGAGGGGCAGGGCGTGCGCAATGACCTGATTCAAGGCGGTATAACGCGCAAGCCCGTGGAGGTGTTAGGCTATGGCAATGTGCGGGGAATAGACCTCGAGTATTGGCAACCTGCCAAACGGGAGATGCCTTATACATCAACTGTGCATTTTCTGTTTGTAGGGCGGCTTGTACCTGACAAGGGCATCCATGAGTTGGTTTGGGCTTTTCAGCAAGTTTTGGCGAAATATCCCGCCAGTACATTGACGCTTGTCGGATGGTATGAGGACGAAACGCCTTTGTCACCAGAGACGCGGCACGCGATAGATACTACCCCTGCCATCCGTTATGTGGGGCGTCTGGATGATGTGCGGCCGTACTATCAGAATGCCGATTGCCTGGTATTTCCCAGTTATCGTGAGGGATTCCCGAATGTGGTGCTCGAAGCCGGCGCGATGGGCTTGCCGGCCATCGTAACGGATATCAACGGTTCGCGCGAGATTATCCGGCAAGGGGAGAATGGTCTGATTGTGCCCCCAAGAGATGCCGGACAATTGTTACAAGCCATGTTGTATATGGCGGAAAATCCGAACGAGAGAAGATGCATGGCTGAGGCTGCAAGACCCCTAATTGCTAACCGTTTTGAACAAAAATATGTCAGAAAATGCCAAAAAGACTACTATAAACGCATTTTTTAGGCAAAATATTTGCATATTTAATTTTTTTTTTGTACCTTTGTGCGCGATTATTATTTTTTTATAACCCGATGAAACGATTGTATATAATATTGGTTTTATTTTTGGCGATTACTCAAGGCTTATATGCCCAGTATAGTAATGTTAATGATTATGACGATCCAGTTATTGCACAATTCAAAGACACGACAACGACTGAATATGGTAGCTCAACTGTCGCCTCAAATGCTTCTGCTGCACCTACAGTTAGTAGTAAGGGATCGTTTCGTGACAATTGGACATTAGGTTTGAAAGGAGGAATCACGTATTTTCATCTTAAGGATCAGCAGACAAGTCCCAAGGAGTTAGGGGGTAAAAGTTATGGTTTTGTGTCCGACTTAGCGCACGAATTCTCTATCTTTACGGAATATTTATTCGATAATGGGTTAGGCTTAGGGGCTTACGTCGGTAATTATAGTTACAATCGTGCCGTGGTATATGGCTCATCAATAGAGTTTGGTATATATGCGCATCTTAATTTGTTGGAGAATGCTGCATGGACGCAAGCACCGGCCATAGCCAGGCGTTTCCGTATTTATTGGGATACAGGCTTAGGCGTTTCTGCCATGTGGCAACTCAACCAAATTTTTGGTGATGGTTCATCTGATAAGACGTATTGGTCAGCAGCTGCTGTGGTTAAGACCGGACTGCAGTTTGAGTTCATGATTCGGCGCAATTGGGGACTATTTGTTGAGGCTGAATACCATGGCTATGCTCGTGGAAACCAAGAACGAGATAATGTGATTTATGCTGCTCCTTGGATTCATGCTGGCGCACTTAGTGGAGGTATTCGTTGCTATTTCGATACGCGTCCGCCGGTGAAAGACCCAAGGTTGGATGAAAATGATCTGCCAATACGCGAACCGCACCAGCCGAAAGAGGTACATCATGCGCCAAAGAATGCATTCTATATTAACGTGGCGCTTACTCCGGAGATGATTGAGGAGGCTCGTGAGAATAACGGTGTAATATCTACTCAAGCTTCAGAGATGGGTAGTGTACGTCCGGGTGTACAAGTGGTTCCGATGAATCAATCGCAAGAGGTGGCAAGTGCCCTTCGAGTGCTGGAGGAACAAGGTGTAGGTACTGTGCTGATCAATTCTATCCGCTTCGCGAATGAGCAGTTGACCGATGAATCAATGTCGATTCTGGATAAGGTGGCAGGTAGCTTGATGACCAACCGCTTGTGGCAAAAAGTGGACTTGCTGTATATGTGCGACAAGCAGGCAAATATGCGCGCTGCGGTTATTGCTGCATACCTGAGAGCTAAGGGCATCAGGAACCTGACCGTGAAAGGGTTTGATACCAAGTCGAATGATGCAACAAGCGATTTGATTATCACTATCAAATAAGTAAGATGACAACTTATACCCGCCGAGTGAAACGTAAGGTGATGACAGTTAACTACACCTTTGCCCATTGGCTTCGCGACAGAATGCCGTGGCTTTGGGCAATGGTGGAGCATGCCAATGCAGCGCTATTCCGTATTCGCTATGGCAGGCGGTTGCAGCGCGTGGAACAGGATGCATTTGATATGGCTGCACCTTATGAGATGGTGCCGATAAGCAAGATTCCTACTGATGAACTCGTGGAGTTCTTTCAGGATCAACCCGAAGATATATACCGTTGGTTCACGCCCCACGACTTTGATGCAGATACGATGGCACGTTTGCAACGAAATGCTTCGTTTTTGGCTTATGTAATGAAACGTGACGGCAAGATTGTGGCCTATTTCTTCCTGCGTTGCTACTTCAATGGCGAGTGCTATTTCGGCCGGTTGGTAGATGCCCCGCATATGCGTCAGGGAATTGGCACGCTGATTAATCAGGTATCGTTCCATATGTCGGAAGCTTTGCACCTGGAATCCTATCAGACCATAGCCAATGGCAATATAGCATCCATCAAGAGTTGTGCGCGAGCTTATCGTCTGCAGCCGATACGCGTTATAGCGAACGGCGATATGCTGTACAAGAACTGTAAGTTATAAGGCTAATCGATGTAGAAAGATAATAAAAGTCCGGCGTTATGCGTCGGACTTTTATCGTTATTACAAGAATTGTTGATACGTTGTCTATACCGTGACAAACGCTTGTGGTAAAACTTCCACAAGCGATATGTCCATTATATTGACAATACCTGCATAGCAGCCCACTTATCGGCCTTGACGTCTTTCTTTTCGCGGATAGCTTTGCTGAGCGGTACATACACGATCTCATCGTTTTTGATACCGATCATGATGCTGCGTTGCTCTTCGAGCAATGCGCCTACAGCTGCCATGCCCATTCGCGAAGCGATGATACGGTCGTAAGCCGTAGGACTACCGCCGCGCTGCAGGTGACCGAGAATGGTGACGCGGGTGTTGTACTCGGGATGAGCCTCTTCAAGCACTTTGGCTACCGCCTGGGCACCTCCTTCAATAGCATGCTCTTGCACGAGAACGATACTGGAGTTCTTGCTCTTGCGGCGTCCTTGGCCGATAGCTTCCTCAATCTGCTCTTTGACAGTAGCGCGTTCGGGAATGATAGCAGCCTCTGCACCGGAAGCGATAGCGGCACTCAAGGTGAGGAAGCCGGCATCACGTCCCATAACTTCCACCAGGAACACGCGTTCGTGGCTGGTAGCCGTGTCGCGGAGTTTATCCACGCAGTCCATGATGGTATTCAGACTGGTATCGTAGCCGATGGTTGAGTCGGTACCCCACAGATCGTTATCAATCGTGCCGGGCAGACCGATAATGGGTACATTATATTCTTGCGCGAGCAGGCGCGCGCCCGTGAAGGTTCCATCTCCCCCGATAACCACAAGGGCATCAATCTTCTCTTTTACCAGAGTGTCGTAAGCTTTCTTGCGGCCTTCAGGCGTCTTGAAATCCATGCAACGGGCAGACTTGAGAATTGTTCCGCCACGCTGGATGATTCCCGACACGTCCCTGGTATCCGCGGTAGATACCTTTGGCTTTGATACCTTGTGCAATGCACGAACGTACGACCGCACGAATGGCGGCATTCATTCCGGGTGAATCACCTCCCGAGGTGAGTACACCTACTGTGTTAATTTTGTACTCCATGATTATGTTAGTTTAGTGTTTAGTGTTGAGCGTTGAGCGTCTTGCAGTTTGTCTCTTACTTGCTCCATCAGCCATAGCGGGGTGGATGTAGCGCCGCAGATTCCCACCTTGAAATTTGAAGATTTGAAGATTTGAAGATTTGAAGATTTGATTTTATCTTCAACTTCGTTCGGTGAGGTGATAAACAGTGTGTTCGGGTTTGCCTGCTTGCAATGGTTGAACAGCACGGCGGCGTTCGAACTCTTTGTGCCGCCTACAAACAGCACCAGATCCTGCTCTCTTGCGAATGCCTTGAGTTGCTCTACGCGGTTCGCCACCGAGCGGCAGATGGTATCGTAATATACAAAATTTGATTTTTGAAATCCTAAACCTGAAATCTTCCCTTTAATATGCTCCACCAGTTGGTTGAACTCGTCCAGGCTCTTTGTTGTCTGCGAGAACAGGTATATAGGCCGGTTATAATCCAGTTGTTCGGCTTCCGACAGGTGCTCGATGATCACGGCTGTGTTGTTCGTCTGACCTTGCAGACCGATGACCTCTGCGTGTCCGCGTTTGCCGAAGATGACAATCTGCGGTCGGGGTTCATCGTGCTTGTGGGCATTGTAGGTGGCGGCTATGCGTTCCTGCAGACGTTTCACTACAGGGCAAGTGCCGTCAATAATCGTGTTGCCGTTCTGTTCGGCTATCCAGTAGGTAGATGGCGGTTCGCCGTGTGCGCGCAGCAGCACGCGCGCGTTGTGAATGGTTCGCAAGTCGTCATAATCGATCGTCTCCAGCCCCAACTGCTCCAGCCGTTGTACCTCCTGACCGTTGTGCACTATATCACCCAGACAGTAGAGTTGCCCCGTTTGTTGCAACTCGTTCTCTGCGCGACGAATGGCACCTGTCACTCCCGCACAGAAGCCGCTCTTGGTGTCGATGGTTACTTGCACTTTTCGTCGAATATGTGGTAGATATGTGTCATCTGCTCTTCGCGTGTCATGTGGCTGTTGTCCACTACGATGGCATCGTCGGCTTGGCGCAGCGGTGACTCGTCGCGATGCGTGTCGCGGTAGTCGCGGTCGTTGACATCGGCAAGAACATCCGCCATTACGGGTTGCTCACCTTTCTCTATCAGTTCCTTGTACCGCCGTTCGGCACGTACCTCGGGCGAGGCGGTGAGGAACAGTTTGAGTTCTGCTTCAGGAAAGACCACCGTACCTATGTCGCGTCCGTCCATCACTATGCCACCGTTCTTGCCCATCTGTTGCTGTTGGGCAACCAAAAAGCGTCGAACCTCGGGAATAACGGCAATCTGCGAGGCACCGTTGCCTACCTCCAGTGTACGGATCTGCTTTTCTACATCCTCGCCGTTGAGTGTCACGTGCTGTGTGCCATCGCTTTGAACCACGAAATCGATATGGGTATTGTCTAGGATGATCCCGATATGATCAGCTAATGCTCCCTTGTTGCCCCCTTCAAGGGCATCATTGGATTTAGGCTCCAAAAGTTGCTTGCGGATAGCCTGCAAGGCTACGGCACGGTACATAGCACCGGTGTCGATGTAGCGGTAACCGGCATATTGCGCCAGTTGCTTGGCAATGGTGGACTTGCCACATGATGAATAGCCGTCAATGGCTACAATGATTTGTTTCATATCTTTATTATTAGACCGTTCACTGCGTTCACTGATAGACCGTTCGTTTCACTCGCTGACAGACCGTTCGTTTCACTCACTGATAGATTCTGTGCGTCTGTCAGCAGCCATGGGCTGCGGTCTCTATTCTCCTTCCGGATTTCCGATGAGGGCAGTAAACAGGATATTGCCGTGTTGCTTCTCGCGTATAACGAGGAAGAACGGGCGGTTCACGATGAACTCCTTGGGCTCCGGGGGCATACCTGTTGTCTCGGCTCCTCCGATGGTTACAGCAGCAGCCTCGGTGCCCGTTTCGTCCACAGCGAGGTAACATACTTGTTTTACCCACGACAGGTACGTCGGCACCTGACTCACGTGCGGGAACTCAGCCGCGGGACTCAGTGCGCGGGGCATACCTGCTGCCTTGAGATCATCGGTCAGCATACGACTGTAGGTCAGTTTGAATTTCGGGAACCGAACCCACACCTCGTCGTAATACAATTGTTTGAGCATGTCTGCCCACTCGTCGGCCGTCAGGTCGGCTACCACCTGACGCGCATCCAAACCTTTGGTCGGCAGCAGCACGTCCATGCAGTATTTGCCGCCTTTGTAACCCATCTCCAGCAGTTGTCCTTTGGACACAGTGGCATAGCGGGCACTGATCTCGCCCTCCATCATATCTACTTTTATCCGAGGCTCCTGCCACGGGTCAAAATCCGCCTTGTGGCTCATCTCCGGGTCGAAGGCGGTCTCCCATTTGCCCTTGAAGTACAAGGCGTTGGCAAGAAGCATGACACATTCGCTGATATCTTCGGGGTTAACCACATGTTTGATGAGGTCGTTCGTGTTGTCGGCTGCCCACTGATTGATACGTGTAGCAGTGGCGGGGTCAGCCATGTCCACATTGTCGGTCTCGGCGTGGAAATACTGCTGATTGGCGGCAATGTACTCCGGCAGTACGGGAAAACCGTTCTGCACCCACAGCGAGTTGGCGATCTTCACGATAGTCTCGGTGTCGAGTGTAGGCAGCAGTTCGATCAGTGACTTGTACCACTCGTTTATCTCCGCCTGCGTCAGACCTTCGAAACCCAAGGCTCGTTGCATCTGTTGCAGCGTCTCACCATCGGCGCCGTTCATCACCATGCCCAGCATAATACTGGCGGACAATGGCGAGAGAATGATGTTCTTCTTGTCGGAGTTCTTGCAAACGAGGCTCGTCAGGTTGAACGTGAACTCGTTTGTGCGGTACAGCAGTTGTTCGTCTGCCGAGGCGAAAGTCATTGGTTTGGGTTGGCGCATGTCAAAATCCGCCGTGGTGGACGTGTCCGGCTGCACTGCAGCAGCAGTGTCCGGTGGCGCAACTTGGGTTGTGTCGCCGCTCGGCGTGGTGTTCTGAGGTTCCTGACCGTTAGGATTGCACGCCCACAGCATGCACAATGCACAAGCAAGTGTAAGTAGTTTTTTCATGATCGTATATTCTTTCAGCAGCCATCGGCTGCAGTCTGTCTTCTGTCAGCGAAGCGGTCTGTCTTCTGTCAGCGCAGCGGTCTATTATCACTTCATCAGCGAGTTGACATCCATTGAGAGGCTGACCTGATAGGTGAAGTTCTGCTTGGACATCTGGCTCATGGCAAATCCGAGACGAAGCATCTTGATGCGAATGCCGATACCTGCCGCGAATCCGGCGAGTGAGCGTTGGTCTTGCAAGGCGAACTCCTGGCGGCGACGATGGTTGTAACTGACGGTGAGATAGAACTTCTCGCTCTTGGGTACAATATCGATTGCCCAAATGGTATGGCGCATCATCATGTCGAACCAACCAACGGGTTTGACTTCTTCGACCTCGTTGAGGCGGCTGTAGCCCAAGTCCCAGTTTTGGATGTTATGCACGGTAAGCGAGAACCGCAATGGAGCATGTTTCACGCGATAGCTGATGCCCAACTCAAGATTGATAGGCAGCATCTCACGTTTCTGTCCCGACTCATCGGAGTAGAAACTCTTGAGCTGCCAGCCAATATTCTTGAGAACCAGACCTACTTGCAGGCTACTGTCGCGCATCTGATAGTGTGCGCCCACGTCTGCTCCCAAGGCGAAGGAGTTGTACGACTCGTAGAACGAGAGGATAGGCTTGAGTGCTACGCCAACTGTGAACATTTCGCCTAACTGACGCGCGTACGCGGCTTCAATAACCATATCGCGCGCGCCAAAGGTGGCGCCGGTCAACTGCCCAGAACTCTCCGCATAACGCATCGTACCGTAATCCAGATAATGGATGCCGGCTGCGAAATAATCGTGCTCGGAGAAGTTGTAACCGTACATGGCGCTACCGAAATGGTTGGAACCGTAATATGCGTAGCCGAGTTGCAGAATGTTGTGGGTCATCTGCCCGAGCAAAGCAGGGTTGGCAAATGCCGCACTGAGTTCGCCGTCGCGGATAGAGATGTTCTCACCACCAAGCGAATTCTGCCGCGCCGAAACAGGCAGGTCGAGGAACGCAAAAGTGGATGATCCGCTACCCACGTACTGACCATGCATCGGTAGCACGGTCGTAAGTAGCGTTAGCACCACTACCCAAATATGCTTTATTTGATGTTTTCTGTTCACTCGCTATTTGTTTCTTGTTTCTGAGTTTTCGAAGCGAAGTTTTCGTCATTCGACAATTCAGCCTACAAAATTACAAAAAAAATAGTATATTTGCAAGCATTTGGGGCATTTTTTGAAAAAAAAGTGATATATTTGGCAATATCCGACAAATTCTGCTTGCAAAATTTGCAAATCTGAAAAATTTTTATTATCTTTGTACGCTAATTTGTGAGAAAAGGCAAAAAATATTAAAAATTATAAAAAAAACAAAAATCCTATGTGGTTAACAGATTCATCCATCGGCCGTAAGTTCGTCATGAGCTTGACAGGCCTTGCGTTGGTCTTCTTTCTGCTTTTCCACGGCTGCATGAACTTGGCTGTGGTATTCTCGGAAGAAGCCTACAACATGATTTGTGAGTTTCTCGGAGCCAACTGGTACGCCCTGGTCGGCACGCTTGGTTTGGCATTCCTGGTAGTAGTGCATTTCGGCTATGCAATCTACCTGACTCTTCAGAACCGTGCAGCCCGCGGTAACGACCGCTATGCAGTTACGGGCAAGAAGGAAGGCGTAGAGTGGGAGTCGGAGAACATGCTGGTTCTCGGATTCTGCGTTCTGGGTTTCCTTTGCTTGCACCTGTACAATTTCTGGTTCCGTATGCAGTTGGCAGAGATTACCGGAGGTGCTACCGCCGGTGCATTTAGTCCCACGGACGGTGCGGCGTATGTGAAAACATTGTTCACCACTCCTGTTTGGGGTCAGATCTACTGCGTGCTTTACCTGATTTGGCTGTGCGCCTTGTGGTTCCACCTGAATCACGGTGTATGGTCGGCTCTGCACACGCTGGGTTGGAACAACCTGACATGGCTTAAGCGAATCCGTGTTCTCGGCTGCGTAGTAGCTACGTTGGTTGTTCTGCCGTTCGCAATTGTTGTTTTGTATTACCTCGGAATGGGCATAGGCCTGCTCTGCTAAATTTTTTGACAACTATGGCAAAGAAAGAAGAAATACTGGAAGCTGCAAAGAATGTGGCAACCAAGGCAGCGAAGGCTGCAGTAGAAGTAGCAGAAGTGGCTGTTGAGAAAGCTGCTGAGGTGGCAAAGGAAGCCGTTAAGGAAGCAGCAAAGGTAGCTGAAGCACCTAAGGCTGAGGCTGCTAAAGTTATCACGCCGAAGATGGCTAAGATTCCTGAAGGACCGCTGGAGAAAAAGTGGACAAACTACAAAGACCACCAGAAACTCGTTAACCCTGCCAACAAGCGTAAACTGGACGTTATCGTTGTAGGTACGGGTCTGGCAGGTGCTTCAGCAGCTGCATCGCTGGCAGAGATGGGCTTCAACGTGCTGAACTTCTGTATTCAGGATAGTCCGCGTCGTGCACACTCGATTGCTGCACAGGGCGGTATCAATGCTGCGAAGAACTATCAGAATGACGGTGACTCCGTTTATCGTCTGTACTACGATACCATCAAGGGCGGCGACTACCGTGCCCGTGAGGCGAACGTATATCGTTTGGCCGAGGTATCGAACAATATCATCGACCAGTGCGTAGCACAAGGCGTTCCTTTCGCTCGCGAGTACGGCGGATTGCTTGACAACCGTTCGTTCGGCGGCGCTCAGGTTAGCCGTACGTTCTACGCCAAGGGTCAGACCGGTCAGCAGTTGCTGCTCGGCGCATATAGTGCATTGAGCCGTCAGATCGGTAAGGGCAAAGTGAAGATGTACACCCGCTACGAGATGCTCGACATCGTGATGATAGCTGACGAGAACGGCGAGAAACGTGCTCGCGGTATCATTGCCCGTAACCTCGTTACCGGCCGCATCGAGCGCTTCTTCGCTCACGCAGTGGTTGTAGGTTCGGGTGGTTACGGTAACACGTTCTTCCTCTCGACGAACGCTATGGCCAGCAACGGTTCGGCTGCTATGCAGATGTACCGCCATGGCGCCTATTTCGCTAATCCCTGCTATGCACAGATCCACCCGACATGTATTCCTAAGCACGGTGACTTCCAGAGTAAGCTGACACTGATGTCGGAGTCGCTGCGTAACGACGGACGTATCTGGGTACCGAAGAAACTCGAGGATGCCAAGAAACTTCAAGCCGGCCAGATCAAGGGACGTGATATCCCCGAAGAAGACCGCGACTACTACTTGGAGCGCAGGTATCCGGCATTCGGTAACCTCGTTCCGCGTGATGTGGCTTCGCGTGCCGCCAAGGAGCGCTGCGATGCAGGCTACGGCGTGAACAATACGGGTCTGGCTGTGTTCCTCGATTTCAGCGATGCTATCAAGCGTCTTGGCAAGGATGTTGTAGCACAGAAGTACGGCAACTTGTTCCAGATGTACGAGAAGATCGTGGACGAGAACCCGTACGAGAACCCGATGATGATCTTCCCCGCTATCCACTACACGATGGGTGGTATTTGGGTTGATTACGAGTTGCAAACCAGTGTTAAGGGTCTGTTCTGCATCGGCGAGGCTAACTTCTCCGACCACGGCGCTAACCGCCTCGGTGCTTCGGCGCTGATGCAAGGTCTGGCTGACGGTTACTTCGTACTGCCTTACACCATCCAGAACTATCTGGCTGATCAGATCGGTGTTCCTCGTATGTCAACCGACCGCAAGGAGTTTGAGGACGCAGAGAAAGCCGTTGAGGCTAAGATTGCCAAGTTGATGGCTATCCAAGGCAAGGAGTCGGTTGATACGATTCACAAACGTCTGGGTCTCGTAATGTGGGACTTCGTAGGTATGGGACGTACGGCTGAGAGTCTGAAGACCGCCATCAAGAAGATTGACGAGATCAAGAAAGACTTCTGGTCGAATGTCTATATCCCGGGCAAGGCTGACGCTCTGAACAACGAGCTGGAGAAAGCGCTACGTCTGGCTGATTTCATCGAAATCGGCCGACTGATGGCTGTTGATGCCTTGAACCGTGAAGAGAGTTGCGGTGGTCACTTCCGTGAGGAGTATCAGACCGAGGAAGGTGAGGCACTGCGTCAGGACGACAAGTTCTCGTACGTTGCCTGCTGGCACTACATGGGTGAGGATAAAGAGCCCGAACTCATTAAGGAGCCGCTTGATTACGAGTTCACCGAGCGCAAGACACGTAACTACAAGTCGTAAGACAGTCGTGTTAGAAAATGATAGGGGCAGAGAAATCTGTCCCTATTGTTTTTGCGCTTTGCCATGCCGGACGCAACTTGCTAATCAAATACTTCAATGAGTATATCGAGTGATTTGGGAAGACGGAAAGTGTCGATGTGATCGAGGTAATAGTTGCACAATTTTCGCAGGATATCTTGCCGCGCGGTACGTGTTAACGGAGTAGTAGGCAGAACGCTTCCGGCAAGTTCTTCCGGCTGCGCAATACCCAATAGTTCCGTCAATTGCAACAGGAATTTTATATGCATGTTTTCCGGCTCAGGAATATCGTTGAGTTCGTGAACGAAGTCATCGAGAAATTCGTAGGTAGCAATGTCCTCCATCGGGTGGGTGAGGGTAAGCATCAACACCTCGGTAACAAACAGTGCGATGCTTTGCCGCCGGATATCGGAATACACGTGTTCTGGCAAGAAAACAGGGTCGATGTTTGCCAGTGTAGGCATTGTCCGAGTTGGCTGCATGTCGAACGTAATTTCCACGATAGACAGAGGCTGATAAGCGGCACGAACTTTGTGCTTGCCATGTACGCCATATACTTGTAGCGCCAATCGTCCTTCCGAACGACTATAGACGTGCAATATCGACATCTTGTCAGAGTGCTTGCGTAGCCCGAGTACTATGGCTTCAGTTGTCTGTTTCATAATCGTTAGTGCGGCGTATTTCTTTGACGGTGTCAACGGGAAATTCGTGCGTGAATAAACCGTGGTTTTTCGTACATATCTTTCATGCATTCCACCTCATAATCTTCAGATTGTAGCAATTGGATAAGAGCGTCGCTCTGTGTCTCGCTAATCTCGAACCATAACTCCGGCGCCTGGTGCAATTGCGCGATGCGGCGGTAGAATAATAACGGATCGTCATCCGGGACAAACAGCGCTTCTTCGGGCTCGTAACGTAATGTGTTTTCGGTCATCGTGCATCGCTCTGACGGACGTATATATGGCGGGTTGGAAACAATCAGGTCGTATTCGGGAATGTCATCTGCCAAGATATCCGCTTCAAAGAAATCAACATTTAGGTGATTGTTCCGTGCATTTGTTCGTGCAATGTGTAATGCCTCGCGACTTTTGTCCAAGCCTTGCACTATCCACTCCGGATGTCGCTGCTTAAGTGCCAAAGCGATGCAGCCGCTACCCGTTCCGATATCCAACACTTTGATGGCTGATGTATGATGTATGATGTGTGATGTATAATTGCTTATGTGAGTCACCAATTCTGCTGTTTCTGGGCGAGGAATAAGCGTGGCTTCTGAGAGCTGCAGATCCAAGCCTAACCACTCTGTGTGACCAAAAATATATTGTATCGGGACGTAATCTGATAATTTTTTTAAAATTATTTCTAAATTTGGTATGTTTTTTGTGTCAGTATTCAAGCAGACATCAAATCGGGTCATTCCGGTTGTTTCCTGGATGATCCAAAATGCCAGTTCGCGCGCCTCTTCTTTGGGGTAGAACGGCGTGAGGCGGGTGATGATGTGTTCCAATACAGCTTTCACGCTGCAAAGATACGAAAAAAAAACGACAAATGCAAATTTTAATGACTCAAAAGTCAAAAGTATAAAGTTAAAAACACATTATGACGGATTCGGATTATATATTGCGCTGCGTGCAGATAGCTGCTAACGGCAGGTACTATGTGGCTCCCAACCCGATGGTTGGTGCGCTGCTTGTGCAATCCTCATCAGTAGACGGGAAGATTACAGAAGAAATATTCGCAGAAGGTTGGCATCGGAAGTATGGCGAGGGGCATGCAGAAGTGGAGTGTTTTCGTGCCGCTGACAAACGAATGGAAGGTTTGTCAGAAGCCGAGAAAGCAGCGGCGTACAAGACGATGACGCTCTATGTGTCGCTTGAGCCTTGTTCGCATTACGGCAAGACTCCGCCATGTGCCGACCTTATTATCAGCAAGGGAGTTCGGCGTGTTGTAGTAGGATGCCTTGATCCTAACCCGCAAGTAGCCGGTCGCGGCGTGCAGAAACTGCGTGATGCGGGCATTGAGGTGACCATAGGAGTGGAAGAAGCCGCGTGCCGCGAACTGAACAAACGTTTTCTGTGTCTGCACGAGCAGCGCCGTCCCTATGTCATTCTCAAATGGGCACAAACAGCCGATGGCTTCATGGATAACAGATCAGCTGTCAGCAATCAGCCGTCAGCTGTCAGTAGTCCGCTAGTGATATCCACCGAGGTGACGAAACAGTTAGTGCACAAGATGCGTGCCGAGAACATGGCTATCATGGTAGGTACAAACACGGCGCTATTGGATAATCCGCGCTTACTGACCACCCATTGGCCGGGAAGAAATCCAATACGCGTTGTGGTAGACAGGCATCACCGAATCCCGAAAGATGCGAGAATATTCTCGGGGGATGCACCGACCATCGTCTATAGAGAGCAGACAGATTGGCCGTTTATCCTCCATGATTTGGCGGAAAGGAATATCCACTCTATTCTTGTTGAGGGCGGTCCGACGTCGTTACGACACATCTTGGAAACGGACATCTGGGATGAGATGCATATAGAGGTTGCGGCAGTTAAGGCAGGTGAAGGCGTTTGTGCTCCAAAGATTGCTCTTCCGGATGATTTTGAGACGGTAGATGGGGCTAAACTGTACACCATTTATCATTCAGCAAGGCAAAAGTAAATGATTTTGCAAGAAAAATGACCGAAAATTTGCATTTATGCAAATATTTTCGTATCTTTGCACGATTTTTTGAAAATATGAACAGAACAAGGATTTATAGTATTGCACTGATCGGTATGGCGTTTTGCTTGAGCGGCTGTAATCTGTTCCAGCGCGATGCGAAGGAAGGTTCAGTGGCGCAGTTGGGCAACAATTATCTGTATCAGAGTGATTTGGATGCAGTGACCCAGCATGCAACAACGCCGGAAGACAGTGCCCGATATGCCGAGCAGTTTATCCGTCGCTGGGCAACGGATATCCTGCAATATCAGGAAGGCAAGAGCCATAGCACACCGGAGATTGAGGCGCTGGTGGAAGATTACCGTCGTAGTTTGTATGTGGCTGAGTACGAACGGCACATAGTGGACAAAAGAATGCCCAAGGCGGTAAGTGATGCCGAGGCCGATACGTTCTATGTGCATCATCCCGATCGGTTCATTTTGCAAGAGAATATATTACAAGGGGCATTGCTCGTCATTCCGCAGGACGCCCCGGCTCAAGTTGAATTGAAAAGCCGCCTGACGGATCTGACGCAAGAAGAAAATCTTGAGTACGTTGAGAAATATGCATACCAATACGCCAGCGGATACGAGTTGTTCACTACGCAATGGCGCACGGGTAACCAGATATTGATGCGAATGCCGTCGAACAAATGGCAGAAATCATTGGCTGCCGGCAAGCAGTATGCCGAGCAGGATTCCACGTCGCTCTATCTGCTGCAAGTTACCGATTGCCGTTTGGCCGGAGAAGCGATGCCTATAGATTATGCAAGGGCAACCATTGACAAGATGATTCTGGCGGAACGCAGAATACAATTCCTGCAAGCGCAACGCCAACAATTGTACGATGATGCCGTGCGGTTCGGGAAGATACAGTTTAAACGTGAAGACTAAAAAGTGAATATGAAAAAACTACTATATATCTGCTTGTTGGCTATTGCCATTCCCTGCATAGCCGATGATAATATTATCGATGAAGTCATCTGGATCGTGGGCGATGAGGCCATCTTGCGCTCGGAGGTGGAGGAAGAACGATTGCGTGCACAGTACGAGGGGCAAGCTATACCGGGTGATCCGTATTGCGTCATTCCGGAACAGATTGCTGTGCAGAAGCTTTTCCTGCATCAAGCCGAGCTGGACTCGGTTGAAGTTTCCGAATCAACCGTGAGTCATCAGGTCGATATGCGAATGAATTATTACATTTCGCAAATCGGTTCGAAGGAGAAGATGGAGGAATACTTCCGTAAGACCAGTTCGGAGATTCGTGAAGAGATGATGAAGACGGTACGTAATCAGATGATTATCCAGCAAATGCAGCAGAAGTTGACATCGAACATCAAGCCTACCCCCGCAGAGATCCGCCGTTATTACCAGAGCCTGCCTATGGATTCCATCCCGATGATGCCGGCAGAGGTAGAGGTGCAGATACTGAGTTTCGTTCCGCCTGTACCTGTCGAGGAGATAGAACGTATCAAAGGCAAACTCCGTGAGTTCACGGAGCGCGTAACCAGTGGCGCGGCTGATTTCTCGATGCTTGCCCGCTTCTATTCGGAGGACACGGAGAGTGCCAAACATGGCGGAGAACTGGGTTTCGTAGGGCGCGGACAACTTGTACCGGAGTTTGCAGATGTAGCGTTTAGCCTGAATGATCCCAAGAAGGTCAGCCGTATCGTGGAAACAGAGTACGGTTATCATATTATCCAACTCATCGAGAAACACGGTGAACGCATCAACTGCCGCCATATCCTGCTCAAACCGCGTGTATCGGCAACGGACAAGATCAATGCCTTGAATCGTCTGGACTCTATCGCCAGGCAGATCCGTGTCGACAGCCTGACATTTGAGCAGGCTATCATTCGTTACTCCGAGGATAAGAATACCGCGATGAATGCCGGATTGATGACTAATCCGAATACCGGCACATCGAAGTTTGAGTATCAGGATCTGCCTGCCGAGGTAGCCAAGCAGATTTACTCGATGCAGGAGGGAGATATCAGCCAACCGTTTGTGATGGTTGATCCCACGAAGAACAAAGAGGTATGTGCCATCGTCAAACTCAAGCGTAAGACTGATGTGCATCGCGCCAACCTGACGGACGATTTCCAAGCTGTTCGCTCTATGCTTGAGCAGAAACTGGCTGCCGAGTTTATCCATAAGTGGATACTCAACAAGCAGAAAGAGACGTACATTCAGATTGATCCACGTTGGGAAGGATGTGACTTCCAATATCCGAATTGGAAACACTAAGTTATTTACCATTTGGTCATTTTCCATTTACCATTGAGGTTACACGCGCTACATATCAGTCTTTGTTCATTGCTCCTTTGTGTTTTGCCGATAGCAACAAGGGCTCAGACACTTGTGTATCTGGAGCGAGCGGATAATCTGCTATTCGATCAGAATGTATTGCCCGACGCGCGAATTGTGGTAGGCAATGTGTTGTTCCGTCATGATGATGCGTTGATGTACTGCGACAGTGCGAACTTCTACGAGAAGAGCAACTCGCTTGACGCTTTCGGTCATGTGAAGATGGTACAGGGTGACACGCTGACAGGCTATGGCGACAAACTTTTCTACAACGGCAACACCAAGCTGGCGCGCCTAAGGCAGAACGTGCGACTGCTTCATCAAAACTCGGTGCTTACAACAGATAGCTTGAACTACGACCGTGCCAACGACATAGCCTATTACTATTCGGGCGGAAAGATCGTGGACGAACTGAATACGCTTACATCGCGTTGGGGGCAATACACGCCATATAACAAACACGCGGCGTTCCGCGACAGTGTACACCTGGTCAACAACCGTTTTACGATGGATACCGACACGCTGCTCTATGATACGGAGACGCACATAGCACAGCTTGTCAGTCCTACGGTCATCCTCTACGAACAGGAAACAACCATCTTCTCTTCCAACGGGGTGTACAACACCCACACCGAGGAGTCGGAACTGTTCGACCGCTCGCTGATTCATCATATTGAAGGGCGATCCATGACGGCTGATACCATATTTTATGACAAACTGCAGGCCTATGGCAAACTGTTTGGGAACATCGTGCTCATCGATTCCACCGAACAAGTTACACAGAGCGGCAACTACAGTGAGTTCTACGAAGAAGGTTCGCCGGCATCCAAGCATCCCGAGTGGGGATCATATGGTTTTACCACCGACAAGGCGTTGTTGGAGTATTGGGGCGATAGCCTGCATCTGTATCTGCACGCCGACACGTTGTTCACTGAGGAACTGCAAGTGTCGGATACTTTGCCTGCGGATAGCATGTATCGTCGTACACGAGCCTATCGCAATGTGCGCGTCTTTCGCGAAGACTTGCAAAGTGTGTGCGATTCAGCCGTGTTTATCGGTTATGATTCTGTTGGCAAGATGTACGGCAAACCTATCTGCTGGAATGACAATAATCAGGTATCATCCGACAGCATCTATATCTATACTCGCAACAGTGAGGTGGATTATATACACGGTATGGGTTCGGCCATCTGCATCCAGCAGCACGACCTGTTGCACTACAATCAGATGAGCGGCAAGGAGATTATTGCTCATGTGCGTGACGGAGATGTGTATCAGATCGATGTCAACGGCAATGCCGAAACGGTGTTCTTCCCTGTGGATAGTGAGACGCACACCCTGAGTGGATGTAACCGGACGCAGAGCAGTTTTGTGAAGGTGTTTGTGGAGAACCAGCAAGTGCATCATGTGCTCTTCACCACCTCTACCACCGGTACGATGTACCCGATGGAGCAGGCTACGGATGCCATCATGCATCTTGGTGCGTTCTTCTGGGCGGAAGATGAGCGTCCGCGTGTGCCGGCTGATGTGTTTATCCATGTGGAGCGTAGCAGTCGACCTGGGAAACAATCCGTAAGTGCTACGGTTGATGAGGAACAAGAAAAAGATAAAAATATAGAAACAACAAACTCCGTGAAAAGCGGATTGTCCATAAAGAAATGATTATGAGAAGAGCAACAACTATTCTTTGTAGCCTGCTATTGGCTATCAGCGCGATTGCGCAGGATGAGATGGGTGGCTTTGGCTTCCACATTGGCTACGCATCGCCTACACTTCGTATCAATACTCCTACATCCAAGCAGAAACTGGAAACAGTTTTGATGAACGGAATGAAAGTAGGCTTCAGTTATGATGCCACAATTGCAAAGGGCTTTGGCACAACGCTTGGCTTGAATTACACGTACGCCACGCATTATTCCCAGTGGGAATACCTTTATCCCGGCATGTCAACCGATCAAGCACGTTACCGCGACACCTATCAGGGCTTAGAGATCTTCTGCGATTGGCAGTACAAGTTCGAGATAGCGGGCGATACGTACTTGATGCTCTATACCGGTCCGACTATCCAGTGCCACCTTTCCCTCAAGGAGCAAGAATATATTCGTACAGCTACAGGTGTAGAAGAGGATAAGAAACGTACACATTATGGTTACACATATCGTGATAATGCTGAATTCGAAGATTTCAAGCGCGTGAATGTAACCTGGGGCGTTGGAGCAGGCTTCCAATACAAACGATACTTCCTGCGTGGTGGATATGATTTCGGTCTGCTCAATCCGTACAAGTCTGATCAATTTCCGGAAAGAGAAGATGGAACAAAGCCGTGGACTCGCGGCCGTTTCGACCAGTGGCAGATAAAAATAGGTATGTATCTTTGGCAGTTCTAACCTCAATCGCAAATCGTCAATCTGTCAATCGTAAATCACAATGATTCCTCCGCAAACCATTGATAAGATCTTCAGTACTGCCAAGATTGAAGAGGTAGTACAAGATTACGTGCCGCTCAAGAAACGCGGTGCCAACCTTATCGGGCTCTGTCCGTTCCACTCGGAGCGAACGGGTTCGTTCACCGTGTCGCCAAGCAAAGGTATATTCAAGTGCTTCGGCTGTGGCGAGAGCGGTAACGCCGTGGGGTTTGTGATGAAGATAGAGAACTGCTCCTATTCCGACGCCTTGCGTACGTTGGCGAAAAAGTATCATATAGAGATAGAGGAGCGCCAACTCACCCCGGAGGAGCAGCAACATCACGATGATCGCGAGTCGATGTTTGCCGTCAATGAGTGGGCGAACAAATGGTTTCAGGAGCAATTATGGAATACTGCCGAAGGGCAGGCTATAGGACTCAAGTACTTCCGCGAACGCGGCTTGCAGGATGTTACGATTCGTAAGTTTGGTTTGGGATTCTCGCCCGATAAACGCACTGCGATGACCGATGCAGCGCACAAAGCCGGCTATACCGACAAATATCTGACCAACGACCCAGACTCACTTATCGGTTGCGGTATCTGTATCAAGAATGAGAAAGGTGATACCTACGACCGTTTTCGCGACCGCGTCATCTTCCCTATCTTTACCACCTCGGGCAAGACGGTAGCTTTTGCAGGCCGAATACTAAAAAAGAAGTACGATAAAGACGGTAAAGAGATTCCACAAGGTAAATATGTCAACTCGCCGGGTTCTACTATCTATTCCAAGACCAATGAGTTGTACGGCTTGTTCCAAGCCAAACAGCAGATAGCTCGCAAAGACCTGTGCTATCTCGTGGAAGGTCAGATGGATGTATTGTCAATGCATCAAGCCGGTATAGAGAATGTGGTGGCTTCCGGTGGTACGGCACTCACCCAGCCGCAAGTAAGGCTTATCAAGCGCTTCACGACGAACATTACCGTCCTTTATGATGGCGATGCGGCAGGTATCCACGCCGCTATTCGAGGTATAGATATGTTCCTCAGTGAGGGTTTCTTCGTCAAAGTGGTGTTGCTGCCTGATGGTGAAGACCCCGATTCGTACGCACGCACGCACGACGCGTCCGAATTTATAGAGTATATAGAGAAAAATCAGCAGGACTTTATCCGCTTCAAGGCACAATTCAGTTGGGAGCAGGTCAAGCAAGACCCGACCAAACGCTCTGTATTGACTCACGACCTCGTACAGTCCATCGCATTGATCCCGGACGAGATAACCCGCTACGAATATATTCGCGATTGCGCGCAACTGTTGCAGACATCTGCCGATCTGCTTTTGCGTGCCGTGGGTCAGCAACGAATGGAGCAACGCAAGAATGCTACCGAGGCGTATCGCGCCAAAGCCCGTGAGCGGGAGCAAGCCGCCATCATGCCTGATGACAAGGCAAATACGGATTCTCCTGCCTCTGCACAGGCATCATCTGTGGCGTCGGATCTTCCGGCTAAGCGGCCGACTCTAACGAAGATTGAACAGAACTGCCGCAACCTGACACAGATCCTTGTTCGGTACGGAGAACGTCCTTTTGCACAATCCAATGGTCATATAATCACTGTCGGACAGTTCATCTTGTTACAAATAGAGATGGGGGACATGACGATCACACCGGCTATTGACAAACGCATCTTCGACGAGTTTCGCGCACATATGAACGATGATGGGTTTGTGGCGGAAACGTTCTTTAAGTTCCATCCTGATCCCGAAATCAATGCCTTGGCGTGTGATCTGATAGCTGATCGCTACCAGTTGTCCACTATGTTTTCGAAAGTGGCTATATCGGAAAATGTGATGAAAGATGTGCCGCAGCAATCCGAGCAAGACCTGTTAGCCGAACTCGTACCGCAACTTATCTGCGAGCTGCGGCTTACTATTGTAAATGAACACCTTGCTGCAGTAAAAAAACAAATGACCGAAGTGCCGGCTGCAGACTACGAACAGTCGTCGCAACTGCTGCTGCAGTTCAATCACTTGTCAAATCTTAAACGGGAGATCTGTAAGTTTTTGGGGAACCGTGTCAAATAAGTCGTGGCAAACGGCTATTCCTGTATTTCAGAACGATACGTGTTCGGAATGAATCGGGGTGCCAAGAAATAAAGCGGCAGCCTGATTAAACTTGTCAGCATCGTCGGTTGTAAGGTATCTGCACGAGCCTTCGCGCGTGAGTTGCCGCTCATATTCGGGATGGCGACGCAGATAATCAGCCAAACTATATGCTACCAGCTTGCCTTGCGGCAAAGCTGCCACCGGCTTGGGACTGTGGGTCTTAAGCCATTTTTCTATTTTAGGTAGCAGCAAGGGATAGTGCGTGCAGCCAAGGACAAGCGTGTCAATGAGCGGGTCTTTGGCAAGAATCTCGCGCAGGTATTTGTCCACAAAGTAGTCTGCTCCCTCATCTGTGTGTTCGCCGCTCTCAATCAGAGGCACCCACATCGGGCAAGGCTGCTGAACAACAGTGAGTTGGTCGGCAATCTTATTCAGTTCCAGCACGTAGGATTCCGAACTGACCGTAGCCGGCGTGGCAAGAACACCTACATGTCCTGTCTTTGTTACTGACGACACCGCTTCCACAGTGGGGCGAATCACTCCAAGTACGTTCACTTTTCTCGAAGCACCCGTTGCAGGAAGATGGTCTGTGTCCTCTGCTTGCAGTTTGCTATTGATAACAGGCAAGTCGTGCTGCTGAATAGTGCGCAAGGCTTTGGCTGAGGCCGTGTTGCAGGCAAGAATGATAAGCGTGCAATGGTGCGCAAGCAGAAATTGCACCGCTTCCAGGGTGTAGCGATAGATGCAATCAAACGAGCGAGTGCCATAAGGCGCACGCGCATTGTCACCCAAATACAGATAATCGTATTCGGGAAGAACGGAGCGAATCTGCTGCAGGATAGTCAAACCACCGTAACCGCTATCAAAAATACCTATCATATCAGTCAAAAAAGTCGAAAATTAAACGACAAAAACCTTACTTTTTCAGTAAAACGCTGCAAAATTACAAAAAAAAAGCCATTTATGCAAATTTTATGGCATAATTCTTGCAAAAGTCAAAAAAAAATTGTATCTTTGTAGGCGCGTAGTAAAAAATGCGCACTATATTGCCCCCTTTTGTCGATTTATGTCCGATCGGAAGGGGTGATTATTGGATGAAACAAAAACATAAAAACGTATACGCTTATGAAATTTCAAGTAACAAGTACACGGTTGTTCAACCAACTTCAGGCTGTGAGCCGTGTTATTGGAAGTAAGAACTCTCTTCCTATTTTGGAGGATATCCTGTTCCAGTTGGAAGGGAACAAGTTGTCGTTGACGGCTTCTGATGGAGAGACCACTATCCGCACCTCGATGGAGGTGGATGAGGCTGAAGGTTCGGGCTTGGTAGCTTTTGGCGCTAAGATTCTGATTGAGACTTTCAAGCAGTTCCCGGAGGTTCCTCTTACCTTCGTTATCGACGAGCAGAACTTCGGCATGACCATCTCTTCGCTCAACGGTGAGTATTCCGTAGTAGGTGTTAATGGCGCCGAATATCCGCAGGTGCCGTTTGAGGCAGAGGCTGATAGCCACGCGTTCACCATGTCATCGGCGCTGCTGCTGGATGCTATCTCCAAGACCGTTTCATGCACAGCTGACGACGAGCTCCGTCCGGTAATGAATGGTATATTCTTCGACCTGACTCCCGAGAAAGCTACTTTGGTGGCCACCGACGCACACCGCTTGGTACGTTATTCCAACTCATCTATCCATGTAGATGAGCCTGCAAGTTTCATCTTGCCCAAGAAACCCGCTAACTTGCTCAAGAACGTGCTCGCCAAGGATGAGAACGAGGTGAATATCCGTTTTGGCGCTCGCAATGTGTTGTTTAACTTTGCAAGCACGGAGATCATCTGCCGACTGATTGACGGCCGTTATCCCAACTACAATGCCGTTATCCCGCAGAACAACACGAACATCATGACCATCGACCGTGCAACGCTCTTGTCGGCTTGCAAGCGTGTGGCTGTCTTCGCTAACGCAGGTACAGCTCTTATCCGTCTGGCTCTGGCTGAGAACAGCGTAACCGTTTCGTCGCAAGATATCGATTTCTCGACATCTGCCGAGGAGAAGCTTGTCTGCTCGTATAGCGGCACTCCGATGGCTATCGGCTTCAAGGCTCCGTTCCTCAACGAGCTGCTCGGTACGATCGAGAGCGATGAGGTGATGCTCAAGCTCGCCGATCCCGCTCGCGCAGGATTGCTCTTGCCTGCTGAGAACAAGGAAGGTGAAGAGTTGCTGATGTTGTTGATGCCCATGTTACTCAATGACTAACAAGTTTGCGAGATGAAGTTACAATTAAGTCGCCCGCTCGTCTTCTTTGATCTGGAGACGACGGGCGTCAATATCGCCAAGGATAGGGTTGTTGAGCTGTCGTATTGCAAACTCTTCCCCAACGGCACGAAGGAAGGTAAGACCTTTCGTGTTCGTCCTACTATCATCGATGCTATGGGCTTGGAGACAACGATGCATATCCCCGAGCAGGCTTCGGCTGTTCATGGCATCTACGATGAGGATGTGAAGGACTGCCCCACATTCAGCGAGATTGCCAAGGAGGTGGCTGCCGTATTTGAGGGCGCCGACATTGCCGGCTACAACTCCAATCACTTTGATATCCCCTTGCTGGGCGAGGAAATGTTGCGCGCAGGAGTGGAGTTTGATATCATGAACCGGAAGATGATTGATGTGTTCACCATCTTCACGCGCAAGGAGCAACGTACGTTGTCGGCTGCTTACGCCTTCTATTGCGGCAAGACGTTGGAGGATGCTCACTCGGCGAACGCCGATACGCTGGCTACGCTCGAAGTGCTTCTGGCGCAAACGGAGCGTTATCCTGACCTGCCGGATACCGTAGAAGGGCTGGCGCAGTACTCAGCACCGGCACAGAAGTTCGCTGACCTGGCAGGCAGACTGGCGTACAACGACAAGGGACGAGTGGTATTTACCTTTGGCAAGTATAAGGACGTGCCGGTCAGTGATGTTTTGGTTCGCGATCCGGGGTACTATGGCTGGATCATTAGCGGTGACTTCCCGCAGTACACCAAGAACGTGATAGCGAACATCAAACTGCAACAACGATTAGCATCACGCTGAAAGGGTAATCCTTTTTGGGGATTTATGTTGAGCTTATTTGTGTTTTCCGGTGAGGGAGTTATGGTGACCATAATGACCGAAACGAAAAAGCAAAGAAGCCAACAGAAAACACAAAAAAATAGTGAACAATGAGTTACACATATTAGGCTGCGGCAGCGCCTTGCCCACATTCCAGAACTCGCCTGCTTGTCAGGTGCTGGAGTTGTGTGACAAGTCGTTCATGATCGATTGTGGCGAAGGGAGTCAGATATGGTTCCGCAGGATGGCATTGAAAACAGCCCGACTGTACAACATCTTCATCTCCCATCTTCATGGCGATCATTGCTTCGGATTGATAGGTCTCATCTCCACCTTTGGCATGATGGGCAGAACGCAGCCCTTGCATATTTATGCGCCGGCCGATCTGGAGAAACTTCTCCAACCCTGGCTCGATTATCACTGCGAGGGAATGTCGTACGAGGTGATCTTTCACACCATCAATCCGCGCAAGAGCGAAGTGATATTCGAGGACAGAACACTCACCGTAACCACCATCCCCTTGAAGCACAAGGTGCCTACTTGCGGATTCCTGTTCACCGAGCATCATCGCGACAAGGAGCCTATTAAACGTTACGCCTACTGCTCGGATACCAAATATACGGAAACGATTATTCCGCTCATCGAAGGCGTGCAAACTCTTTTCCACGAATCGACGTACATCGAGGAGTATGCCGATCGCTGCAAAGGAACGATGCACTCGACGGCTAAAGAAGCTGCAACCATTGCCCAAAAGGCTCATGTAGAGCAACTTATCATCGGTCATTACTCGGCACGGGTGGACGATCACAGCGTGTTCCTGAGCGAGGCGAAACAAGTGTTTGAGAACACCATTATGGCCAAAGAGTGCCACACCTATACGATATGAAAGCAACGGTAACATATACGTGCAGTAGCTGCGGAGCAACATCCCCGCAGATGTTAGGCCGTTGCCCTGTGTGCGGCGAGTGGGGCACGTTTGTGGAAGAGGTGAGTGTGGCCGAGAAGAGCAAAGGTGTGCGCCAGCGCAGTGATTCGAAGGTGCAGAAACTGCAAGACGTAAGCGTTCAGGAAGACCAACGCCTCGATATGCATTGCGCGGAGTTGAACCGCGTGTTAGGCGGAGGATTAGTGCCCGGATCACTGGTGCTGTTAGGCGGCGAGCCGGGTATAGGCAAATCGACCCTGGCGTTGCAGGTGTTGATGCAATTGGGGGCTACTACCACCTTATATGCCAGCGGCGAAGAGTCGGTGAAGCAGATCAAGCTGCGCAGCGAACGCATCGCGGGTAATCCCGAGAACCTGTACATCGTAGCAGAGACCTCGCTGGAGAAGATACTGGAACATGCCAAGGCGCTCAAGCCCGAGATTGTGGTTGTTGACTCCATTCAGACCATCGGCACCGAGGCGATAGAGGCTACTATCGGTTCGCTGTCGCAAGTCCGTGAGTGTGCGGCGCGTATCTTGCAGTTTGCCAAAGAGACGAACACGCCGTTCATCATCGTGGGACATATCACCAAGGAAGGTTCGCTTGCCGGACCTAAGGTGCTGGAGCATATAGTGGATACCGTGTTGCAGTTCGAGGGCGACCAGCACTATATGTACCGCGTACTCCGGGCGCAAAAGAACCGCTTCGGTTCTACATCGGAGATAGGCATCTTCGAGATGCAGCAGGACGGATTGCGCGAGGTGACCAACCCCTCGGAGTTACTGCTCAGTTCGAACCGTGAGGGACTGTCGGGCATCTCGATAGCCGTAGCCGTGGAAGGTGTGCGCCCGTTACTGATTGAAGTGCAGGCGCTGACCTCATCGGCGGCTTACGGAACGCCGCAACGTTCGTCCACCGGCTTTGATTCCCGCCGACTGAATATGTTGCTGGCCGTGCTGGAGAAACGTATAGGATTCAAGCTGCTGCAGAAAGATGTGTTCCTGAACATCGCCGGCGGCCTGCGCGTGAACGATCCGGCAATCGACCTGGCGGTGTTGGTGGCGGTGCTCTCATCGTCGATGGATATTGCCTTGCCCACTGATTGTTGCATGACCGGCGAGGTTGGCCTGGCGGGCGAGATACGTCCCGTGAACCGCATCGACCAGCGGATAAGCGAAGCGCGCAAACTCGGGTTCTCGCGTATCCTCATCCCCGCCGGACAAAAACATCAGCCTGTCAAAGGGATACAGATCGTGGAAGTTGCGCGCGTGACGGAGGCGGTGCGGCTGTTATTTAAGCAAAGTTAGATGATTAAGCATTTTGGCGAATATTGGATATTGATGGCTCGCGTGTTCCGTCTGCCTGACCGGCAAAGGATGTTCTGGAAGCAGTTCAGCCGCGAGTTGGAGAAGCAGGGTTTGCAATCCTTGCCTATCGTGATTGTCATATCGCTGTTTATCGGTGCCATCCTTACCATTCAGGCAAAGATCAATACCGAGAACCCGTTCTTGCCTACCTATATCGTGGGCTTGCTGACCCGCGAGACCCTGCTGCTCGAGTTCTCATCGACCATCCTCTGCCTGATATTGGCGGGTAAGGTAGGCTCGAACATCGCTTCGGAGATAGGCTCGATGCGTATAACGGAGCAGATTGATGCGATGGAGATTATGGGTGTGAACTCTGCCAACTATCTTATCCTGCCCAAGATCCTGGCATTCATGTTCATGATGCCGATGTTGGTTATCATGTCCACGGCGATAGGTCTGGTAGGCGGATGGGCAGTAGGTGCGTTCACGGATATCATCACCGTGGCGGATTATCTGGTAGGTGTGCAGTACGCCTTCAATCCGTACTTTGTGTGGTACGGAATCATCAAGTCGCTGTTCTTTGCCTACGTCATCACGTCGCTGTCGGCGTACTACGGCTATACCGTGCGCGGCGGCGCGCTGGAGGTTGGTCGTGCGTCCACCAACGCTGTGGTGAACTCGAATATTATCATCTTGTTGTTGGATCTCGTGCTGTCGCGATTGCTGCTGTAGGGGGAAGTGAAAGATGAAAGGTGAAAAGTGAAAGGTGAAAGGAACAGATGATACAGGCTATAGACATAGTAAAATCGTTTGACGAGCAACTGGTTCTTGATCATGTCAGCGCCACCTTCGAAGATGGCAAGGTGAACATGATCATCGGTCAGTCGGGTAGCGGCAAGACGGTACTGCTCAAATCGTTGATAGGCATCCACACTATCAACTCGGGCAGGATAGAGTACGATGGCCGTAACTTGCCGAACATGAAAGAAGATGAGGTGCGGATGTTGCATCGTGAGGTGGGCGTGCTGTTCCAGGGCTCGGCGTTGTTCGACTCGCTCACGGTAACGGAGAATGTGCTCTTCCCAATGCAGATGTTCGGGCACATGAGCGAGCAAGAGATGCGCGAACGGGCATTGTTCTGCCTCGACCGCGTGCAGATAGCCCCGCACGCACGCGACTTGATGCCATCGGAGATTTCCGGAGGAATGCAGAAGCGTGTGGCTATTGCCAGGGCTATTGCGCTCAATCCGAAGTATCTGTTCTGCGACGAACCGAACTCGGGCTTGGATCCGCAGACCTCGCTGGTGATCGACCGACTGATACAGGATATAACCCGCGAATATAACATCTGCACGGTGGTGAACACCCACGATATGAACTCCATCATGGAGGTGGGCGACAATATCATCTTCCTCAAGGGCGGCAAGAAGGAGTGGCAGGGTTCGCGTTATGATATCTTCCACGCGGACAACGAGGCACTGAATAACTTCGTATTTGCCTCCGAACTATACAAAGAAATACAAAAAGTTCATAAACAATGAAAAAATTACTATTCATACTGATGGCAATGTTCACCCTCACGTTGGGTGCACAAGCTCAAGGTCCGGCGCGCGTACCTGCTTACCCGGGAGTGATTGTTCGTGTTCAGCCCGATGGTGATACGCTGCACGTGTTCCTGCGTGGCGATGAGCGCAAGCATTTCATGATGACCGTCGACGGTTGGCAGGTGCAGGAGGACAAGAACGGCAAGATCTGTTACTGCAAGTCCCGCACACGCAAGATCGATGGCGAAAAGAAGATTGTGCCTGTTGTTACACGCCGTCAGGCTCATGACGCCGACCGACGCAAGGCTTGCGAGCAGCGCTGGCTGGACCGACATGGAGTAAAAAAAGCAAACAACTAAATTATGCGCAGATCGTTTGTACTGATATTGGTTGTTCTTGTCTCACTATCGGCTGCGGCTGTAGTCCCTCCCCGTGACCCCTCAAAGTGGGCAGGGTGGCAAGAGACTTTGGCATCGCGGCAGAGGGACGGTGAGCAGCCCGGCAGTCTTGTCGGCGGTATCAGCCGTGCTCCGATGGCCGGGCAGTCTGTCGGTCAGCGAGTGATCATACCTCGTGTGCTGCTGATTACGGTCAGCTTCTCGGATTTTGCATTCACCACGCCGATGGCGGATGTCGATTCGATGTTCAACGGCCGTAACTGGACGAAGGATGGCGCTACGGGCAGCTTGCGTCAGTACTTCTACGATCAGTCAATGGGGCAATACAGCCCGCAGTTTGATGTAGTGGGACCTGTCACCTTGTCGCAAGGGTACGCATATTACGGATCGGGTAACGACAACCGCACAAACATCAGCAATATGGTGTGCGAAGCCTGCTCATTGGTCAACGACAGTGTGGATTTCTCCCTCTACGATTCCGATAACGACGGCAATGTGGACCTGGTGTACATCTACTACGCGGGTTTTGGGGCGAACGACAGACCCAATGATTATACCGACAGCCTTATCACTAATTGGGATAATCTTGTTTGGCCGGCCTACTGGAGCGTAAGCAGCAGTAGCAGTTCTCGGTACTTCGACGGCAAGTATATCTCCGCTTGCGAGTACAGCAACGAGTTGGATGCTTTGTTAACGACCGCTGAACGCACAGTCGTAGCGGGTATAGGTACTGCCTGCCACGAGTTTGGTCACGCGTTGGGACTGCCGGATTTGTACGCTACCAGCACCGCCACACACAAACTTTTAGGCAGTTGGGATGTGATGTGCTACGGCTTGTACAACAACGACACGCACACTCCTCCCTCGTACTCAGCCTACGAGCGGTTCTATATGGGTTGGTTGACACCCACCTTGATAACCGATCCTGCCGATCTGCAACTGGAGAACATAGCGACAAGCAATCAGGCGTACCTGATCAGCGAGAGTGATACGCACAACATGAATGGACTGAATCCTAATCCTAAAGTGTTCTATCTGCTCGAGAACAGGCAACGCACCGGATGGGATATCGATGTTCCCGGCAGCGGCATGCTGCTCACACGTATCAACTATCAGTCATCCAAGTGGACGGGGAACACGGTAAATAATGACCCGAATAACTTAGGCGTAGATATTATCGAGGCGGACGGATTAACCCCGAGCATCAATACGGCTAACGGTTATTTAGGCAAAGCCGGCGATTTGTTCCCCGAAGGTGCTACGGAGTATCTGGGTATCACGGATCATGCTATTGAACAGATAACGATGGACTCCGGCGTGGTACGGTTTGCTTATCGCGGAGGCGACACGACAACTGTTGATCCCGGACCACCAACAGCCCTGCCGACCGTTGAGCAAAGCGGCAGTGTGCACAAGTGCCTGCGCGACGGGCAGGTACTTATCATTGCACCCGGCGGAGTATATAACCTGCTGGGCATAAAGCAAGAAGATTAAATAATTCATTATAACGTTATACACATGAAACGCATAGTAACCCTTTTGGCGCTTTTCGCGCTATGTATATCGGCGCAGGCTATACCTGCCCGACGTGGAGCGCTGACGCTCACGCAGCCGGATGGCACGACCGTCACAGCTTTTCTGCACGGTGATGAGTATTATCATTACTATACCAATGAGGACGGCGACATGCTCGTTCGCGATGAGGCCGGTGCTTACCAGGCTACTCCGCTTCCCTCGGAAGAGGAGCTGCAGGCACGTCGCGCGAAAAGCCCGCGCCGCATCAAGCAGGAGCAGATGGGCTCGGCGCTTAACCTCGCTCCGCGCGGATTGATCATCCTTGTCAACTTCAATAATCTGGAGTTCCAGACCGCTAAAGCCGAGATCGACTCCATGATCAACGGCGAGAATTATACCCGTCGCTACAGCGGATTCAACGATCTGGGTCGCCGCGTTACGATCACCTCCGAAGGCAGTGCGCGCAAGTATTTCTGCGAGACCTCGTTCGGGCAGTACAAACCTGTGTTCGATGTGGTAGGTCCTGTCACGCTGGCTAACAACTACAAGTATTACGGAGAAAACAACAGTAGCGGTGATGACAAGAATCCCGAGAAGATGATCAAGGAGGCTTGCGAACTGGTGGACGATGAGGTGGATTTCACGCTCTACGACAACAACAACGACGGCAAGGTGGATTTCGTATATGTCATCTACGCAGGCTATGGCGAGGCCGACGGTGCCGGCGATGACTACGTATGGCCGCACAACTACCGGCTCTCCTACAACGGAGTGAACTGTCAGGTGGATGGTAAGAAGGTGGATAACTATGCCTGCTCCAACGAGTTGGATTATAGCAACCGCCAGCACGACGGTATCGGTACGTTCTGCCACGAGTTCTCGCACGTACTCGGTTTGCCGGATCTGTACTGCACCAACAACAGTTCGCACAAGACGATGGGCGCCTGGGATATCCTGGATTACGGTCCGTACAACAACGATGGCAACACCCCGCCGCATTACTCGGCTTACGAGCGCTTCTTTATGGGGTGGCTCAAGCCTACTCTGCTCAACAGCGCTTGCGACGTGCAAATGCCTGCGCTGGGCGACTCGAACGGCGCAGCTATCCTCACCGAGAGCGGCACGCACAATCTGGTAGGTAATGATCCTAACCCGACTACGTTCTATATGCTCGAGAACCGCCAGAAAGACGGATGGGATATGTATCTCCCAGGCCACGGACTGCTTATCACGAAGGTGACGTACAGCAGTCGCAAGTGGGAGCAGAACACAGTGAATAACACCAGTAGCGCGATGGGCGTGGATATCATCGAGGCGGACGGCAGTGCACCGGCGCAGAACGAATATGATTATAGCAACGGATATCTGGGCAAAGCCGGCGATGCGTACCCCGCAGGATCAACCTCCTTCACCGATGTGACTTCGTACCAGGTAACGGATATCGAGGAGGCGAACGGACATATCTTCTTTAAGGTCAACGGTGGTGGCGAGACCGTATATCTGGCCGTGGAGAGTACGGAGCAACAGGCTACGCGTATTGCCCGGAAGATCTTCCGAGACGGACAGATAGTCATCGAGTTCAACGGCGATTACTACGACCTGTTGGGCAGACCGGTACGGTAATCACATCACAGTAAATAATGCCGGTAGCCAATCTTGGCTGCCATAACATAAAAACGCAACAATGAAACTCGTATCCTACAATGTTAACGGTATCCGCTCAGCCTTGAGCAAGGGTTTGCTGGATTGGCTGGCAACAGCTCGTCCGGATGTATTCTGCATCCAGGAGAGCAAGGCACAGCCCGAGCAGATCGACACCACGGCGTTTGCCGAACTCGGTTACACCTCCTACATCCATTCTGCGGAAAAGAAAGGCTATTCGGGCGTGTGTATCTTCTCCAGGCAACCTGCCGACAAGGTGGTTGCCGGTATGGGCAGCGACCGCTACGACCGCGAGGGACGAGTGCTGCGTGCCGACTTCGGCGACCTGACCGTGGTGTGCGTATATGTGCCCAGCGGTACGACGGGCGATGTAAGGCAGGAGTTCAAGATGGATTTTCTGGAGGTGTTCCTCAAGTGGTTGGGCGAACTGCGCAAGGAGCGTCAGAACGTGATCATCTGCGGCGACTTCAATATCTGCCACAAGCCGATAGATATCAACCATCCTGAGCGGCAGATAGGTGTCAGCGGATTCCTGCCTGAGGAACGCGAGTGGATGGATCGTTGGCAAGAGACCGGGCTGATCGATACGTTCCGTGTGTTCTGCCAGGCACCGGAGATGTACAGTTGGTGGTCGTATCGCGCCGGAGCACGGGCGCACAATGCCGGTTGGCGTATCGACTACTTCTGGGTCAGCGAACCGCTGCGTGACAGGTTACGCGACGCACGCATCCACAGCGATGCTGTACATAGCGATCACTGCCCTGTTTCCTTAGAAATTGATGACTGATGAAAACGTTACGCACTGAACATCTGTATAAGAAGTACGGCAAGCGCACCGTGGTCAACGATGTGAGCATCTACCTCGAGCAAGGGGAGATCGTCGGTCTGCTCGGACCTAACGGTGCGGGTAAGACCACCACGTTCTATATGACTACCGGCTTGGTGACGGCCAACCACGGCAAGATCTTCCTGGATGATCAGAACATCACCTCGTACCCGATGTACCGACGTGCGCAGTTGGGTATAGGTTACCTGCCGCAGGAGGCTTCCGTGTTCCGTAAGATGACCGTGGAGGACAATATCCTGTCTGTGCTGGAGATGACCAATTTCAGCAAAGAGTATCAGCGCGAGAAACTCGAGCAACTGATCAAGGAGTTCAACCTGGAACATGTCCGCACGAACCTTGGCGACCGCCTGTCGGGTGGTGAACGACGCCGTACGGAGATCGCCCGCTGCCTGGCTATAGAGCCTAAGTTCGTGATGCTCGACGAGCCGTTTGCCGGTGTCGATCCTATAGCCGTGCAGGAGATACAGGACGTAGTGTGGCGACTCAAGGACAAGAACATCGGTATCCTCATCACCGACCATAATGTGGATGAGACCCTCTCCATCACCGATCGCGCCTACCTGCTGTTCGAAGGGAAGATCCTGTTCCACGGAACGCCCGAGGAACTGGCGGCTAACCCTATCGTTCGCAAGAACTACCTCGGCCGTGACTTCGAACTCAAGCGCCGAACGAAGGAATAACTGTGCACATGGATGATCATAGCCGTTTGTATCATAGTATTGCTTATATGCGTGGGGTGTAGCGTTTCGCAGCCCGAACAATCCGTGCAGACGTGTAGCGTACTTCCTTCCCCAAGGGCGTGCGCTACATGTTTTGTGTACGACGGCAAGGCGTACGTGTTTGGCGGCAGGGATGCAAGCGATAATTGCCTCAGCGACCTGTGGTGTTACGACCCGGCTACCGACTCCTGGACGGATCTGGGCAGCACGCCGCTCACGCCGCGACTGAACGCTACGGCCTGCGTCACCAACGATGCAGTGTATATAGGTTTGGGATACGTAGGTGGCCGCTCCAACCGAGGGTATTATCAGGATACGGCATATCTGTGCGACTGGTATCGCCTTCAACCCGAGACGATGACGTTCACCCCGCTCGCTCCATATCCTAACAATGCCACCGACCGGGCTATCAGCTGGGCATATACCGATAAGCAACTATACGTAGGCTATGGCTTTCGATACAACTATTCGCGCGATATCTTCCGCTACGATATACCCTCCAACCGTTGGGATAGCATCGATACCCATGTGTCGTATATGGGTTATCCCTCGCGTAGTTTTGGCGGCACGGGCGCTGTGTGCCAAGGCAGGATGTTCGGCGGCACGGGGTATCGTCGGTATAGCTTGAACTGGTGGGCGGAACTGATCCCCGAACAGGGCAGCGATGCGCGTTGGGACAAACGCCGTGACGTACCGTCGCCCGAGCGCACCTTGGCAGCTTGCGTGGCAACCGACAATTATATCTATCTTGCCGGCGGGTTGCATTACGGTGGTGTGAATACCACAGGGCAGTACCTGAGCGATGTGCTGCGCTATGATCCTACCGCCGACCGCTGGCAGCGCGTTGCCTCGCTCCCCGAGCCCTTGTTTAACCACGTAGCGTTCCGTATAGGCAATGCCGTGTATTTCGGTCTGGGCGAGACCTGGCAGAACGATGCGCTGCGTATCACTCCTAATCTCTACTGCTTGCATGAATAGCCGTCCGCGACATATGGCTCGTGTGCTGCTGTGTATCGGCATGGCTCTTTGCTCGTGGCGTGCAGCGGCTCAGCAGCGTGACTTGTCGTGGAGCTGGTGGCCGACAGGTATCCGCGCTGATGTGCAGGGTACGGACAGCCTGTTCTATAGCGGCAGCCTGAGTGCTGTGGCATCGTCGGGCACCTACGCGCCGTTCCTGCTTACATCGAACACGTACGGTATCGTTCCGCACACGCCCTATAGCGGCGGATTGATGCTGGGTATCAGCAAACCTGCCACATCCGCTGAGCGGTGGTACGATTACGACTTCCATGTAGCCGCCTTGGCACGTGTGCATAGCGCGGCGGATACGCGCGCCACAGCGATGCCTCTGTCACTCACCTATCCCTACGGAGGCGTAGCATTGCCTGTTGCTTACGCCCACGCCCGATTGTACATCTTCGATTGCACCGTGGGTATAGCACCCATGATGCCGCTGATGGCGGATACCTTGCTCAGTATGGGCGGACTGCTCTTGTCACCAAACGCACCGAACATGCCGCGCGTGAGTGTGGGCATCGACCGCTACACCGCTTTCCCCGGCTGCTACGGCTACTTCGAGTTCAAGGGCGGCTTGACGCACGCTTGGCTTACCGATGATATACTCGTGCAGAAAGCGATGTTGCACCATAAGTATTTAGGCCTTCGTCTGGGCGGACGACTGCCGGTAAACATAGCTTACGAGTTTCATCACGCAGCCCAATGGGGTGGTATGCATCCCACGTACGGCAATCTGGGCAACGACTTTCGCGCGTTCGTCAATACGTTCTTTGCGCGTGCCGGTGGCAACATGCCCAACGATCAGCTCAATGCCCAAGGCAACCATGTCACCGCGCAGCAGTTCACGCTTACGGCGAAGGGTACAGGCTGGCAGGTCGATGCCTATTGGCAGAACATGAGCGAGGATAACCTGATCTTTATCGGTTTCGGGCAGAACATTGCCGATGGCTTGTGGGGTATCAATCTGCGCCTCAGCAATCAGCCTTGGGTACAATCGGTCGTATACGAACTGCTGAACACGACCGATCAGTCCGGTCCGTGGCACGACCGCGACGGCTTGTGTTATGCCGGCAACGACTCCTACTACCGCAATGCTGTCTATAGTTCGGGCTGGAACAGTTATATGCACACCTTGGGCAATCCGTATCTGCTCTCGCCCCTCTATAACACCGATGGCACGCTCTATTCCTTAAATACGCGTGTACGCGTGCATCACGTGGGCGTGCGCGGAGATATCTACGGTTACCGCTACCGCTTGCGGGCTTCCTACGCGCGAAACTACGGCAACAATAACAGCCAGGTGCCTTACTCGACGCAGAACACCGCACTCTGCCTGGACGTGCAGCGCACCGTGCAGCAGGCTTGGGGACTGACCTTAGGACTCTCGCTCGCCGCTGACTTCGGTACGCAGTTCGGTAACTCGTTCGGTGCACAACTCACCGTCAGCAAACAAGGCCTCATCACCAAATGGTAAATGGCAAATGACAAATGTCAAATGGTAAAATGGCAAATATCATTGTTCCTGTCAAGGACTCGATAGAATCCACCCGGCAGACCTTGCGCGCTATCCTTGATAGCGGCTACACGCTTACCGTGTACGATGACTATTCGTCGCCCGAGAATGCGCAGACCCTGGATGCGCTGGCTGCAGAGTGGGGGTTTGCCGTTATTCATCTGTCTGCGCTTACCGACCATCCGTCCCCCAACTACCGCACCACGCTTATCGATGCGCAAGCCAAGGCCGTGGCGGAAGGCAAGCATCTCGTGATCATCGAGAGCGATGTGGTCGTACGTCAGGATACTATTGCCAAAATGCTGCAAGCCGTAAACGATGGCGTAGGGATGGTGGCTGCCGTCACGCATAACGACCGCGGCGAGGTGAACTTCCCTTACGAGTACGCGCGCAAACTGACAGCCGACGGTGCGTGCACCAAGCGTCTCTCGTTCTGCTGCACGCTGCTTACGTGCAACTTCCTGCAGGCTTACGACTTCTGCCAGCTCGATCCTGAAAAAAACTGGTACGACGTACATATCAGCCATATGGCAGTCAAGTTAGGCTTCACGAATATCCTGCAAGTATCCAACCCCGTGCTGCACACCCCGCATTCCTCTCGCCCGTGGAAGCAACTAAAATACAGTAACCCGCTACTTTACTATTGGCGCAAACTGACAAAAGGATTGGATAGAATATGAAACCCGTAGTATCCGTCATCATACCTCTGTATAACGCTGCACCGTTCATAGGTGAAGCGTTGGACAGTGTGCTCGCTTCTACCTACCGCCCGCTGGAGGTTGTTGTGGTGGACGACGGAAGTACGGACGGCAGTCTGCACATTGTGCAGCAATATGCCGCGTCGCATCCCGAAGTCCGGGTGCTGAGTCAGCCCAACAGCGGTGTCAGCGCGGCGCGGAACACGGCTATCAGCCACGCCACAGGCGAATATATCTTGCCCGTGGATGCCGATGACAAGATCAGTCCTGACTATATCGAGCACGCCGTCGCCGCCATGCGCGATGATGTGCGCGTCGTAGGGTGCCGTGCCGAATATTTCGGCGCAAGGCAGGGCGAATGGAGACTGCCGGAGTTCTCCTACGAGCGCTTGGCACGCAAGAACATGATTCATGCCTGCAGCCTGTTCCGCAAGGCGGATTGGCAGCGCGTGGGCGGCTTCTGCCGGCAGGAGATATATCGTGAGGATTGGGATTTCTGGTTGAGTATGATGGAACTGGGCGGCAGATATGTGCGCCTCAATGAGACAGGGCTGTACTACCGTGTGCAACCGGGCTCGCGGCGCAGCCGTGCCAAGCAGCACAAGCGGGAGATCATCGATGCCATCAACCGCCGGCATCCCGATTATATGCAGCGATATCTGGGCGGACCGTTGCATTACCACCGCTCGTGGTCACGGTTCCTCAACCGCTTCCGTTCCGTGCGCCAGGTCGGGGAATTCGATCGCTGGCAGGAGGGAGAAGTGATCTTTGCCCGCCGCAACACGCTGCGGCTGACGGGGGATGCTGTGGTCAAGCAGTTTGCTACGCCTAAGCTGCTACGCGGTGTGTGGTACGGACTGATAGGCAAGAGCAAGGCGCGTCGCAGTTACGAATACGCCCTGCAGATGTCGGGGCTCACTCCCGCGCCGATTGCCTGGCGCGAGGTGCGCGTGTGCGGCGTGCTACGCGAGAGTTGGTACGCTTGCCGTGCCTCGGAGTGTACCCACACCTTCAACGAGCTCATCGGTCATCCCGAGTTCCCGAACCGCACCCAAATACTGCAAGCCATCGGGCGCTTTACTGCCCGGTTGCACACGCGCGGTATTCTGCACCGCGACTATTCGGGCGGGAATATCCTCTTCAATGCCGACGGCAGCCGTGTGGAGGTGATCGACCTCAATCGTATATCCATCTGCCGCCATCTAAGCCGCGAGCAGCGTTGGCTGAACTTCGAGCGACTGAATATCGACCGCGAGGCGCTGCGCATCATGGTCACTGCCTACGCAACAGCAATGGGAGATGACCCTGCAGCCTCAGCCGCGTTCGTCATCTCCCATCGTTGGAGCAAACATGTCCGTCAGGGCATCACGCACCTCTAACACGCAGTCACCAACACGCAGTCACCAACACACAGTCACTAACTGTCAATTCTTCCGTGACACTGTTTGTATTTCTTTCCTGAGCCGCACGGACACGGGTCGTTCGGACGGGGTTTCTTGTCCACATGTACGGGCATTGGCCGTTGCTGTTCGCGTGTGTCGCGTCCGGCTGCTGCGGCTTGTCCGCTACGCTGGGCGGCTTGGTCGGCAGCATCTTTCTGCGTGCGGTAGCGGCTGTAATCCTGGCGTTGCGGAGCCTGACCCTGACGCACGTTCTCCGGTGCTTCCGTACGGATCTGACCGCGCAGCAGGATAGCTATGGCACGACGGTTGAAGTTGTCGAGCATCCCCTTGAAGATGTTGAACGACTCGAGTTTGTAGATCAACAGCGGGTCTTTCTGCTCGTACGAGGCGTTCTGAACGCTCTGTTTCAGGTCGTCCAGGGCACGCAGGTGCTCCTTCCACTCATCGTCGATCACGTACAGCAAGGTGCGCTTCTCAAACTCGCGGATGATCTCCTTGCTCTGGCTCTCGGCAGCGCGCTTCAGGTTGCAGCTTACGTTATATACGTGGCGGCCGTCGGTGATCGGCACGAGGATGTTCTCGTACATCTGTCCTCGGGTCTCATATACCTGTTGGATAACGGGGTTAGCCACCTGAGCCAACCTGTCCATCTTACGCTTGAACATGTCCAGAGCGGCTTGTGCCAGCTCCTCGGCAAGCACGTTCTCACGCTTGCTGCGGAAGGTCTCCTCGTCAAACGGCATTTCCATCGCAAATACCTGCAGCACGTCATTCTTGAGTCCCTCGTAATCGAGCGACGGACGGTAGTTGGCGATAACTGCCTCGGCTGTGTCGTAGATCATGTTCGTTATATCCACGCCTATACGCTCACCCATCAGGGCGTGACGACGCTTGGCGTAGATCACGTTACGCTGCTGGTTCATCACATCGTCGTACTCAATCAGGCGCTTACGGATACCGAAGTTGTTCTCTTCGACTTTCTTTTGCGCGTTCTCGATCGACTTGCTAACCATCGAGTGCTCGATCATCTCGCCTTCCTGCATACCGAGTCGATCCATGATGCCGGCTATACGTTCCGAACCGAACATTCGCATCAAGTCATCCTCGAGCGAAACGAAGAATACCGAACTACCCGGGTCACCCTGACGTCCGGCACGACCGCGCAGCTGCCTGTCCACACGGCGGCTCTCATGGCGCTCTGTACCTACGATAGCCAGACCGCCGGCTTCCTTCACCTCCGGCGTGAGCTTGATATCCGTACCACGACCTGCCATGTTCGTCGCTATGGTTACTACGCCCGGACGACCGGCTTCGGCTACTACCATAGCCTCTTGCTGGTGCAGCTTGGCGTTCAGCACGTTGTGCGGGATCTTCCTCAGCGACAACATACGCGACAGCAACTCCGAGATCTCCACGCTCGTCGTACCTACCAGTACCGGACGACCTTTGGCAACGAGAGCCGTTATCTCGTCAATCACGGCGTTGTACTTCTCGCGTTTGGTCTTGTATATGCGGTCGTTCATGTCCTGACGCGCAATGGGTTTGTTCGTCGGGATTACCACTACATCCAGCTTGTAGATGTTCCAGAACTCACCTGCCTCCGTCTCTGCCGTACCGGTCATGCCGGCGAGCTTGCTGTACATACGGAAGTAGTTCTGCAAGGTGATGGTGGCAAAGGTCTGCGTGGCAGCTTCCACCTTCACGTTCTCCTTGGCTTCCACGGCCTGGTGCAATCCGTCGCTCCAGCGGCGACCTTCCATGATACGGCCGGTCTGCTCATCCACGATCTTCACCTCGTTGTTGTCGATGATGTAATCCACATCTTTCTCGAACAGCGTGTAAGCTTTCAGCAGCTGGTTCACGGTGTGTACGCGCTCCGATTTGATACTGTAGTTCGTCAGGATGGCATCTTTCTTCTCCTGTTTCTCTTCCGGCGTGAGCGTCTCGTGCTCCAGCTCTGCCATCTCCGAGCCTACGTCGGGCAGCACAAAGAACAGCGGGTCGTCCATGTTTCCCGTCAGCGTATCTATACCTTTGTCGGTGAGCTCGATGGTCTTGTTCTTCTCGTCAATCACGAAGTACAGCACGTCGGTAGCGATGTGCATGTTCTTCTCGTTCTCTTGCAGGTATAGCTCCTCGGTCTTCTGCAGGCGCACCTTCACGCCTTGCTCGCTCAGGTACTTGATCAGTGCCTTGCTCTTCGGCATACCTTTGTATGCGCGGAACAGTGCCAACTCACCTTCCTCGCGCTCCTTCGGGTCGGCGCTGCCCATCTTCTGCTTGGCCTCGGTCAGCAGTTGGGTGGTCAGTTGGGTCTGCGTGCGAACGAGCAGCTCTACGCGGTGCTTGTACTCGTCGAACATCTGGTTGTCGCCCTTGGGCACAGGACCGGAGATAATCAGCGGCGTACGGGCATCATCAATCAGCACGGAGTCCACCTCATCCACAATGGCGTAGTTGTGTCCGCGTTGTACGAGATCCATCGGGCTGGTTGCCATGTTGTCACGCAGGTAATCGAAGCCGAACTCATTGTTCGTACCAAAGGTGATATCGCACGCGTAAGCCTGACGGCGGTCGTCGCTGTTGGGTTTGTGCTTGTCGATGCAATCCACGCTCAGGCCGTGGAACATATACAGCGGTCCCATCCACTCCGAGTCACGCTTGGCGAGGTAATCGTTCACCGTAACGACATGTACACCCTCGTGCGTCAACGCGTTCAGGAACACGGGCAGGGTAGCTACCAGCGTCTTACCTTCACCGGTCGCCATCTCGGCAATCTTGCCTTGGTGCAGTACCACGCCGCCGAACAGCTGCACATCGTAGTGAACCATATCCCAGGTTATCTCGTTGCCGCCTGCCATCCAGTGGTTGCGGTAGATAGCCTTGTCGCCGTCTATTTCAACGAAGTCGAAACGCGGATTCGCAGCCAGGTCACGATCCATTTGCGTGGCGGTCACCTCTATCGTCTCGTTCTCGGCGAAGCGGCGAGCGGTGGACTTAACGATGGCGAACGCCTCAGGCAGCACGTCCAGCAGTATCACTTTGTACTGCTCCTTGATCTCCTTCTCGATATTGTCAATCTGCTCGTACACCTTCTCGCGCTGGTCGATCTCCAGTGCTTCGATCGAGGCGCGCAGATCAGCCATCTTCTGTTTCTTCTCGGCCACCGAGGCGGCAATCTTGTCCATCAATGCCTGCGAACGCGCACGCAAATCATCGTTCGACAACGCATCTATCTCAGGATAAACTTCCTTCACCATATCTACGTACGGTTGCACCTCACGCATATCTTTCTGCGCCTTGTTGCCGAACAGCTTGGTTATAAATTCAATTATGTTCATATTGTTGTTTGTTTTCGTCTTTTATCTTTTGTCTTTGAGCGCAGCGGTCGTTTGTATCCTTTATCTTCTCAACCGCCGCTTCATTACCTACAAAAACTATACCACACTTTACCATCTATGGTAAATTCTGCCAATTTGTCAGTTTTATTTTCGCCCGCAACAAAAAAGTTGCTAAAAAATTTGCAAATATCAATTATTTTTTGTATCTTTGCATGCTGAATTAGAATCAAACCGGCACATGATGCGTACACGAGTTATCTATATCATTTTTCTGCTTACCCTCTGCGCTATGCCGCTCAGGGCACAACGGCACGTGGAGGGTGTAGTGCTGTCTGCCGACAGTCTGCCTCTGGTGGGCGCTACCATCACGGTAGAAGGCACGACGATGGCTACGCTCACCGACGACGGCGGGCGCTTCTCACTTAGCATCCCCGCCAACGCCACGCTTACCGTATCGTATCGCGGCTACGAACCACAAACAATCCTCCGTTCATCAAGCGATCAGTCGGCACTGCAAGTTGTGTTGCAGCCGGCGAACACCGCCGGTCTCAATCGTCCCCTGCACCGCACCCACCGCTTGGCAGCGTGGGTCATAGCCGGCATGACATCACCGCTCGAGGCATATTCCGTACAAGGCAAATGGTGGAGCTACAGCTGCGGAGGCGGAGGTATAGGTCTGGGATATCAGTTCAGCCATCGCAACCTGCTGCTCACGACAGGACTGGATGTGATGAGCATCAATTATTTGAGGGATTACAGCATAATAACTGACACCCCTTGGAATCTTCGCACGAACCTGGTACGGTTGCAAGTGCCCGTGATGATAGGCATGGAGATGCAGTACTGGTATTGGCAAGCCGGCATGAAGTTCGGTGTGCTCGACTACAATATCTTCGAGCTTCACAATCCCTCTGCCGAAGACAACAATGCCCCCTACGAACGCACAGTCACACGCGAGACGACATGGGTCTTCTCGTACGCTCCGTCCGCCGAGATCGGTGTTTCGTTCGCCCGTCCCCTCGGTATGACCTACAAGCTCGCGCTCACTGCCGAAGTCCCCATCAGCCCGAAGATGCAAAGCGAGTTAGGCCACTGGTGGATGCACACCATCCTCGGCCTCAAATTCACATACACCTACTGAAAAAGTGTTGCCTATTTTACTAATCCGAAATATAGAAAAACTAATACCACTATATGACCCAGATACAACAACAAAAAGCCGCAAAGGAGTTTGCGGAGCGATGGAAAGGTAAAGGCTATGAGAAAGGCGAGAGCCAGATCTTCTGGTCAACGCTCCTGACCGAAGTGTTCGGCGTGGAGCACGTGGACTCGTTCTTGCTCTATGAGCAACAGGTGCACCTCGACCACACCTCGTTCATCGACGGTTTCATCCCGTCAACCAAAGTGATGATTGAGCAGAAATCGCTCAACAAAGACCTTGGTGCGCCTATCAAGCAATCCGACGGCACGTCGCTCAACCCCTTCCAGCAAGCCAAGCGTTATGCCTCGGAACTGCCCTACAGCCAGCGTCCGCGGTGGATCGTGACCTGCAACTTCCGCGAGTTCTGGGTATATGACATGGAGCAGCCGAACGGCGAACCGCAGAAGATCCTTCTCGAAAATCTCGAAAAGGAATACTACCGCCTGCAGTTCCTTGTGGACGAAGGCAACGAACATCTCAAGCGCGAGATGGAGGTTAGCGTCAAGGCGGGTGAACTTGTCGGCCGTATCTACGACAAGCTGCTTGAGCAATATATCGACCCCAACTCTCCCGAGACGCTCCGCAGCCTGAATATCCTCTGCGTGCGTCTGGTGTTCTGCCTTTATGCCGAAGATGCCGGTCTGTTCAACAGCCGCACGGCGTTCCATGACTATCTGGTCAAGTACGGCGCTACGGATTTCCGCCGCGCGCTCATGGACTTGTTCGTGTTATTGGATACGCCGCTTGCCGAACGCGACCCGTATCTGGAGCCGGATATCGCTGCCTTCCCCTACGTGAACGGTGGCTTGTTCAGCGAGGAGAAGATCATCGTGCCGCGTTTCACCAACGAGCTCAAGGAACTGCTACTTGCCAAAGCCTCCGACGACTTCGACTGGAGTGAGATCAGTCCTACTATCTTCGGTGCGGTGTTCGAGAGCACCTTGAACCCCGAGACGCGTCGCAGCGGGGGTATGCACTACACCTCTATCGAGAATATCCATAAGGTTATCGACCCCTTGTTCCTGAACGGGCTAAAGAAAGAGTTTGCGCAGATTCAGGAGATCAAGCAAGCCGGTGCGCGCAAGCAAGCCTTGCAGGTCTTCCAGGATAAGTTGGCAAGTCTCACGTTCTTTGATCCCGCTTGCGGTAGCGGTAACTTCCTCACGGAAACGTTCCTCTCGCTGCGTCGGTTGGAGAACAAAGTCATCCAAGCCATGTTCGGCGGGGAAAACGTGCTTACCTTCGATATTCTCATCAAGGTCAATATCTCGCAGTTCTACGGCATAGAGATCAACGACTTCGCTTGTACCGTAGCCAAGACTGCCTTGTGGATTGCCGAGAGCCAGACGCTCAAGGAGACCTCGGCTATTGCCGGTCGTGCCATGGACTTCTTACCGCTCAAGACCAACGCCTATATCCACGAAGGCAACGCGCTGCGCGTCAACTGGTCGGAAGTCATCGCCCCCGAAAAGCTCAACTACATCATGGGCAATCCGCCGTTTGTAGGATATACCTATCAAAGCAAGGAGCAGAAAGATGATCTCGCAGCGATTATGAAAGGTTTCGGCAGTAACATTGATTATGTTGCTGGCTGGTATCTCAAGTCTGCTGAAATGATGAAGGAGAATCCCGCTATACATGCAGCGCTTGTCTCTACCAATTCTATCACACAAGGCGAACAAGTTGCAGCTATATGGAAACCTCTCTTTGAGAAATATGGCATCCATTTCGATTTCGCGTATCGTACCTTCCGTTGGGATAGCGAAGCGGACATCAAAGCACACGTACATTGTGTTATTCTTGGATTTTCTATTGCCAACAACCAAGTACAGAAACGGCTATATTTACCGGATGGAACATATACGCAGTGTGCCAATATCAATGGCTATCTATTGGATGCACCTAATGTCTTTATTGAGAATCGCAAGAAGCCTATGTGTGCTGTACCGGAGATGATTAAAGGAAGTCAGCCTACTGACGGTGGAAATCTGATTCTTTCACAAGAAGAAAGGGATGAATTAGTGAGCGAGTATCCACAGATAGCTCCGTACGTCCGTCGATTTATCGGCTCCGATGAATTCATTAATAATAAATTTCGCTATTGTTTGTGGTTGGTGAACGTGAGTCCATCTGTATTGCGTACCTGTCAGCCAGTTTTAGAGCGTATTGAAAACGTGCGTCAGATGAGACTATCCAGCCCTAAAGCCGCTACGCAAAAATGGGCAGATTATCCGACATTGTTTACAGAAAACCGACAGCCGGATAGCGATTATTTGCTCGTGCCAAGCGTCAGTTCAGAAAGGCGTCGATATATACCTATCGGCTATATGACTAAGGATATTGTTACGAGCAACCTCGCTTTCGTCGTTCCGCAAGCGGGCCTCTACCACTTCGGAGTAATGACGTCCAACATTCATAACGCTTGGATGCGTGCTGTTTGCGGTCGTCTCAAATCAGACTATCGCTATAGTAACACCATCGTCTACAACAACTTCCCGTGGCCAACGCCAACGGACGAACAGAAGGCAAAGATAGAGCAAACAGCCCAAGCCATATTGGATGCGCGCGCCAAGTATCCTGATTGTTCGCTCGCTGACCTCTACGACGAGGTAACGATGCCCCCCGAACTGCGCAAGGCACACCAAGAGAATGATCGTGCCGTGATGGCGGCTTACGGCTTTAGCACGAAGATGACCGAAAGCGATTGCGTGGCAAAATTGTTTGAAATGTATCAAGATTTAACGAAATAAGAATATGGAAAGCGAATTCGATATACCATGTGAATATTCTCATCGTACTCCCTACGTTACCATTGATGAAATGAAAAAGTTGCTCCGTTCTCGTATAAAGAACGGACAAATATATAAATTGCATGAACTGGAATTCGACAAGCAGAGCGGCTTGTATTACACCAACTATTTTTCGTGGGGAGATAATCTGTTGCAACTACACTTGTTGGCGGAACAATGTCTTATTCATATTAAGATGATTGATTGGCTCAGGACTACGGATAGTTACGATACTGATACCATGCAGCGCATTTTGAATTTGATGCAGAATCCGCTTGTTTGGATTGATGATATTCCGAATGAGTTAGAAACGAAGTTTATCGTGACAGGAAGAGTGGCTGCAGAAAAATCAAGCGAGGAAAGGAATACCTGTTCACCATGTAGCGACCTATTTTTCGATTGGATTTCTGCGCGTAGAGAGTGGTTTGCCAACAAATTGCCGAAAGCCATGGATATACCTATATATCGTGGTTATAATGTCCCGAAAGATATGATTGTTTGGGATCGGCTTTTGACCAATCCTATTAAAAAATGGCATTCACTCCATCTCAATCCGGATAAGAAGTATATTTTGGGAAATGCTATTTGGCCGTATTGCAGCCCGCTATACATTCGTATGGAGATTAACTCGATATACGACCATTTCGGCGCACAAAAAGCAGCACAAATAGTTCGACTGCTCCGGGAAGATTGGCAAGACATCAAAGTGCTCAAACTCTTTGGTATCGATGAACTAACACCCGAACAAATCGAAGAGTTCCGTCAGTGTATATTCGAAGGGATGGACAGAAGTCTTCGAGCTTGGGACGATGAAACACCCAAAGCGGAAACGCCTAAGCAGGAAGCTTCCGCACCGGCCAAGCCGCGTGGACCGAAAACACAATACCTGTTCGCGGACGTACGTGGCAATGAAGACACATTCCGATCCAAAACCGAAGCCGAACGTGTCTGCAAATTTGTCGCCGACCACAGGATGGGAAACATGCAACTCGACAGTCAGTCCACCAACCGCCTAAACCTCATGGTTGCTTGCTTCTGGTATCGCTGGAACGAACGAGGATGGGTCAGCAAAGAACCCCAAGGTGCGGCGATATACCGATTTTTCACAGAGCAATGCGAATTAGAGTGCGCCGTACGCCAAAAAGCATTTTCAAGCAAGATCTGCAAGATCATCAACGAAGGCAAAAAAGACTATCAAATCTATGATGATTTAGATTCCTATTTCCGTAAATAATTAGGAATTTTAGGAACTAATCCACTTTTTTTATTCCTCGTTTCCCTCGTAAAAATGGGCTTTCCGAAAGGATTGCCCATTTTTTGTTGATTCCTATTTAAATAAGCATTTTAGGAACATTAGGCACTCCTTTATATTTTCCCTACCTTTGCATCGTTTTTCGGAACATGACATCTCGCGTTGAGATGATCTTAACCCTCCGAAAGACGATGCAATGATGAAAAATATAGATGTAACAATCTTTCCTGCTGATTGTGGCTTAGCTTCTTTCATTTTGCCGGATGTCATCCGGCACAACGCACCAGCGTTGAAGTGGGCTCGTGGTGTCCTGTTTAGCGACCTATCTCCACCCTTTTAGGGGGACAGGGGGGTGTCGCAAAAACAGGAGCACCCGAGACCACAAGATTAATCTCCGCACCCCATTTGCCGAACGCGAGTGTTATGTGCTCGCGATTTCATGAGCGAGAGAAGTATTTGTTAAGTGCTCGCGACGTCAGGCGCGAGATAATGCATCGACCAATCTTGGGCGATCAAAGAAAACAAACAAAAGAAAAAAGAACCAAAAAAGAAAAATAAAATACTCTCGACTCTTAACTCCTAACAGAGTAGTAATGGGGTTTGGGGTTAAGAGGCGGGAGTTTTAAAAATTTTTAATCATTATGGATACACAAGAATTAAACCGTAAATATGGTGAGTTCAGCAACGACATCTGGAGTCATTTTCTGGGCTCGGAGCATTCCACGAACCGCAAAGCCGCGACGTTCATGCGGTGGCTGGAGCGCAGCAAGGTTGCGCGCCGCGCGATGCGTGATTACCTCAGCGAACACGGCGCACCAAAAACGAATCCGTTCTTTTGGGTGATGCGCTTCCCCGAACCCGTGCCGACGAACTATAACGGCCGAAACATCCCCGCCGATCAGGAGCTCTTCATCGCCATCTATCAAGGCCAGGCAGGACTCTACACCCGGCAGGATGCCGAGGATTATGAGATGACCATCAAAAAACGATTTGAGTTATGATACACGAGGAATATTATGAAGAGGAGTACTATGAGGAAGAAACTCCCATCGGGCTTTCATCGGGGTTTTATCGGGGTTTTATCGGGGTTTCCCCCTCCGGAACAAAAATAAAAAAGACAATTATGACTAAAAAAGAATTTGCCAAAGCTTTTGAAACCAATATGATAAGCATCAAGAATGTGCTGTACAGTAAAAACATCTACGATGACGACCTGTTCAACGACACGTATATCGCGTTGTTTGAGGATTCGCAAAAGAATGAGATAGAGGACTTTACGAACGCCTACGTGGAGTTCTACGGCAATCTTCTCAAGCGCCGCGATGAGCACGAGAGTCACTTTGAGTGCCACGACAACACAGAGATGCTTGATTTCGACCGACCGGACGAAACCGACCTTGAGTACCGCGAGAAAGTAGGGCAACGCGTCGATAAGCTGATCCGTTATTATGCCGAACATCCGCAGCCCCGTGAACGGAATCACAGACGTGCATGCAAGGTATTGCGATTGTATCGTCAAGGCTACAATGAGTGCGAAATTTCACACAAGTTAAAAATTTCTCAGCAGGCTGTTAGTCAGAATCTTGCACGCACTGTTTCACGGCTAAAGCTTGTAGCAAAATGACTACTTAATAGAGGGACATAGTTCCGGAACACCCTCTCGCCGTAAAGCAGCCCGCGGCGTTATCGTCTGAAATATATTTTGCATTTCGCTCGCATTTTTGCGAGCGTCACAGACGACCAAAAGAAAGGGTTGCAGCGATCTTTGACATATTAAACCCCTCGTACGGCGCGAGGATTCTATCCACTGAATTAGTTTAATTCGATTAATTCGTGAATAGATAACTAAACAACGCCGAACACAAAATGGCAAAAGCAACTGTAGGCGCGGCTGGTATTGAGTACATCCAGGGCGCAATGTTGAAACCGAAGAAAGCGAACGGTCACAAGCACGGAAACTACCTGATCATGACGCACCGTACGGCACCGACCACGAACCCGAACTGTCAGCGCATCTACTCGAAGCCGGCTGACGCGTACACCCGCAGCACCGATCCCACCGCGGACGAGTTGGCAGCACGCACCCGTTTCTCGGTAGTATCGGCGCAGGTGGCACAGCGCAAGAAGAACCTGGCGACGATGAACCAGGATCGCGAGGCCTTCGAGGCACAGAAGAACACCCCGGGCGGCAAGAAGACCCTGGTATCCTACCTGTGGATGGTCGTTGGTGCAGCCTACGACGCCGAGCACCAAGGTTAGTAATCTGCCTGCGGGTGTGGGTTAGAACAAAAACCTAAAAAACACTGCTTGTGGGTTGCCGTGCTTTGCACGTGAGTCTTAGCTTGCTAAGGCATCCATTCAAGCCAGCTTGATGGCTACCTTATCAATCTAATCCTCACCTCTGCGAGGCGCAAACCCACAAGCAGCAATTAACCTAAATAAACCCGA